>DASRCU010000237.1:0-10576 GCA_035652955.1 Verrucomicrobiia bacterium | reverse complement strand
CCCGTTCAAAAAGCTTGAATTCCTGCGCCGCTTTCCTATGGTGATTGACGGCCGGAAGCCACGATAGCTCAGCGGTAGAGCAGCGGTTTTGTAAACCGCCGGTCGCCGGTTCAATCCCGGCTCGTGGCTCCAGCACCCTGGGCATGAAACCGCTCGCCGCCTGCCGGCTTTACACCTTCGTGGACACCGCGTATCTGCGCGGTCGCGCCGCTGAAGAGGTGGCCCGGCAACTCTGCGACGGCGGCAGCGATTTGATCCAACTCCGCGCCAAACAATCCGCCCCGGACGAAATTCGCGCGCTGGCGGAAAAGATTTTGCCCATCACCCGCCGCGCCGGCGTCGGCCTGGTCATCAACGATTATCCGGAAATCGCCCGCGAGCTGGGCGCAGAGTTTTGTCACCTGGGCCAGGAAGATTTTTTTGACGCGGGCGGCAAACGGGTTTCGGAACTTCGCCCGAGTCCTTCCGCCTTGGGCGTCGGCCTGTCCACTCATTCGCCCGCGCAGGCGCAACGCGCCCTGGCTGCCGGCGCGGATTATCTGGCCATCGGTCCGGTGTTTGCCACCGGCACCAAGCCAACGGCCAGACCGGTGACGCTGGATTACGTCCGCTGGGCGGCGACAAACGTGACCGTTCCCTGGTTCGCCATCGGCGGCATTAATCTGGAAAATCTCGACAGCGTGCTGGCGGCGGGGGCCACGCGCGTCGGCGTCGTTTCCGCCATCCTCAATGCGTCAGACGTGGCCAAAGCCTGCGCGGCCTTTCGAAAGCGGTTGCCGTAGGGAAGATGACCGGCGGCCGGTCCTATTGCGACTATCGCGACTGGCCGAGCCGTTCCAAAAACTCCGCCTCGTCAATGATCTTCACGCCCAGCTCTTTTGCCTTGTGGAGCTTTGAACCGGCGTCGGCACCGGCCAGGACGAAATCGGTTTTCCGGCTCACGCTGCCGGTCACTTTGCCGCCGGCGGCTTCAATCCTTGCCGTCGCTTCCTCGCGCGTCATTGTCGGCAGCGTGCCGGTGAGCACGAAGGTTTTGCCGGCGAAAACGCCGGCGGTTTTGGCGGCGGCACTGGTTTTTTCGCTTTGTGGTTTGATGCCCAGTTCACGGAGCCGGGCCAGAATCTTCTTTCCGGCGGGCGAGGCAAAATAATCCAGCACGCTCGCCGCGGCGACGGGGCCGACTTCGGACATTTGCGCCTTCAAACCGCCGGTTTCCAGCCGTGCTTGAATGGCGGCGATTTCGGCTTTGAGGGCGGCGTCACGGGTTTCGCGTTGCCGTTTTTCCTCGTCAGTCCGGGGCGGATTTTTGCGGGAGCGGGGGCTGATTTCCGCGCGTTCGGCTTCTTTGGCGGCCAGGTCGCGGATGTCGCGCAGCACCGGCGAGTGCGCCAGGGCTTCCAGCGAGTCGTGCGTGGCGGCCAGTTGTTTGGCGGTGGCCTCGCCCACTTCCGGAATCGCCAGCGCCAGGATCCAGCGCGAGAGCGGCGCCGTGCGGGCGCGTTCCAGCGCTTCCAAAACCTTGCGGGCGTTTTTTTCGCCGAACACGCGCGGCTCCTGGTCGGTGCCCAGATTCAATTGGGCCAGGGGTTCCAGTTTCAAATCGAACAGGTCGAGCGGTTCCCTGACCAGACCCTGTTCGACGAGTTTTTCGGCTACAATGCCGCCGAGCGATTCGATGTCCAGGGCCTTGCGCTGCGCGAAATACTCAATGCGCCGCGTGAGCTGGGCCGGGCAGCCGGCGACGTTTTGGCAACGCCAGGCGACCTCCTCGGCGTCGCCGGCCGAAACTTTTTCCTTGGCGATGGGGCCGCCGCAGGCGGGGCACCGGCCGCCGACGTGTCGGAACAAATCAAATTCCCTGGCGCCGGGCGGGCGTTTGGATTTGACCACCTCGGCCACTTCGGGGATCACCATGCCGGCCTTGCGGATGACCACGGTGTCGCCAATGCGAATGTCTTTGCGGCGGATTTCGTCCTCGTTGTGGAGCGTGGCACGCGAAATGGTCGAGCCTTGCACAAACACCGGTTCGAGTTCGGCCACGGGCGTGAGCACGCCGGTGCGGCCGACCTGGACGGTGATGGCTTTCAACACGGTTTCCGCCGGCGTAATCCACGGCACGGGTTTGTGGACGATGGCCCAGCCCGGCGCGCGGGCGCGGCCGGGAAGGAGCGCCCAGTCGGCCAGCGTGTTGACCTTGAGCACGATGCCGTCAATTTCGTAAGGCAATTGCCGGCGCAAATCTTTGCTCTCGTCGTAATGCGCCACCACCTTTTCCCGGTAAATTTTCAAAACCTCCTCAATGCCGTCGCAGACCCACCAGAGCTTTTGCGTGGGCAGGCCGAATCGGGCAAGGGTTTCCAGCATCTCGGAATGTTTCCGGAACTCGATACCGTCAAGCGCGCCGGTGGCATAAAAGACGGCGCGGATGGGGCGTTGCGCCACCAGTTTGGGGTCGAGTTGTTTGAGCGTGCCGGCGGTGGCATTGCGGGCATTGGGAAAGGGTTTTTCGCCGGCGGCGGCCAGCTTTTGGTTCAGGACCTGGAAATCGGCAATGGCCATGTACGCCTCACCGCGCGCTTCCAGCAGCGCCGGCGGATGGCTCGCTTTGAGTTCCAGCGGAATGCTCCGCACTGTCTTCAAATTCGCGGTGATGTCGTCGCCTTCGGTGCCGTCGCCGCGGGTGACGCCCAGGACGAATTTGCCGTGCCGGTAATGAACGCCGATGGATACGCCGTCCACCTTGGGTTCCAGAACGTATTCGATGCGGTCGCGGCGGAGGTGTTTGCGCAGGGTGGCATCCCAGGCGCGGAGCTGGTGAAGGGTATTTTCGTCTTGAGCACGACTGCGTTTTTCGCGGTCGGGTTCCTCGGCGCTGGTGGGATGCCCGGCCGCTTCCACCTTGTCGAGCGAGAGCATAGGCACCAGATGTTTGACGCGGGCGAACTTATCGCTGGGCGCGCCGCCGACGCGCTGGGTGGGCGATTCAGGCGTCACCAGGTCGGGAAATTGTTTTTCCAAATCCTGGAGTTCCTGGAACAGCCGATCGTATTCGCGGTCGGAGATAAGCGGCTGGCCTTCGACGTAATAAGCGTGGTCGTGGCGGCGGATTTCGGCGACGAGCTGCGCGTGGCGTTTTTGGGCTTCGGCGTGCGTCACGCGAAAAGTCTAGCGCGCCCGGCGGAAAGAAAAAACCTTTTTGACCGTGCGGCGGCGGGGTTTTACGCTGCGGCCGTGCGTGCCCCTTCCGCCGGCCGATTTCGATTGTCCGAACAGCAATGGCTCCATCGAGCGCCGTTGCCGCGGAGGTGGGCTGATTTTCTCGGACGGAAAATTTTTTTGTGTCTGCTCACGGCGCAAGGGCTGGCGGCGTTCACGCTCATCACTCTGGGCGTTCTCCTGAAAAAATCCGGCGCGGCGCAGAATGTCCTTCGCCCGCGCATCCGCCGGGAAATCGCCCGGGCGGGCGTGGCGCTGCTGCCGATGTTTCTGTTTGTGGCGGTGGCGCTGGGATTTCTGGTGATCGGCCAGACCGTCTCGGCCATGGCACGGGTGGGCGCCACTCAGTATCTGGGCTCGACCATGGTGATTGTGATTGTGCGCGAGCTGGGGCCGTTGCTGGCGGCGATGCTGGTGCTGGCGCGCGTGGGCACAGCGCACGTCATCGAACTGGGCACGGCGCGCGCTCTGGGCGAAGTGGAGGCACTGGAAGCCCTGGGGATTGACCCGGTGCATTACCTCATTGTGCCGCGGGTCATCGGCATGGCGACAGGAGTTTTTTCGCTGACGGTTTATTTGATTCTGGGCGCGCTGGCCAGCGGCTGGCTGTTTGCATTTTTGCAGGATGTGCCGCTGACGCCGGGCGAATATTTCAAACAAATTGCCGGGGCGTTGAGCTGGCTGGATTTTACCCTGCTGGCGCTCAAAACGGCGGCGTTTGGTTTTTTCATTGCCGTGGTGACGTGTTACCACGGCCTGGCGCAGCCGTTGCGGCTGGAAGAAGTCTCGCGGGTGGCGGTGCGCGCGGTAACGCAGGGCGTGATCGTCTGCGTGCTGATTGACGCGCTGTTCATCGTGCTGTATCTGGCGGCATGAACGAAAGCCTCTCCAGACCCGTCATCGAAATGCGCGGCGTGAGCGTGGGCGCCATGCGGGCACCGACCCTCACCGTGCTCGAAAACGTGGACTGGACGGTGGCCCCGGGTGAATTCTGGATCGTCGCCGGCCCGCCGCAATCGGGCAAAAGCGATTTGCTCATGCTGGCGGCGGGCCTGATGCCGCCGCAAACCGGCTGCGTCCGATGGTGGGGCGCCGAAACGCCGGAAGCTGACGAGACGACGCGCCGGCGCGTGGGACTGGTGTTCGAGGGCGGACAATTGTTCAACCAGTTGACCATTGCCGAAAACATCGCCTTGCCCCTGCGCTACCATCACAACCTGACGGCCGACGCCGCCCTGGCGGCCGTCAAACCACTGCTGGAGGGAATGGAACTGACGCCGCTGGCCGACGTGGTCCCGCCGCACGTGGCCGCCAACTGGCGGGTGCGCGCGGCGCTGGCGCGGGCGCTGGCGCTCCAGCCGGACTTGCTGCTGCTGGATAACCCGCTGACCGGCCTGGGGGCGCGGCATAGGCACTGGTGGCGGCGGTTTCTCGATCAACTCGGGCGCGGCCACGAATGGCTCGGCGGCCGGCCGTTGACGATGGTGTTGACGACAGACGATTTGTCGCGTCTGGCAGATTGGGACCACACGGGGCGACGATTTGCCGTGCTGCGCGACAAACAATTCATTCCCCTCGGTTCGTGGCGCGAGGTGGAAACCTCCGCCGACCCGGCCGTGAAAGAACTGCTGGCCGAGACCGAGGAACAGGTCAAGGCGTCAAGCTGGTGAACCGCTCAAACGATTCGACGAAAAATGCCATTACCCGATCTGACTCCGCAACTGCGCACGCGTTTAAGCCGCACCGAACGCGCGGTGGGCTGGTTCGTGTTTCTGGCCACGGCGCTGCTGTTGTTCGGCTTTGGCTATTATCTTTACCACACGGCTGAGCGCCGCGGCTGGTTCAAAATCAAGGCGCCGTTCTTTGTTTTCCTCCAAAGCTCGGCGGGGCTGAACGTGGGCGACCCCGTTTACATGATGGGCTTTGCGGTGGGCCAGATCACGCGCGTGATTCCGCTGCCGCCCTACGACCCGCACAACGTGCGGGTGGAATTCAAGGTGGTGGACCCCTACTTCCGCCGGATTTGGCGCGACGGCTCCTACGTGAAGGTGAACACCGCGGATTTTCTCGGCAAACGCCAGATCGAAGTCACCCGCGGCACGAACGGACCGGCACGCGTGGTCACGCAGCCGGGCGTCTGGAAAACCATTCCCGAACTGCGGCAGCTCGTCGCCACCCAGACCAACCATTGGCAGCTTTACCAGGAAGTCTTCGACGCGCAGTCCAATCTCGTCTTCAGCGCCTATACCATGCTCACGCCGTCCAATCTGGATCGCCTGGCCGAACTGCTACCGGGCACCAACGCCCTGTTTGTCTATGACAATACCGTCAATTACAATCACATCGTGGCGGCGTGGGACAACCGTGTGCATCGTTACGTGAATTTTTCGCCCGACCGCGACAGCGCCTGGCTGCCTGCCCTGGAAACCCCGCCCCTTTCCGACCAGTTGCAGGCGATGGTCGCGCAGGTGCAAAAGGCCCTGCCCAACATCCTCCAGCTCACCAACCGGATCGCCGCCATGCTGGACAACACCGCCGGGGCGGCGTCCAACCTGAACGTCGCCCTCCTCCAGACGCGGCCCGTGCTGACCAACCTCGCCGCTCTCACCGCTCAATGGCGCGCGCCCGGTGGAGCAGCCGCCTGGGCGCTCGGCGAAAACGGCAACGGACAGTTGCAAACCGCGTTGACCAACGTGAACGTCCTGCTGACTCACACCGACACCAATCTCGCTGCCCTGCTCATCCCCCTGGCCAACATCACCAGCAATTTGAATGCGCAGGTCCAGGCCAACTCCAATCTGCTGGCCGGCATTTCCCAAACGGTGCGGGACGCCGACGATTTCGTTCAGGGCCTCAAGCGGCACTGGTTGTTCCGCTCCGCGTTCAAAACAGAAAATGCCGCCCTTTCCACCAACCGTCCGCCGGTGTCGCCGCTGCTGCCGCCGCGAATGCGCCAGCCCTGACCCGGCCGCCGCCCGAATTCTGAAGCATCGCCGCGTTTTCACGCCGCCCGATTCGCTTCCTGTTTCCTGAACCATTCGGCAAACAATTTGATGCCCTCCTCAAATTTTACCCGCGGCTGGTAACCGAGTCTTTCGCGCGCCTTGGAAACATCGGCGCAGGTCAGCGGCACGTCGCCGGGCTGGAGCGGCTGCCGGTCAATCACCGCCTTTTGGCCGAGCGCCGCTTCGAGTAATTCAATCATCCGGTTCAAGGAAACGGTTTGCGACTCGCCGAGATTGAAAATTTCATAGCCGAATTCCCGTTGCGTGCAGGCGATGATGCCCTCCAGCGTGTCGGTAATGAACGTGTAATCGCGCGCGGCGGAGCCGTCGCCAAAAACCGGAATGGGCTGACCGGCGGTGATCAATTTGGCGAATTTGTAAATCGCCAGATCCGGCCGCTGGCGCGGACCGTACACGGTGAAGAACCGCAACAGGACCACATCCATTTTGTAAAGATGATGCCACACGTGGCCGAGTGTCTCGCAGGCCAGCTTGCTCGCCGCGTAAGGAGAAATGGGCGAGACAATGGGGTCGCGCTCGCTGAACGGCACCCTGGAATTCAAGCCGTACACCGACGACGAGGAGGCGATGATGATTTTTTTGACGCCCCGCTGGCGGGCGGCTTCCAGCACGTTGACGGTGCCCTCGACGTTGACACGCTGGTAAAGTGCCGGCTGTTGCAGGCTGGGCCGCACCCCCGCCCGCGCCGCCAGATGAATGACCTGGTCGAACCGCACGGAAGAAAAAATTTCGTCCAGCGCCGCGCGATCGGTGATGTCCCCAAAAACAAATTCAAACGGTTGGGCCAGCGCCTGAATTTCCCGGAGATTGCGCTGTTTGCAGCGCGGATCGTAAAAATCGTTCAGGTCGTCGAAGGCCCAGACGTGATGGCCATCGCGGAGCAGCCGTTCGCACACATGCGAACCGATGAAACCCGCGCCGCCGGTGACGAGAAAATTCATGGGCCAACGCTAACAGCCGCCTGGCGGCCTGTCGAGCGTCAGCCACGCGATGGCTGCAGAGACAGGCCGGCGCCGGCGGGCGACTGGTCACGGAACAGCGCGCGCACCCCTTCGGGCGATTGACCCTGTGCGCGCAGCGTCCGCAGGCTCAAGGCGTCGTGGCGCTTGGCCAGACGCCGGCCCTGTTCGTCGCGCACCAGTTCGCAGTGGAAAAACCGCGGCGGCCTCCAGCCGAGGGCGTGGTAGAGCAACAGTTGCCGCGCCGTGCTGACGAGTAAATCCGCGCCGCGTACCACTTCGGTGATGCCCATCGCTGCGTCGTCCACCACACAGGCCAGTTGATACGCCGGCAGGTCATCGTAGCGCCAGACGATAAAATCCCCAAAGTCTTTTCCGGCAACGAATTCCTGTTCTCCGCAATTTTCGTCGCGGAAGGCAATCGTCTGGCCGTCGGGTACGCGGAAGCGCCAATTGAATTTTCGGGGTCCGATTTCCGGGAGCTGCCGGGAACGGCAGGTGCCCGGATAAATCGGTTCGTCGTCTTCGGCGTGCGGCGCGGCGGCGGCCTGCCGGACATCCCGGCGCGAGCAGACGCAGGGATAAATGAAATTTCCCGTGCGCAGCCGTTCCAATGCGGCGCGGTAAAAATCCATGCGTTCGCTCTGGTTGTAAGGCGCAAAAGGGCCGCCCACGTCCGGGCCTTCGCTCCATTCCAACCCCAACCAGCGCAAATCCTCGAGCATGGCGGTCACCCATGCCGGGCGGCACCGGGCACGGTCCAGATCCTCATTGCGCAAAATCAGCGTGCCGCGGTGCACACGGGCGCGTTCCTGGGCCGTCCAAAATGTTTTGGCGTGGCCCAGATGCAAATAGCCGGTGGGCGAGGGCGCCAGGCGTCCGCGATATTGGCTGCCAGCGGTTGGCGGATTCACGGTGGAATTAACAACGAAGAAACCGTCGAACAAAAGTTTTTTCCGCCATCAGGCCGGCAGTGCATCGCCTGGATTGGGGATGGACTTTTGGCCCCTGAAAATTCAATGTCAGGCCATGCATACATCCCGCTTTTCACGAATAAACCGCCTCGTGTCGTCCAGCGTTTTGCTGGCGTTGGTTTGCGCGACCGCAACCCTCGCCCCGGCCGAGACGACAAACTCAATGCCGGTCCTGAAAATCAAGGCCGACGAGGTCAAGGCGAAGGTCAGCCCGACGCTTTATGGATTGATGACGGAGGAAATCAATTACTCCTACGAAGGCGGGCTTTACGGCGAATTGATCCGCAACCGCACCTTCAAGGCGAACCGGGCCAAGCCGGTATTTTGGAACGCGGTGGGCGACGCCGCCATTTCGCTGGATACAAACCAGCCGCTCAACTCGGCGTTGAACCTGAGCTTGAAAGTGGACACGAGCAAGGCGTCAAAGGACTCGCCTGCCGGCATTGCCAATGGCGGTTATTGGGGAATTCCCGTCCGGCCGAACACGACTTATCGTGCTTCGTTTTACGCGCGCGGCAAAGGATTTTCGGGGCCGTTGACGGTGGCCCTGGAAAGCGCGGACGGCCAAAAAGTCTTTGCGAGCGCCACGGTCCGGAGGATCTCCAAAAAATGGCAGAAGTATGAAGTGACGCTCATCACGGGCAATGTGCCCGTTTCCAAGGACAATCGTTTCGTTATCTCGACCACAAAGCGCGGCACAGTCTGGTTCCAGCAGGTGTCGTTGTTCCCGCCCACATTCAACAACCGGCCCAACGGCAACCGGATTGACCTGATGCAAATCCTCGGCGCCATGCATCCGGCCTTTCTGCGGTTCCCCGGTGGCAATTACCTCGAGGGCAATACCATCGCCGAGCGGTTCGAATGGAAGGACACTATCGGTGACATTTCGCAGCGTCCCGGCCACGAAAGCCCGTGGGGTTACTGGTCCACCGACGGCATGGGCTTGCTGGAGTTTCTGGAATGGTGCGAAGATCTGCACATGCAACCGGTGCTGGCGGTGTACGCCGGCTATTCGCTGCGCCATGAACACGTCAATCCCGGCCCCGACCTGCAACCTTACGTCCAGGATGCGCTCGATGAAATCGAATACGTCACCGGCGACATCCACACCAAGTGGGGTGCCCGGCGCGCCAGGGACGGCCATCCTGCGCCGTTCGTTTTGAACTATGTCGAGATTGGCAACGAGGACTGGTTTGACCGTTCCGGCAGTTACGACGGGCGGTTCGCGCAATTTTACGATGCCATCAAGGCGAAATATCCCAGCCTCCAGCTCATCGCCACGACCCGCGTGCGCAGTCGCGTGCCGGATTTGATTGACGAACACTACTACCGCTCGGAAGAGGAGATGGAGGCGCAGTCGCACATGTATGACACGCGGCCCCGCGATGGCAAAACCAGGGTCTTCGTTGGCGAATGGGCCACCCGCGTCGGCTCGCCCACGCCCAACATGGCGGGCGCGCTCGGCGACGCTGCGTGGATGTGTTGCCTGGAACGCAACTCGGACCTGGTGGTCATGTCGAGCTACGCGCCGCTCTTCGTCAATGTGAGCGACCTCAACCGGGGTGGTTCGATGCAATGGAGGTCGGATTTGATCGGCTACGACGCCCTGACCTGCTACGGCTCACCGTCCTACTACGCCCAGCAAATGTTCAGCACGCACCACGGTGACGAAGTGCTCGCGACGGATTCCCAGGGCATCCCGACCTACACCTGGCACCCGCCCGCTCGTCGCCGGAACGGCGTGGAGCAGCCGCGGCCGCCGGCGCAGGAAGTGCCGACCCTGTTCTTTGACGCCACGCGGGACAGCGTGAACGGCACGATTTATTTGAAAATCGTGAACCGCCTCAACACGGCGCAGACGGTGAAAATTGAAATCAGCGGGGCTTCGGCCGTTGAACCCGAAGGCACGGCCATCGTGATGAAAGCAAAGAGTCCAGACGACACGAACTCCCTCCAGGAACCGACGAAGATTGTTCCGATTACGGAACCGGCGAACGGACTCGGCACGAATTTCACCCGCGAATTTCCGGCTTACTCCATCACGGTTTTGGAGTTGAAGGCAAAGTAACATCGAGCGCCGTAGCCGCCGACGTGAGGAGGCGGAATCCGTCGGAACCGTAGCGCTCCGTGCGCCTCCTCACGCCGGCGGCTGCAAATTAGAATGGCTCTTGCGGATTCGCCGCCAGCCACGCGCTCAGACCGGGCAGCGATCGGGACAGGACATTTTGGGCTTTTGAAATGTCCAACGACGTGTCGCCGGGGCGCGGCGGACCGGAGAAATCTTTTGCGGAAGCCGGCTCGATAGGGGTTGAAATTTCGGGCCAGCGCGACACCAGCAATTGTCCGATCTGCCAGCGCGACAATTTTTCCGCGCCGGCCACGTGAAACAGGCCGGTGCAGT
>DASRCU010000236.1:0-10658 GCA_035652955.1 Verrucomicrobiia bacterium | reverse complement strand
GCAGAGGAACATCTCGCAAAAGGTAAGCGCGAGGGCGTTGCTGACTTCCTGGTCAAGCTGAACGAAGACCTCCAAGACTTGCTCCCTTTATGCACGGACGAATCCCTCAAGAAGTCGATTAGTGACTTGGCTAATAAGGCTTTGGAATTGGAAAGCCAAGAGCGTGGCGATCAAAAGAAAGATAGAAAAGGCTGCTGGCACAACGAATTCTCGGAAGCCAAGCTGCGGCCAATTTTTGAAGGCTTGGAATCGCTTGCTCGGCAAGCTGACCTTCCACTGGAAGACACCATCTCGATCGATTCACCCCGCCCCTTTTTGGTCAGTGAACTTCCGGATTGTGTGGAGGCGTTGTCTGCGGATGTTTCTGGTCGGGACGCTCAGTTTGTCGATTCCTTGAAACTGCGCATTCGCGGATTGCTCTTCGAACCTCAGCTCACAGCATTGCTCGACCCGGAGAACACCGCCGGAATCACTCTCGACAAATGGTTGAACGATTACATCGGAGAAAGCGAAGCTGCCAACGGCCCGCTGGCCGTTCTCGACCTTTCGCTCGTTCCCTCCGAGGTTATCCACATCATGATTGCCGTGCTGGCTCGCATGGTTTTCGAAGCCGTCCAGCGCTACCGTCGTTTGCGCGGCACAGCCCTGCCCACTGTGCTGGTTTTGGAAGAAGCCCATACTTTCGTTCATCGCGACCTTCGCAGCGACAGCGCCCCTGCGCCCGGGCGACTTTGCTGCCGGGTCTTCGAGCGCATCGCCCGCGAGGGACGGAAGTTCGGCTTGGGGTTGGTGCTGGCTTCGCAGCGTCCTTCCGAGATGTCCGAAACCGTGCTTGCGCAATGCAATACCTTTCTCCTGCACCGTTTGGTGAATGACCGCGACCAGGAACTGGTGCGCAAACTCGTTCCCGAAGGCCACGGTGACCTGCTGCGCGAATTGCCCAGCCTGCCATCCCGTCGGGCCATTCTTCTCGGCTGGGGCGCGCCCGCACCAGTCTTGGTGGAAGTGAGGGAATTGCCCAAGGAACAGCGGCCGCATTCTCCTGACCCCAGGTTCTGGGATGTTTGGACCGGTGAACAGCCCTGCGACGTGGATTGGTCCAAAATCGCAAGCAATTGGCAAGGCATCCAAACCACGGCTGCCCAAGCTTCGGATCAGCAAGATGCCGGTCGAGAAGCGGCGGGTGGTTAGGAATCGGCGCGCAGCAGTTTCTCAGCCGTGCTGACCGCGTGACCGGCAACTGTTCGACCATGCTGCCGGGCCGGACCAACGCCGCCGACATGGCTGAGTGCAACTTCCCCCTTGGCGCGCAGGGGTGGTTTCGCAGTTATCTCTCGTTTCTTCGACGGTTCCATGGCCAAGGAAAGGAGGCACGGAAAAAACGAATCCTGGAGTTGCGGGTTGCCGTTTCAGCCGACGGTTTTTTGGCGGCCTGGCTCGCGACCGCGCGGCAGCGGCAGGTATTCGACGGTGGGGTGGCGGCGCACGGGCTGCGGGTAAAGTTGCATCAGGTGCAGAATTTCTTCGGGCATGTCGGTGCTGACGGGCAGACCCAGTTGCCGGGCGCGTTCGCAGGTGATGGGATAGTCATGCGTCCAGGTGCCGGAGGTGAGTTGACGGGCCAGCTCGCCGGCCTTTTCGGCGGGAAATTTTTCGGCGAGGAGTTCGGCGACTTGTTCTTGCATTTGCGCGATGGCTTTCTGCGCCTGGTCGGCCAGAATAAGGGTTTGGTCGTCCACTTCGGCGGCGGGTTTTTGCCGCACGGCAGCCAGGATGGAAGCGGCGGGGTATTGGCCCAGTTGCGGATCCACGGGACCGAGCACGGCGTGTTCGCACATAATAATCTGGTCGGCGGCCAGGGCAATCAGCGTGCCGCCGCTCATGGCGTAATGCGGGATAAAGACGGTGACTTTGCCCCGGTGACGCTGGATGGCGCGGGCGATTTGCGTGGCGGCCAGGACCAGACCGCCGGGCGTGTGCAACACCAGGTCCAGCGGCAAGGTGGGGTCGGTGAGGTGAATGGCGCGGATGACTTCCTCGGAATCGTTCACGTCAATGTAACGAAACACCGGAAAGCCGAGCAGGCTCATCGTTTCCTGGCGATGCACCAGGAGAATGAGGCGGGAATTGCGGCGTTGTTCGATGCGCGCGATGAGCCGCTGGCGCGAGGCTTCGAGCAGGCGCTGCCGAATGACCGGTTGCAGCGCCGCGAGCATGAAGAAAAGCCAGAAGAGTTGGTTTATGTCCATAATTGGAAACCTCCGTTGATTCGGTTTTCAATAATCTCCCCACACCCAATCCAAACCGTACTCATCGGGTTGGAGCGCCCGGCGCCGGGCGCGGCGCGGTCGGCGGAAGAACCAGCAGAGGATGGCTCCGGTGGCAAAGCCGCCGATGTGCGCCCACCAGGCGATGCCGCCACCCTCGTCAGGCGCCAGCAGGGAAAAAGTCCCGCTGAACAGTTGGATCAAAAACCACCAGAGCAGATACAGCACTGCCGGCAGTTCAAAGAAAAACGGCAGGAAAAAAACCGGCAGGAGCATGATCAGACGCGAGCGCGGAAACCACAGCAGATATGCCGCCAGCACGCCGGCAATGGCGCCGGAGGCGCCGATGGCCGGGACGGTTGAGTCCGGCGCGCTCCACATCTGCACCAGACCCGCTGCCATGCCGCACAAGAGGTAAAAGATCGCGAAACGCGCGTGGCCCATGCGGTCCTCGACGTTGTCGCCGAAGATCCACAGCGTCCACATGTTGCCCAGCAAATGCAGCCAGCCGCCATGCAGAAACTGGTGTGTCAACAGCGGCCAGTAATCATCCACCGGAAATCCCACCCAGGCCGCCCACGCCGGGTGGGTGAATCGTGCCGGCACGATGCCAAAGAGATAAAACACCCGCTCCAGCTCGTGCGGCGAGAGGGTCAGCTCGAAGAAAAACACCACAGCGTTGAGCAGGATCAACGCGCGGGTCACCAGCGGGGTGCTGCGGCTGGGAATGGAATCGTGCAGCGGTATCACCGCTGGACAATTTGCCCGGCTGCGGACATTTGGCAAGCGGCTTTGCGGGCGGGCGTTTGCCCGGAATTTCATGGCTGCCAGCCACCAGTTTTGAGCTTGACCGTCCGGGGACAAAAATTTATGCTGGGCACCAAGAGCGGTATTGTCCGCCGATTTGGCCACTGGCGCGAAAGTCGGAGATGTTCAATCTTCCGGCTTTTTTGTTCGCCGGATGAAAGTCGGGCGGTGGCCGTGTGGACTGATATGAACGCAGATTTTTTGGCCGTTTTGGAATTCTGGGAGCGCGAAAAGGGCATCAGTCGTGAGGTCCTGATCGGCGCTGTCCAGGAGGCATTGTTGTCCGCCGCCAAGAAAGCGGTCGGGCCGGCTCGCGAATTGCGGGTGGAGATTGACCCCAAGAGCGGGGATATCAAGGCCTTTGCCAAGCTGATTGTGGCGGAGAAGGTCGTATCCAAGCACGATCAGATTTCGGTGTTTGACGCGCGCCGCCTCAAACCTGACGCCCAGGTGGGCGAGGAGATTGAGAAGGAAGTCACGCCCACCGGTTTCGGCCGCATCGCCGCTCAATACGCCAAACAGGCGCTGCTGCAAAAAGTCCGCCAGGCCGAGAAATCCCTGATCTATGCCGAATTCAAGGATCGCGTGGGCGACATCGTCAGCGGCGTGGTGCGGCGGTTCGACCGTTCGGACGTGATCCTGGATTTGGGCAAATACGAGGCGCTGTTGCCCAACCGCGAGCGCGTGCCTACCGAGGAATACCAGGTGGGCGAGCGCATCCGCTGCTACGTCAAAGCCGTGGAAGAAGGCCCGCACGGACCGGAAATCATTTTGTCCCGCGCCGACCCGCGGTTTATCATCAAGCTTTTTCAAGTTGAAGTGTCCGAAATCAACGACGGCACGATTGAAATCAAAGGTATCGCGCGCGAACCGGGATTCCGCACGAAAATGGCCGTCTATTCGCGTGACCCGAAGGTGGACCCGGTCGGCGCCTGCGTGGGCATGCGCGGTCAACGCGTCAAAAACATCGTCCGCGAATTGAACAACGAGAAAGTGGACGTCATTCCCTGGTCGCCGGACATCCGGGTGTTTGTGGCCAAGGCCCTGGAGCCGGCGAAATTAAAGAGCATCGAAGTGGACGAGAAAAACAAGCGCCTGAAAATTTTGGTCAGCGAGGACCAGTTATCGCTGGCCATCGGCAGACGGGGTCAGAACGCCCGCCTGACAGCCAAGTTAACCGGCTGGGAAGTGGACGTGGAGGCCGAGGAGGTCGTCACCAAGGGCTTTGAGGAAAAAGTGGCGGAGGCCATTCAGGCCCTGGCGGCCATTCCCGGTATTTCCCGTGAACAAGCCGATGCACTGGTGCACGCCGGCTTGACCCGGCTGGAAGACCTGCTCTCGGCGGATGAAAGCGATTTGAAAGATATTCCGCAGATTGGCGACCAGGCGGCGGAAGTGATGAAAGCAGCGCGCCAGGAAGCCGAGCGCCGAAAGATCAAAGTCGGCGAAACCGCCGTGGGTTGAAGCCATGAAAAAATTGGATCTACGGACGGCAGGATGGCGGGAAGACAGGAGAACGGCCGGGCGCCCCGGCGTTTCCCGGCTCACCGGTGTTCCGGACGCTCCGCAATCCGTGCCTTGAGTTATGCGCCACGGCACAAAAAATCTGTGCGCGCATCGTCGTCGGCGGCAGATTGCCGCGGAAAAATTTTATGCCCGTTCGGATTTACGACATCGCAAAAAAGTTTGGCCTGGAGAACAAGGAAATCCTTGCCATGGCCAAGGCACTGGGTATTGCCGCCGCCCGCGTCCCTTCCAGCTCCCTCGATAAAATCACCGCCGAATGGCTGGAAGGCGAATTACTCAAAAGCCATCCCGAAATCGCCGCCCGGCTCGCTCCTGTTCCCGCCCCCGCGCCGGCGCCTGCACCTGAAGCCCCCCAACCGGCGCCGCCGGAAGAAAAAATCCTCATCATTACCCCGCCGGCCACGGAATTGAAGCCGGAAGTCAAACCCGAACCGGCGCGCGAATCAAAACCGGAATCAAAACCCGAATCGAAACCGGAGATCAAACCGGAAATCAAACCGGCAGTCCCGCCTCAGCCCAAACCGGAACCGGTTAAAGCGGCGGCTGCTCCAACGCCTGCCGCGCCGGCCCCGGCTCCGGCGGCGCCGCCCAAACCGCCGGCCCCGCAAATCGGCGCTTTGGTGGGTCGCATCCAACTGCCCCCGCGGCCGGCTTCGCGCCCTGCCGAAAAAGACAGGTCGCCTGCTTCCCGCGGCGGCGCGACAGCCAAAAAAGAATTGCACCCGCCGGTGCCGGCACGCGATGGCCGGGCCGCGCCGCCGGTGAAATCCGCCGCCCCTTCGCCGCGTATCGTGCTGCCCGCCGATGCGCAGGTCATTTCTCTGAAACCGCCCATTCTCGTTCGCGCCCTCGCCGAGGCGCTCAAGCAAAAACCCTTCAAAATCATCGCCGATTTGATGGAGTTGAAGGTCATGGCCAACGTCAACCAGGCCATTGACGAAAAAATTGCCCAGCAACTTTGCGCCAAATACGGATACAAATTTGAAGCGGAGAAACGTGAACGCGGCGCCGGTACCGTTCACGCCGCGCCCCGCAAGGTTGATCTGGATTTCGAAGACAAACCTGAACAACTCAAACCGCGCGCCCCGGTGGTGACCATTATGGGGCACGTGGACCACGGCAAGACGACGTTGCTGGACGTTATTCGCAAATCCAACGTGGCCGCCGGCGAGGCTGGCGGTATCACCCAACACATCGGTGCCTACACCATTTCCGTGCCGCACCCGGAGCGGAAAAACGAGCTGGCGCAGATCACCTTTTTGGATACGCCCGGTCATGCGGCGTTCAGTTCCATGCGGGCGCGCGGTGCCAACGTCACCGACATCGTCGTGCTGGTGGTGGCGGCCAACGACGGCGTGATGCCGCAGACTCTCGAGGCCCTCAATCATGCCAAGGCCGCCGGCGTGCCCATTCCGGTGGCCATCAACAAAATGGACCATCCCAACGCCAATCCGCTGAAAGTCCGTCAGCAATTGCAGGATAAAGGTCTGGTGCCGGACGATTGGGGCGGCGACACGATATTCGTCGAATGTTCCGCGCTGACCCGGCAGGGAATTGACAAGCTGCTGGAAATGATCTTGCTCCAGGCCGACCTGCTGGAGTTGAAGGCCAATCCCGATCGGCCCGCCAAGGGCAACGTCATCGAATCCGGTGTGGAACCCGGCGGCCCGACGGCCACGGTGCTGGTGCGCAAAGGCACCTTGCGCCTGGGCGATATGATCCTGTGCGGCGAATTTTACGGCCGGGTGCGCGCCTTGATCAACGAAGAAGGTCAACGGCTCAAGGAAGCCGGACCATCGGTGGCCGTCAAAGTACTCGGCTTGAATGGCGTGCCGGAGGCCGGAGTGGAATTCAGTGTGGTCGAGGACGAGAAAACCGCTCGCGAATTGGCCGAGCAGCGTCGGCTGGAAGCGCGCGTGCGAGGTCAGGAAGACAAAAAGGTCACACTGGAAAATCTTTTTGCCACGCTCGCCGCCGAACAAAGCAAAACCCTCAAAGTCGTCGTCAAGGCCGATACCCAGGGTTCGGTCGAAGCCATCGTGGACGCGCTCAAAAAGATCGAATCGGACAAAGTATCGCTGGAAATCATCCACAGCGCCGTCGGCGCCGTGACCGAAAACGATGTGGCGTTGGCTTCCGCCTCCCACGCCGTCATTCTGGGTTTTCACACGCGGGTGGACAGCACCGCCGCCGAGCGCGCCAAACACGAAGGCGTGCAGATCAAGCTCTACGCCATCATTTATGAATTGATAGACGAGGTGAAGGCTTCGATGGCCGGCCTGCTGGAACCGGTAATTCAGGAGACGGTGGTGGGCACGGCCGAGGTGCGGCAGATTTTTCAATTATCCAAAGGACTGCCGGTGGCTGGTTGCGTGGTTACCAGCGGCCGCATCCCCAGAGGCAAGATTCGAATCCGCCGGCGCAAGGAGGTGATCTACGAAGGCGTCATCCAATCCCTCCGAAGGTTTCAGGATGAAGTCGGCGAGGTCCGTGCCGGTCTGGAATGCGGTATTCGCGTCGAGGGCTTCGGCGAATTCCAACCCGGCGATGTGATTGAAGCCTACACGGTTGAAAAGGTGGCGGCCAGATTATGAGGTGAGGAAAGGAGCGGGCGATGCAATCGCCGAACGACCCGGCGCCGGGCGGTGGGATCGCTCCGCCATTTGACAAAGCACATGCCCAGTCATCGTCTTGAACGCGTGCGCGAGTTGCTCAAGCGGGAAATTGGCGAGGCCATCCGCCGCGAATTTCCCGTGAGCGATTGCGGATTGATTTCGGTCAACGACGTGGACGTGGCGGGCGATTTGAAATCCGCCACCGTCTTCGTGAGCATCCTCGGCAACCCGCAACAGCAGAAGCGCGGTTTTCAGACCCTTAACGAATACCGGACCCGTCTGCAAAGCCTGGTGGCCAGGGCCGTGGTGCTCAAATACACCCCCCGGCTCAAGTTTGTGTTTGATGATTCCATTGTGCGTGGCAACCGCGTCCTGCAAATTATTGAAGAACTGGAAGCCGAGCAGTCCCGCACCGGCGGCGAAAGCGATTTGGAGACATGACCGCCACCGTGGCCCCATCGCCCGCGGTCTCAAAGACCGACCGCGCCGTGATTCCGCCGGCAGCCGGCGGCGACGAGGCTTTGTCCGCCGCGGCCGGCGCGCGCCTTAATCCCATGAAATCCCATCCCAAAATCATTGACCGGATTCTCGAAGTCATTCGCGCGCACGAAACGTTTTGCATCGTCGGCCATGTCCGGCCCGACGGCGACTGCGTTGGCTCGCAACTGGCCCTGGCTCTGGCTTTGCGGAACCAGGGCAAAACGGTCGTGTGTTGGAACGAGGACGCCCTGCCGCAAAAATACCGGTTTCTCGATCCCGAAGGGCTGTTTCAAAAACCCCGGCCCGGAAAACAATTCGACTGCGTCATTGCCACCGATTGCGCCAGCTACGAACGGCTGGGCCGGGCCGGCCAGTGCGCCCTCCATCGCAAAATTCTCATCAACATTGACCATCACGAAAGCAACCCGCACTACGGCGACGTGAACTGGGTTTCGGCGCGGGAGCCTTCCACTGGTGAATTGATTTTCCGGCTGCTCAAGGCCGCACGCTGGCCGATCACCAAGCCGATGGCCGATCTGCTGTTTGTGGCGGTTTCCACCGACACCGGCTCCTTCCAGTATCCCACCACACGCCCCGGCACGTTTCACACTGCCGCCGAACTGGTCACGCGCGGTGCCGACCTGGCGAAAATTTGCCATGAAGTCTATCAATCCTATTCTCTCTCGCGCGTCCGGCTGCTCCGGCATGTTTACAACCAGTTCCGCCTGACCGCCGATAACCGCATCGCCTATTTGTGGCTCAAGCAACGAGATTTTTCCCGGACCGGCGCCGAGAGCAACGACACCGAAGGCGTGATTGACCACATTCGCGCCATCGAACCGGTGGTGGTGGCGTGTGTGTTCGAAGAACTGGAGCCGGGGTTGACGCGGGTGAGCCTGCGCTCGAAAAGTCCGTCGGTGAATGTCAACGAGATTGCCGCGCAATTTGGCGGGGGCGGGCATCAGGCCGCGGCCGGCGCGCGCCTGGCCGGGAAGCCGCTGTCTGTCCAACGCAAGGTCCTGGCCGCCATCAAACGCGCTTTGGACGCGGCGAAGTAGTTTCCCCTTATGCAGCCATTTTCCGCTTTGGACGGCGCTCTCCTGGTGGATAAACCCGTTGGACCGACGTCGCACGATGTGGTGGACGCCGTCCGCCGCAGGTTTGGCCTCAAGAAAGTCGGTCACTGTGGCACGCTGGATCCCCATGCCACCGGGCTGTTGATTCTGGTGCTGGGCCGCGCCACCCGGTTGTCGGAAAGATTGATGAGTGACGACAAGGTCTATGAAGGTGCCATTCAGTTTGGCGTCGTGACCGATTCCTACGATGCCGACGGCCGGATTCTGGAAACCAAGCCGGTGCCGCCGCTGACGCTAGAGCAGTTGAACGCCCTGGCCGAGCAATTCCTGGGCGACCAGATGCAGACACCGCCCATGGTTTCGGCCGTCAAGAAGGACGGCGTGCCACTTTACAAGCTGGCGCGCAAAGGCGTGGAAATCCAGCGCGAACCGCGCCTGGTGCACATCTACACCTTCCGTTTCACCGACTACGCCGAGCCGCTGGGACAGTTTCGCATCGCCTGCACCAAGGGCACTTACGTGCGCAGCATCGCCCATGAACTGGGACAACGCCTCGGCTGCGGCGCGCATCTGGCCCGGTTGCGCCGCCTCGCTTCCGGCAAATTCGACGTGGCCGACGCGCTGCCGCTGGAACAGATTTTGCAACTGACGCCGGCAGAGCTGGAACAGCGCGTGATTCCGTTTCTGAAACTGGCCGCCTGAAAACGATGCGTGTTGATTCGAAACGAATTCCGCCGTTCCCGGAAAATGAAAATCATCCGCGCGCCAAACGAGCTGCCAACCGGCGGCAAAAAATGTTGCCTGGCCGTCGGTTTTTTCGACGGCGTGCACCTGGGCCATCAACAAATCATTCGCCAGGCGCTGGCCGACGCCCGGCAGCATGACGCCCTGGCCGTGGTGGTAACCTTTGACCGGCATCCCAACGCCGTCGTCGCCCCGGACAAAGTGCCGCCGCTGATTTATTCACCGACCCAGAAATGGCGCGCCCTGGAATCACTCGGCGTCGAAAACGTCCGGCTGATGACCTTTGACAAACCGTTCAGCGAGCAAAGCCCCGAGGAATTCATCCGCAACCTGGTGCGCGAGTTCGGCAAAATTCACAGCATCTGCGTCGGCGCCAATTTCGTTTTTGGCCACCGCCGCCGGGGCAACGTGGCCTTGCTCCGCAAGCTGGGCGCCGAATGGAATTTCCATGTTCACGGTCTGGCAGCCGTTGCCCTGGACGGTGAAATAGTCAGCAGCACACGCCTGCGCCAGAAAATCCAGGCCGGTGAACTGGACGTGGCCAGCCAAATGCTCGGCCGGCCTTATTCGATTGCCGGCCCGGTCATTGCCGGAGACCGGCTCGGCCGCCGACTCGGTTTTCCCACGGCCAATCTGGACGTGACCGGGCTGGTGCTGCCGCCCGACGGCGTTTATGCCGGGTGCGTGAAATGGAACGGTCACTTCTACCGGGCGGCGCTCAACATCGGTTGCCGCCCCACAGTGGCTCCCGGCCCGCCCCGCCGCCGCGTGGAAGTCCATCTGCTCGATTTCGACGGCGACCTTTATGGCGCGGAGTTGGAAGTGGAAGTGGGCGAAAAATTGCGCGCGGAACAAAAATTTGCCTCGCTGGACGAACTGCGGGCGCAAATTGCCCGGGATGTGGCCGCCGTGCGGGCGATAAATTAAGAAGCCGTCCGGTTTCTGCCGCAAGGGCGGCGTTTGCCGCTGCGAGGGACCGCTTCGGACGGAACCAAAATCAGCGGCTGTTTACGGCGTTGTTTGCCAGAGCGATTTTCTGCAGAGCGGCGGGGGGGCTTAAATTGCCCGCGCGGTCCACGGCACGAACGCAAATGATTTCCGGCGGAACCGTTTCGGAAGTCAATGCCAGTTGGTCCGCCGGT
>DASRCU010000235.1:0-18002 GCA_035652955.1 Verrucomicrobiia bacterium | reverse complement strand
TTTGGATCGAGCCGCTGTTGCCCAGGGGGTTGAGCCCGTCAAAACCGCCCAGATAAATCGAGCCGGCGCCGGGTTGCACCGTGCCCGAGTTGAAATCCGTCACGCCGGCCTTGAGCGTCACCGACCAGTTGTTCTCATCGTAAATCAAAGCCTGGTCGCCGAAGATAATGTTATGCCCGGCTTCCAACGTCAGTTGACCGCTGCTGACGCCGGTGTTGTCACTCAAGGCAAAATCCGTTCCGTCCGCCAGCCTGATGTCGTGGGTGGCCTGCAGCGTGATTTGGGAAAAACCGGCAAAGGCGGAATTGACATTCAAATCCAGCGTGCCGCCCGGGTTGTTGCCGGCCAGCACTGTGCCGCTGCCGGCGCTGTCAAAACCGGACGAATCCAAAATGATGTCGTAAGGATCCAATGTGAGCTTGCCCGCCGACCACCCCGGCAGTGCCGCTGCTTTCAGAATCGAGTGGAGCGACAGCAAATTGGGGGCGCTGATTTCGATGGTGCCGCCGTCGCCGCCGCGCTCGCCGCCGGCCACGGAAATCGCGCCGCCGGCTTGATCGCTGAAATCGTTTCCCGACTTCAAAACCACGCTGCCGCCGCCGCTGCCGGATGCAAAATCGTCACCGTGCGCCTGAATTTCCGATTTTGCTCCCATATTGAGTTGGTCGGCGGCCACAAGTTCAATCACGCCTTTCTCGTCGCGCACGGAATTGGCTTGAATAAGACCGTTTTGGTTCACAGTTTGGGCGGTGAGCGCGATGCGGCCGGCGTCAGCCACCAACTGACCTTGATTGTTCACTGCCCCGCCTGCCGGCACGGTGGTTTCCACGCTCAATCCGCGACCGTCCGGTGTCGTGGAAATCAAAACTTTTTGTCCGGCATAAAGGCCGATTTCCCCACGCGGAGCAAAAATGGAGCCATGATTGTCAATATCGTCGGCAAGCAGAAACACCGATCCGCCACCGGCCACGGCGATGCGTCCGTAATTGACGATTTTGGCGGCGGGCGGCGGGGCGTCAAACGACCACGGCCCGCCACCGGAAAAATTCGGTGGCGGCGTGGACGCGGTGGTTAGAATCAGACCGTGCGCCGAGAGCGTGGCACCGCCGCCCACATAAATGCCGGACGGATTTTGCAGAACGACGATGCCGTTGGCGTTCAGGTGGCCGAGAATTTGGGACGGGTTGACGTCGTTGACGCGATTCCAAACGACCGACGAAGCGGACGGTTGGACAAACGCCGTGGTTTCGCCGGCGCCGATATTGAAGCTTTGCCAGTTGATGACTGTGTTGTTGGCCGCGCCAACGGTCAGTATCGAACCGGACGCGCTGAAGGTCGCCGCGCCTTGCGCAACACTGCCGCCGGTGGGATTGGCCCCGGCCGGACGTTGGGCTCCCACTGCCAGCGCCAGTGCCAACGCGGGCCAGCACGGCCGCTTGCGGCGGATGGCTTTGGCAAAGGCGGCTTTCATGGTTTGTCGGGTGTGAAACATTTAGCACAAGGTCCGCCGCGGTGGAGTTTTTTCAGGTGACAATTGGGTGACATTTCAAAATTGGGCAGTCAGGGAGAAATTAAAACAGGGCTGCAAGGCGTCTGTCGTGCCGGCGCTCATCAACGGCAGCGAAAAGAGCAACCGCGCGTCCCAGTGCGACCCGACGGACGCCGTTACTCCAAATCCCGTGCCCCACAGCCCCACCGCGCCTGGTCTTCCTTGCGGGTCAATCAACAACACGCGGGCATAATCCATGTAAATTGATGCGCGAACGACCAGCGGCGTGTCGCCATAGACCAGACCCACCTGATACGGCGCTGTCTGTTGCTCCGCCGAAACGCGCCAGCCCTCGTCGCCAAACACCTCGCCTTCGCGGTAGCCGCGGACGCTGTTGACGCCGCCGGCGCCAAATTGTTCGTTGCTGATGAGCGGTTCGCTGGCCCATTGGCCGCTCGCATGGAGCAGCAAATCCCATTGGCCGCGAAGCGGAACGTCCCAAAACAAACTCGGCGTCAACGTCAACCAATGGCCGGTGGCTTTAGGGGAACCGGCCACGTTCCGCAAGTTGGCCTCGGAGCCGGAATACCACGCGTTGCCGCTGATGCCCAGGCTCAGCGTCAGCCTTCCCGCCGGACCGCGCCAGGTTCCATCGTAGTGCAAGGTCAACGGCAGATACTCCAGCGACTCGGCGACTACGGTCGGCGAGGGAAAATGTTGCGTTGTGGTGGCCGTGCCGCCGCCGGGTTTGGGAACGGTTTGGAGCAGCGTGGTGACGTTGGTGCGGTAAAGGTCCAAGCCATAAGTCTTGAAATTCAATCCAGCCGAGAAGGTCGAATTGATGCCGTGGGTTTCCGGCAATGGCCTGTCGAGCAGAAGGCCCAGCGTCTGATTAACGGTGACGTCCTGCTGAAAGGTTTGCGAATCGCCCACCAGAAACCCGCCTTCGTTCAGAAATTCAAAGCTGGAAAGACTCTGCACGCCGGTGTCCACCGTCGAGCGGCTCGCGTAAAGCGTCAGTTCCGGCCGGCCGGTCGGTGGCGGCAAATTGAACTGGCGCGTTGCTTCATTGTAACCGAAGCGGGTGGGATTGCTCGAAATCCGGTCGGCGAGGGGTGGCGAACTGCCCAGCGGCAGCCGATAGTAACCGCTGTAATACGCCACGACCGGTTCGTCGTAGAAACTCCACGAATTCCACAGGCTGCCCTGCTTGTACGCCTCCGGCGAAAACCCGTATTGCGCGCCGAAGGAATGTTCTCGTTGCCAAAGATTGTTGTAAGCCAGCGAGGCGTTCACACGGAGCGAGGGCGTGCCGGGCGAGCCTTCATTGTTAAATTCCAGCTTCGCATGCAGCGGCAGACGGTCCCGGACCCGGAGCGTCAGCGCGCTCGTGCCGGGATCGGGGCCGGGGCCGATGACCGGGTAAATCTGCCGGTCCTGGTTTGCGTTGGCCTGATTGAGTTCGGCCTGAAAAACCAGACCGTTCAAAACCATGTTGGTATGCAGGCTGGGCAACGCCCGCCGCACATTGTCCACACTGAACCAACGGTTGCCGGTTACCTCAACAGTCGCCAACCGACCTTCGGTTACCTGAATCTTCACGGTGGCATTGGTGAGTTTTTGCTGAGGCAATCCCACCGCCACCGTCAGGTAGCCGCGGTCGCGATATGCCTTTTGAAGCTGTTCGACTGCCGTGCGGATGCCGTCAAAACAAACATTCGTGCCGAATGCGCCGTCAATGTTCGTTAACGTCTCCGCGAGGACGGCGGGAGGCAAAATCGAATTACCCATAATCAAATAACGTTCCACGTCAAACCGCGGCCCGGCATTCGTGCAGGCGACATGAATCCGCGTGTCTTCCTCCGCGGCTGCCGCTTCGGCCAAGGTTTGCAGCAACGCGGCGCGGGCGCGGGCCAGTTCCGCCGGCGTAGCCGGAGGTAACGGGCGCACGTTGGGGGAAGGAGGCCTGACGGCGCCAGTGCCGGCGGCCGGCGCCGGCGGCCCGTTCGTGACCAGGCCGGTCATGTTGACGGCGCCCACGAGGTTGCTGAAAACAAACCACGGCCTGCCCGATACCACAATTTGCGGCACTGCCGATTGAAATACGTGCAGCGTAACGATGCCGTTGGCGATTTGTTCCGGCGCGAAGGCGATGCCTGTTTGGGGCTGGCCGTGGCGGGCGCAGACCGACTGCAAATCCGCCGCCGCGCGCACGATTTGTTCCAAATCCACGTTGGTTCCCGCGGGCGGCGAAAAAAAAGTGTCGAGGTTGGTGGCCGGAAAAGGGAGGCTTCCTTTTACCACATAGGCGAGAACGTCGAAGCGCGCCGGCACGTTTGTGTCCGCCGCCGCGGGCCGTTCCAGGAGCAGCAACAACATCCCGCAAAACAACCTCCAGCCGGTTGAAAACCGGTTCCAGGCAAATCGGCGTCGGCTGCGGATGGAGTTTGCAACTTCCGACCCGTCCGACAATTCAACGGCCTTCGGCATCGCCGGTTGATTCGGAGATGAAACGCGCCTGAAAAAATGCACACGCAACGTTGGGCCGTTTGTATGGCAACCAGCCGACAGTTCAGTGACAATCTGGAAACAACACCCTCCGGCCACGGGAAAGCCCGCGCTCGGCAACTTTGAAATCACGCGTCCAAACCATGAACCGCGCAAAACCAACGCCAAGCGCCGACCGGCGTTGCCGTCTTGGAGCCAAGTCTTGCACGCCGCGCATGCGACTGGCGGCTTTTGACCCAACCCGCGCCGAATCGTTTCCGGCCTTTTTCAAAGCCGTCATGAGTTTGTAACCCGCCGCGCGTAAATCTTTTGGACGGCAGCGATGGACAAACCGAAGAAAGAGCAACAACGTTGGCATGAACCTCACCTCGCAGTCCGAGAGTTCTCGCTCGGCCCCGGCCGGGAATGGCTGCCGGGAGCGCCGGGCTGGTCGCTGGTTCAGGTCCACAACGGCACCGGCTACTGCCTGCGACCGGCAAGCAGCGCGGAGTTGACGACCGGCACAACGCTGCTGATGGCGGAACAGGCGCGGGCCGTCATCCGCGCCAGCCAGTTGGGGGAGCTGTCGCTGCGAACCTTCAACGTCATGCCGGCGCGGTTGACCGGCCTGATGACGCTGGGCGAGGAGAATTTTCTGAAAACAGCCGCGCACCGGGAAAGCGCAGTGCGAATTTTCCCGCCACAAAGTGCGGTAGCCGTGAAAATGCGGGAATTGTCCGCCGGCCGCGGTCCGGCGGGACTGATGTGGCGGCTGAAACTGCTGCAGTTGTTCGTCGAGGCCTTTGGCGACGAGCTCGAATCGGTTGCGCCGCCGCCGGACGGTGCGGACGCGCGGGAGCGATTGCGGGCGCTGTTGCACCGCATGCCGCCGGGCGAACTGGTGGAAATGAGTTTCGGTGAGCTGGCCCGGCGGACCCATTGCACCCCGCGGCATCTGAGCCGGATTTTTCACGAACTGGTGGGCATGTCCTTCCGTGACAAGCGCGCCGAAATCCGCCTGGCGCGCGCCTGCGAACTGCTGGCCACCAGCAACGCCAAGGTGGTGGAGGTGGCGTTGGAGAGCGGATACAAATCTTTGAGCCTGTTTAATCTGGTGTTCACGCGGCGTTTCGGCACCAGTCCGGGACGCTGGCGGCAGAAACAGAGCGGCGGTGCCGTCCTCGGCGGCAACCGGTCAATTTCCAACCCGCGCCCGCCGGCTGCCGCCCGTTTTTGAATCAGGTCGCGGGTTGAGTGGGGCACCGTGCGCAACGCCCGTGTCAATCGGAGGAGGCAATGGATGCGGATGGGGAGATGGAAAATTCGCCGGTGAATTGCGCCGACGCCATTCGCTGGGCGTTATGCCGAACCGTTTTTTGAACGCAGCGTTGAACAAGCCGAGATGCTGATAGCCGCTTTCGTAGGCGATGCTGGCGATTTTGATGCTTGGATCGGCCAGCAAATGCGACGCGCGCAACAGCCGCAATTCGATCTGATGGCGGCGGAAAGGCACGCCGAATTTTTGATGGAAGAGCCGCCGAAAATGGCGTTCGCTGCACTGCAATTGGCGGGCCAGTTCGGACGGGGACAGGTTCAGCAATTCGATTGCAGGCAATTGTTCCATCAGTTGACAGAAGCGCCCGCGCAGCTTGCGCTCATCCACTTTCGCCGGCATCGGCGGACCGAACAAACCGGCAATGCTGCGGGCCCAGATTTGCAGAAGGCCACAACGCGCCGCCAAACTCCCACCGCTGGCTTGTTCCATTAGCCGGGACAATTCCTGCCCGTTCAATTCGTTCGCCTTGAAAAAGAAAATATACGGCGCACCGCCCGGAAGCGTTTTCAGCCGCCAGCTTTCGGCCACAGTCAGCAGACCGCTCAACAAGTCCGGCCGAATTTGAAAATACTGCAGGCGCAGCACGTCAAGCTGGCTGGCGCGAACCGTCATCCGAGTGGTATGCGGCACCATAAAGCCGTCACCCGTTTGCAACTCGCGGGGGCTGCCGCGAAGCAGACTATAGCCCGAACCCTCGGCCACGCGCACTACCGTCCAACCCGGATATGGCGGCGAAGGCGACCATTCGTCTCCGGGAGACACGACCAAATCCCGGATGATGAGCGGGCATTCCACAATCATGGCATTCACCCTATCAGCAGCAGGTGACTATTCCTCGTCCCCGGCGTCACGATTGTGAAAACAATCGGCAACAGGACGTTCGGGGAAAGAGAGAAAACAACCCGGAAAACAACCAAGCCACAAGGACACCGGCAAAGTTCACCGATTTGTAACGTGAGTTTGGGGTCGGTTCAAATACATTGCCTGCAATGATTGTGAACCAATTCAACAACCAGTGCCTGGCATCCCGCCGCCCCGGCAGGATTCGAGATCCTCGTTCGCCTGCCCAACCCCGATAACCGGAACAGTGCCATGACCCTGCATCTCCTCATCGCCGCCAGCGCGCTCCAGTTCGCGTTCGAAAAAGCCACGCCCGAAGGCAAAGTCACCATCGGCGTTTTGCTGATCCTCTCCCTGTTTAGCTGGACCATCATCATCACCAAGATGCGGCAGTTGTTCATTGCCCGCACCGCCAGCAGAAAATTTTTCGAGGCCTACAATGCCACCCGGGATCCCCTGGACATCAAGCGCAAAGGCGAGGAGTTCGATGGCGCACCCGCCTACGATCTTTACATCCGCGCCGCGGACGAGTTGAGCTACCACCTTAAGAACCATCCCGTCGTGCTTCGAAAAACCTCTTCGCATGGCGGCGACGAAGGCAACCAGGGCGCCTCACCCGCTGAAGCTTCCATCAGCAAAATCAGCGCCAACTCCTTCGAAGCGATCCGCGTCGTGATGGAAGAGGCTGCCGCCGCGCAAGCGATATCTTTAGAGAAAGGAATGATTATTCTGTCCACCGCCGTCGCCGGCGGACCTTTTATTGGGCTGCTGGGCACCGTATGGGGCGTCATGGCCACCTTCGCCGGCATCGCGCGGGAAAATCAGGCCAGCCTGACGGCCATGGCGCCGGGCGTGGCCGCCGCCCTGATTGCCACGGTCACCGGCCTGCTGGTCGCCATTCCCGCGATGTTTGCTTACAACTACATGGTGACGACCATCCGACATATGACACAGCAACTGGACGGTTTCGCGGCGCGGTACGCCGCACAAATCGAACACGTCTATGTGGATAATCGCGAACTGGAAGAGAAGATCGCCGATGCGTTAAAGCGGCAGGAACAACAACCGGTTTATACCAGTTATTGATGCCGGCATGCGCGCCATGAAAAAATGCTCCCGTAGCGTGCATCATTCGCTGACGGAGCTGAATATTACGCCGCTGCTCGACCTCGCGTTTGTCTTACTGGTCATTTTCATCATCACCACCATTCCGCCGGTGAAGAAAATGGACTTGAAGCTGCCCGACGCCTCGAGGCACCAGAAAAACCCGCCGCGCAAGGCGAACTACATTTCGGTTCAGGCCGACGGGAGATTGTATTGGAACCGCCAAGAGTTAAAAATGAGCGACCTCTTGCCGACCCTCGTGGGCGAGCGCCTGACGGATCCCGACCTGAACGTTATTATTCGCGGCGACGCCAAGACAAAATATAAAGTTATCCGCGAGGTCCTGGATATCTGCCAACAGGCCAATGTGCCCAAAGTAGATCTGGCTACGGAAATCGCGCGCAGTCGCGTTACCCGGTAAGATGCTCCCACAAACTCAGCCCCGCAAGAAACGAAATTCGTCCAGGGTCAACCTGGCCATTTCCTTCAGCCTGCACCTGTTGCTGATTGGGGCCATCCTTTATTTCGCCGCCCGCGAAGGATTTCTGGGCAAAAAAATCCAGACTATCACCGTGCAAATGATTAAGGAAAAACCGCCTGAAAAACCCAAGCCACCCGAGCAACCTCAACCGCCACCGCCAAAAATCGCCGAACCCGCCCGCGTCGCATCCAAACCACCCGAAACTGTGAAGCCGACGGCAACGCCGCCTCCACCCCCGGCGCCCGTGGCCGCACCGCCCAGCGCCGAATTGCCCGCCTTCCAATTCAGCGGCGGCCACGTGGTGGACACCGAGTCTGATCCGGTCCAACTTTACAAGAGCTACATGGAGTACGTGTTGCGCGAGAAATGGAACCGCCCGGACAACTTAAAAGACGCCGCATACGTCGCCGAAGTTCAGGTGCGTGTGGACAAAACAGGAGATTTGCAACCACTGGCCTGGCTCAAAAGCTCCGGAAACCCCAGGTGGGATGATTCGATAAAACAGGTTTTCCAAAAAATTACCAACCTCGGTCGTCCCCCGCCGACAAATTTTCCCCCGGAGGTCACCATCCGCTTTGATACTGTGGAACAGACCGAAGCCGTATTTCAATGAAAAAAATCTCCCGCTCTCATCATAGCACCTTGAGCGAGTTGAACATCACACCACTGCTGGACCTGGTGTTCGTATTGTTGGTCATTTTCATCATCACCACGCCGCAGTTGGTGAACAATTTGGAAATTAATCTGCCTTCGGGGAAACCGCCAGCCCCGAAGCCGAATGAGCCGAAGATCAACCAAATCTCGGTTGCGGACGACGGTCAGATCACTCTTAACGGCGCGATAGTTACATTGATGCAATTAAAGGAGCAGCTCGCACGGATTCAGGCGGACAACCCTGATCTGGCGGTGGTCGTCAAAGGTGCCGATGGCGTGGATTACCAGCACATGGTCAGCGTGCTTGATGTCCTGCAACAACTCGGCATCCAGAAAGTCGGCCTTGCCACCCAGGCGGCCGCGCCGTAAATCAATGAAGAATAGCTTGGCATCCGGTTCAAAACTGAAGCGTCAAATCCACCTGCAAAAGCCAAAAGTCGTTGATGGGGTTCATCCACGGCAGGTCGGCATTGCTTCCGCCGGTTCCCAGCAACGGATTGATGCGACTGGCATGACCATAATGAACGCTGCCGACAAGGTGGTCGCTGATGCCGTAGGCCACCGCCGCGTAAATGCCTTCCATATTTTCGCGTCCTTCGAAAATGTCTGAATCAATGAGGTTGGGATCCAGCGAGTATTGCTCGACATGTTGCCAGTAGGCTTTGAATTCCCAGGCGTGTTTCCGGGCGGGGGCGCCCGAAATCAGCCCCCGACCACCAGCGCTGGCAAGTTCCAAACCCACCTGGTAGGCCTTAACATCGCTGGTTTGCGCGGGAAAAGAGTGGGGCGTGGCGCCGGGGTTGGCTGCGGCAACGGCCTGATAGGCGTTGGCTGCGTCTTCGGCGCGTTTGGCGCCTTCCAAGTTATAGGCGAAATCGCCAAACAACTGTGCGTTTAATTTCCAAATTTTGAAATTGATTTCAGCCGGAAGCTCCAGAACCAGGAGATGATTCAGCCCCACCTGATTGAACGGGAATCCTACGCTGCCGTAACCCGGCGGAACATTGAAACCAGCTCCATAACCGCTGTAACCCGGAGCATTGCCGGGGAGCAGATAGTAAGCTCCTTCGCCGATATACGGGTCGCCAAAGTAAGGTGCCAGCGGCAGCGCACTTCCGTTGGGTCCGATGCTCTGGCGTAAGCCAAGATATTTATAGATCGTAGCGGCAACCTTTGCGGATATATTCGTAGCGAAATGGTATTGCACGCCGCCCTGATAGGCAAATTGCAGGATATTATCCGCGTTGAATGGATTTGCGGCGTTGATGCCCAGGCCGCCCGACGCCGAATTTGGATTAAATGCCGCGTAGAGAAACTGTCCGAAATTCGCAAACAGATCGGCGTTGCCTATAGTGTATTTCAAATGTTCAGCCGCGCCTTCCGGGTTGAGGTCGCTGTCCCAGACCAGCGGCGTGGTGTAAAGCGGATTGGGCATCTTGCCCAGTGTCAGGTCAAACCAGTCCGCCGGCCGCCAGCCGATATAAGCCTGGCCGACGGCGATGCTGGCGGCGGATTTGCCGAACGGCCCCTGGTAAAGCCCTTTGCTGGTTGTGGCATTGTCCCCGAACGTCACCCAGGTCGAGCGCGGGTTGCTGGAGGTGTCAAGCCGCACGCCATAGTAAAAATCGTCAAATAAATTGCCGCGCAGCCCCAAGCGCACCGCATAACGCCACCGCTGAAGATCCACGTTGTTATTCGCCGTGTCGGAGGCCGAACGATCCTCGTAACGCAGGCGAACATCGCCAAACAATTCGACCTTCTTAAAAACCTGACTGACTGACCAATTCGATTTTTGTGATGCGGGCATCTGAATTTGATTGGTCCGCATCGCTTCAGCTTGGGCTTTGATCTGATCGGCCTCCTGTTGGCTAACAAATCCCTTTTGGACAAACAAATCCAAAATCAAATCGGAAGTGTCCTTGTCCGCCCCTTTGGCCGCCGCAGCCAGCAACAGCCCCGCGCAAATTCCCGCCACCTCAATTCTGCGGCACATCAGGTCAAACATTCGCATGACGGCGAGTTTGTAAATCCCAGGTAACGGACCGATGGCCTGGGGGTTACAAATTGGTTACAAGCCGTTGGCGCAAGTTTGCGTGCCGCTCAAGAATGCCGCAAACAGGCCGCGCCCATTTCTACCATCGCAAAATTCGGTAAAACCTCTGGGGCGCTGAAGCCGGGATGTCCACAAACCGCATTGTGCGCCCGTTGCCGGCCTGAAGTGGCAGCGCCGTCCAAGTGCGGTCAGCCAGTGAATTTTTAAATTCGAGTTGATAGACCCGGCCATTTTGCGTAGGCAGCCACACGCTGAGCTCAGGAGGTCGAAGTTGAGGTTGACTCAACAGCGCTTGCGTTGTCGGTGGCGCCGCGCCTGCCAATACCAGACTATGCACGGTGCCGGCGGCAATCTGAATCACGTTGCTTAGAGCTGCGGGTACGAGATTTTGTCCGTAGTCCTCGGCGTTGGTTCCAACACCGGCGCCCCAGGCGACCACAGTTCCATCGCGTTTGAGAGCCAGACTGTGCCAGCCGCCTGCTGCGATGGCAACGACATTACTTAAACCGACAGGGACATCCGTTTGGCCATAATTATCCGCCCCCCACGCGGCGACGGTTCCGTCAGCTTTCAAGGCAAGATTGTGGCCCGCCCCGGCAGCGATCGCCACCACGTTGTTCAAGCCGGCCGGAATGTTTGTTTCGCCATAGTCGTTTTCTCCCCAGGCAAACAGCGTCCGGTCAGCTTTGAGCACCAGATTATGGTAACCGCCTGCCGCAACAGCGACAATGTTGGAAAGACCGGATGGAATAGTTCCCTGACCGTAGTCCACCGGCGAACCCGTACCGCCCCAGGCGACCACCGTCCCATCGGCTTTCAAGGCTAAAGTGTGGAAAAACCCGCACGAAATGGCCACAACATTGCTTAAATTGGCTGGAACATCAGTTTGGCCGTAAAAATCATTACCGGCGGCAACAACCGAACCGTTTGATTGCAGGGCCACGCTGTGAACGTAACCGCAGGCAACGGCCGTGTAATTGCTGCCCGCCGGGAAATCGGTCTGTCCCAACGAATCGTCACCCCAGCCTTCCAACGTTCCGTCGGCCTTCAACGCCAGACTGTGCCGCCAGCCGCCTGCCACGAAGACGGCGTTGGTTAAATCGGCGGGAACGATGGATTGCCCATAATCATTGTTGTCTGCCGGCTGAAGAGTGGCTCCAGCGCCCCACGCGACAACGTGATTGCCAGCAAAGGTGTTCAGATTAAATACCGGCCACGCTAACAATCCAACTGTAATCAATGACAGCCGGCCTGATGGGTGCCGGCACCCGAATGAAATAATGTTCATTGCGATTTTGCCCATAATAACTGGTTTCAATATTTGACAAATCCGTTTGCCGATTGGCAGGTTACATTCAGGTGACAATCAACCTGGCAGCAGCCCTGATTCACCAAAAATAACGAATGGCCCGGCATCTGCGGAGCGCATCCCGCGTCGCTTTGAACAGACTGTCGCATTCAAAAACGGCCGGGCAGTCGCAGCCCAAACTTTTCCCAATGCCTGCTCGAACTGCCTACATTGCTGCGCGGCGCAGCCCTCTCCGATGGGAGAAATTGCGAGAAATCAACGTTACCTTCTTGCGACAAAAGAGTAGCCAGTATCAAAACGCCGGTAAAAATATTTTTAACTGACTGATAGCTAGTTGTCTGGGAGGGATACGGACCGGGTCACAAAGCTGACGGCCAATGTCCTCAGACATGACGCAGAAAAAAATCGCGGCATCTATAGTCGTGTTGTGTGAAGCATGCTTTGTGGAGACACGGTGCGGCAGGCCACCCGAAAATCTTTACAAAGTGCCTGAAACGGCCTGCAGCAAGCAACAACAGCGCAAAATCAAAAATTATGAAACGGAACATCAGCTTATTCACCAGGTCGGCAATTCTGGCAACTTATGCCGCTCTTATTTCACAAATTGCCCATGCACAATCCTTCAACCCGAACGATCTATATGTCGGGTTTGTGGACCCGCATGGAACGACAGATTATTTGATTGACCTGGGCGCCGCGAACACAATTGCCGGGGCCGGCTCGGTCATGGATTTGAGCAGTGAATTTTCGTCAACCATGTTCAGTTCTTTTCTTGGAGGCGATAATATCACCAACGTGAGCGTGGGCGTGGTTGGCGGCCAATCCTCATTTAATCCGTTTTTAGTCGATCTTTATGCCACCGCCTTTCGGTCCGGTGGCGCCGGTGATGCGTCGCTGCCCGGTTCGGATCTAAGCCCGTTTAATCATAGCCAAAGCGTCTTAGACAGCGCGGCCAACGATCTTTCTGTAGTCGCGTTTCCCGCGGCTGGCAGCGGCGTGTTAGTGAATTCAGGCGCCAACAATTCATGGACTAAGAATGTCGCCCCCGCCTTTGCTGCGGGGACCTTCTACGGCGATTCCGGTGTCAATCCCCTGTCCACCTTTGATTCTTCCGGAGTTCTTCACGAGGACTTATGGAAGGCGACTCCAAACAGCGCTTACACCTACTTGGGATATTTCACATTGGATTCTGGCAATTCCACTTTGACTTTCACTCCCGTTCCCGAGCCAGGCATCTTGCCTGTTTTCTTCTGTGGGGGTGCTTTGTTGCTTCTGAGTTTTAGCCGGCACCGCGCCGGAATAAACGCCTAGCTCCTGTTCACCAGAAAAGTTTTAAGTCAAATAAGACAAGTCAAATTGCAATAAACCATAAATAACCACAACAAACATAAACAAACATACAAAAATGAAAACGAAAAACCTCGTTCTTGGTACGCTCGTAACTTTGAGCCTTGCCGCCCGGGCGGGCGCCGCCAATGTTGTTTATCTGACGGGATCAACGGCCTTTCGTTCGACGCTCTATACGGCGTTGCATACGCCGGGTGTGGTTTTTGACTCCTCGCCTGCCATTCAAGAAACCGAATACGGCGGCAGCAGTGCAAGCGGAGCCAACTACATGCTCTTCCTGGGCAATATCAACGGTGTGCCTACTTATATTGACTGCGCTTGGAGTGGTTCTGAAGCCGGCATTGCTTCAGCCTGCAACACCACGCTAAAAAACACGGATCGCAACGGCAATTCCATTCCGCTGGCCGGTTCGCCTGAAACCTGGTTGGATGTGACAAACACTCCATTGGATAACACCTGGCACAGCAGCGCGCCGACGACGTTAGAGGCCAATAGCCACGGTGCGGATTTGGCCCAGGCGGATACGTCCCAGGCAGTTTCCTGGACTCAACGAGTGCCCAATACTCAGACGGATTTGAAGGATTATGGGGTGGAAGGCATCGTGACTTTTACCTGGTGCAAGAACATAAACTCCAATCCTTCACAAGAGTATCAACATTTAACTAATGTTACGATTCCTCAACTTTATGAGCTCATCAGCCAGGGCTACCAGAACGCGGCGTTTTTTACCGGTATTGCTTCAGACACAAATAATATAGTGTATCTCATCGGACGCAACAAAGGGTCCGGCACCCGAGCAAACACACTGGCAGACACCGGTTATGGCACTACCAAGACCGTATCGCAATTTTCCATTGGTTACGGGATTGAAGAACCCGCCCAAAATGTTCTGGTTCTAACCAACGAAAGCAACAACGGCTATGAAAGCGGCGGCGGTGTGGCCGCGGCGCTCAGCATTGATGGCAGTTGCCAGCAAAATGATCCATTCTTTGGCCCCAGTGGCATTGTGCAACCGCATTCCAATTTAACCGGCTGGTTTGCGCTCGGCTATCTGGGTTGCAGTGATGCGTTAAGCCACGGTCTCACAACCAATCAATGGGTGAGTCTGGATGGTGTATTTGAATCCAATCAGGCTATTGAAGAAGGTCGGTATTCCTTCTGGGGCCATGAGCATCTTTATGGCAAATACGGCATCAGTGGATTTCAAGACACTGTGGGCCAGAAAATCTTTACCGGCGTTCAAACCATGCTGCAGACCAGCGGGATGGGAAGTATTCCGGGGAATCATGATCCAGCTATTGCTCTGACTTACATGCATTGCGATAAAGCCAGCGATGTGGCTTTCCCCACCCGCAATAGCAACTTCTAATCAAGCCAGGCGTCTGATTGGGCCGGCGCGGACTTGTCTCCGCGCTGGCTTTTAATTTTCAAAATTAAGACTGGATCCGGTCGGCTTCGAATTTAACCTTCAACCGGATTTATGAAAATAATTTTGAAAATCTCAATAGGGTTGAATCTAATTTTACTTGTCACTCTGATTTTGGTATTGGATAAGCCACAAGGGAAAGACCCGACTGACTCGATGCCGGTCCACTCCGAGATTGGAGTATCCGCTCCACTTACTATTGTTACTCAGGAGTCATCATCCGTTTTATTGAGAGCTGCAAGGTTTTGTTGGCGGCAGATTGAATCAACTAATGACTACCGTGCTTATGTGGCCAACCTTTGGGCGGCTGACTGCCCGGAAGCGACCGTGGAGGACATTGTCCGGGGCGATGTCCATCGTGCGCTCTTATTTAAATGTCGTCAACTGGGGCTGGACCCTTCCACCGTCGCACCCTGGTTGCAGCGGCAGGAAAGCAGGTTATTCGCTGAATTGCTGAGAGGAACGCCATCCGAAGCCCAAGCTTGCGCCGTTGCACAAGGCGCAAACTTCCCAATGCCATCGAATAACGACCATCCATCCTCAACCTCAGAGATGAGGATGCCAACTTGGGCACAGCAGTCTTCTGCTGCTCCGGACGGGAGCATTGAGGAAAACCTATCGGCCGGCAGTTTCCAAACCCGCAGCCAAGTTAGTAACCTAACACCAGCGCCGCTTTCCGCAGCCGCCACGTCCGATCCCGTTTATCCCTTGGTGTTTCAAAAGGTAAATCTGAATACCATGGAATTGAGTCCCAACCAACTGGAGGCAGTAAAACAAATTCAACAACAGTTCGTGGATGCTATTGGCGGCGAACATCAAAATCCCAGTGATCCGAATTATCTGGAACGTTGGCAAAAGGCCCAAAGTGACGCCGACGATGCTTTGCGCGCGACGCTAGGCACGGAGGCATATCTGGCTTACCAACAACAGGCGTATTACGAATGGTATCGGCCCCAGGTGGAAACCGCCGCTGCCTCCGGCAAGCCTCTGACACTTGCACCGTATTCACAATAGGGAAATTGTCACGATCGCAAAAAGGCGTTTTTCGCAAACTTTTTGTTCCTTTATGCCGACAAAATATCTTAAAACGCTCTTCTTGCATTTTCAGCGCTGGATTCTTCGGCCTGCCTGGGTTGCTTTGCGCGGGTTTTGGCATGGAAATGCGTTACCATTCGCTCCGCTTGGGCAAATTGTTCCGGCGTCAGCCGATGATGTTCGCGATAGTCATCGAAATAATGTTTACCCACGACGTTCCCTTGTTCAGCACTCAGAGTAAACCATTTGTATGCCTCCACCATATCGGGAGCCACACCATCGCCGTCCTGGTACATCAATCCGAGATTGGCTTGAGCCATCGCATCTCCTTTTTCGGCGGCCAAACGATACCACTTGAATGCCTGAGACCAGTTTTTTTTGACGCCCCAGCCATTTTGATACAAAAAAGCCAAATTGTTCATCGCGCCGGGATAACCTTGTTTAGCCGCGCGCCGGAGCCAGCGCGCCGATTCCGTGTAGTTTATGCCATTAGTGCCGCCGCAGCCATGGAGATAAAATTGCCCCAATGCGTTCTGTGCTTCAGCCTGGCCCTGTTCAGCCGATCGGCGCCACCACCGGACGGCTTGATCAAGATCCTTTGGAACGCCATCACCATGTGCATAGGCGTAGCCGATGCAGTATTCGGCCAACGAATCACCTTGGCGGGCCGCCCGGTGATACCAGTAGAGCGCCATCGAAAAACTTTGAGGCACGCCCAAACCACGTGCGTAACAGGAGCCAAGATCGGTTTCGGCATACACGTATCCCTGCTCCGCAGCCTGTCGGAGATATTTTGCCGCCAGCAAATAATCCTGCCGGACGCCGTTGCCGTGCGCGTAGTACTTGGATAATTCATACGCGGCGCGGGCGCTGCCATCTGTCGCAGCCATTTGGAGGGCCTGCGGCCGGGAGCGCGATGCTGAAAGACAACTCACCGAAATAAACGCGATGGTTGTCAAGGTCATGAGGCACCAAAAAAATTTGAAAATAAGGCGGTCACAAATGGCATTCGGGACCAACTTATTTTGGCGTTTGGACTCTTAACAAGAAACAATTTTGTCCAAATTGTTACAGTTTGATGCAGTTTGTTACATTTATGTGAGAAACCTGGCCGCCGTTGTCAAACGGGCAAGTAAAAGCCCCATTTACGGCGTACGGACTGCAGGTTCATTATGTCTGGTCATTTACAGTCAATGTCTTCTTCTTGGATGTCCTGGCAGGTAATTCCAAGTATCATCACCTGCAATATAATGAAAACGATTCGCATTTATCGGCAAGCCCTCCAACGAGTATGGTGGGCGGTTTTCATTTTGCCTGGGCTCGTTCAGGCGCAGTACTTCGTCGCCAACACCGGTGATTTGTTAATCGGGTTTCGCAAATACAATCCCGCCGGCAGCTACGAACTGGTGGTGAACGCCGGCAACGTCGCTAATCTGCTGGCCATGTCACCGGGGAACAGTATGGCCATCAGCCAACTGACTTCCACTGAGCTGGCGCGCTCCTTTGCCACCAATTTTAACAACCTTCATTGGTCAGTGGCTGCGTCCGTCAACAATCTATTCGGATGGAATGGGTTTCCGTATGAGACCATCTGGTTTACATTACCGCGCAGTAGTCCGGGTGCTCAAACGGCGCCGCCAGCACGTCAACCTCAGCCGCGGCAAGCGGCTCCGACTAAAAATATTAACTCGATTGGTAACGGTGCTTATACGCTGTCCAGCTACGGCAGCCCGGCAACCAATCAGGATAATAACGCGGCTTTAATCCGGGAGCCGGCTGGGGATGCCAATTCGTACAGCACTTTCGCGGAAAGTTCGAGTAATCCTTTTCTTGCGACTTACAACGACAGTTGGAGTTACAATGTCGAGAATGTCACGCCCGCCAGTTTTACTTCGGCCGTGGTTTCCGACCTCTACCAGTCCGTTCCCACCGGTTACAATGATCCCACCACCGGCACGAACAGCGGTACGGCTTATTACGTGGGCTATTTTACTCTGAACCCTAATGGCACGATGACTTTTACGCGGGCGTCGGTGGCGACCATCCCGCCGCCATCGCGGATTGTGTCCCTGATGCGCTCCGGGAACACGTCAACGATTTATTTCACCACCACCAATGGCAATTTCACCTACAGGCTCTATTACACCAACGCCGCCGGTTTGGGTGCGGTCATATCCAACTGGCCTGCCTTGCCAGCGACTCTGTTTCCGGGAAACGGACTGACTAACAGCTTCTCGGACACTACCACGGATTTGAACCGTTTCTACCGGATTGGAGTTCAGTAAAATTGACGGGCTTCGGCAAGCCATGAAGCCTGGGGTTCAAATTAAATGCTCGAAAATCGGATCCACTGACGGCGAGTTGGGAAGGTCAACAAATAAGGATCACCATCGTACAGATCAAAGCCTCAACATTGGAATCGGGGGTGTTATCAAGCATGA
>DASRCU010000234.1:0-3102 GCA_035652955.1 Verrucomicrobiia bacterium | reverse complement strand
CCGCGCCGGCTCGACCCGCTCAAGCTAAAAGTCGCAGCCTACTACTACAACCGCGCGGCGGCGTGGGGCAAACCGGTTTCCGTGAGCACAAAGGATGATGCCTATCTTTACGGCAGCTTTGAAGACTTCGAACGTTCCAGCCGGATGCCCAGGCAAATCACCGATTTTCCGTGGGAAGTGGACCAGCCGGTGTTGTATCGCTTTGGCTACACGGAAAATTCCCCTATCGCCTCCGCCGAGAGCTGCGTGCGGTTGCTCGTGGAGGCCACCAGCAAAAACGGCGCATTATTGCTGAACATTTCGCCCAAGGCCGATGGCACGATTCCCGACCGGCAGCAAAATCTGCTGCGTCAGATTGGCGGGTGGCTGCGCATAAACGGCGAGGCGATTTATAGCACACGCCCTTGGAAGCAGTTCGGCGAAGGCGGTGGCCGCGACGGTATCCGCTTCACGACCAAAGGCGATGCGCTTTACGCCATCTCGTTTGCCTGGCCGACCAATGAACTCACCGTCAAGTTACTCGCCACAACCAACGTCGTCGGCACAGTAAAGAGCGTGACGTTGCTTGGCCATCCGGGCAATCTGAAATTTACGCAGGACGAAAACGGGTTGAAAATCCAACTGCCAGCCGAGAAGCCGTGCGATTACGCCTGCAGCTTCAAAATCAGCGGGCTTAAATTGAACTAAATCGAGATTTCGACCCCTCCAAATTAGCGATGAATGGCAAAATTTTCACAGTTCCCATCTTGAAGATTTTTGTCGCGTTCGCTGACGAACGAAACTACCCGAAGGTGATTTCAGCCGGTCCCATGCTGCGGCTGGGGTCAAGACAGGTTGAAAGTAAAATGCTCCATCAAAATGAAGAATTACAACTTGGTTAAGCTCGGTTTTAGAACGGTCTTATTGCTGCTGGTTTTTCCGGTTGGGAACCCCGTTCTGGCCAACATTCCCGGCGGTGGCACGGGTACGGGGCCGGACGTGACGGTGACGGACAACGGCAACGGCACGGTGACGATGGCCAACGGCATCATCTCGATTGTCGTCACCAAGTCGGGAGCCTCGATTCATCAAATCTATTACACCTACAACAACGGCGGCGGCACGCAGACGCAGCAGGTGCTGGCGGGCGGGAAGGATGGTGGCGAGTTTTACTGGGAATTCGGCGGTTGGGGAGGCAGTCCGTGGGCCTATTCCGTGGTGACCAACACCGGCAGTTACGCCGAAATTGATTTGCTCAGCGATTCAACCTCGAACGGTGTGGTGGACATCCATTACTCCATGCTGCGCGGCTCACCGGGTTTCTACGTGACACCCATCTGGAGCCATCGCGCGCAGGATGCCGCCATGGGCACCGGCGAGGAGCGGGACAACATTTACATTGCCCCCTATTTCAACTGGATGAGCGTGAATGACCAGGTTCAGCGCGAGGAGGGGTTGAACGCCACCTATTCACCGGCGTTTTATTCGCCGCAGGAAAACTCGCTGGTGACTTCAGGCGTTCTACAAGGGACCTACGAGGACAAATACAAGTGGAGCGCGGACTTCGGCGTGGAACGGGTCTGGGGCTGGAGCAGTGTCAGCGACCCCGCCATTGGCCTGGTCGGCAAAAACGTCGGCATCTGGCACGTCGTGGCCAGTTCGGAGTTTTACAACGGCGGCCCGCTGAAACCCGAATTGAACGACGCGCCGATGGTTAACATGATCAACGGCGGGCATTATTATTTCGGCAATGACAGCGGCTTTGCCGCCGGCGAAACCTGGACGCGCGTCTCCGGTCCGTATTTCATTTACTTCAACAACGTCACCAACACGCTCACCGATCCGGTGCAGACCTCGCAGGCGCTGTGGGCGGATGCGCAGGCGCAGGCGGCTGCCGAGGCGACCGCGTGGCCTTACAGTTGGTTCAACAACACCAATTACGCCCCGGCGTCGCAGCGCGGCACGGTGGCCGGCCAGATCGTCATCAATGACGCCGGCAATCCAAACGCCTCGGCGTCCAATTTGTGGGTGGGCGTCGTCCAGCAGCCGGCGGTCACCATTAACAATGTCTATGATTTTCAACTATGGATGAAGCCTTACCAGTTCTGGACGAAGAGCGATGCCAACGGCAACTTTGTCATTTCCAACGTCATCGCCGGGGCCAACTACACGTTGTATGCCTTCGGCCCCGGCGCGGAGGGGCTGTTCATGTCCAAGAATCAAACCGGCGGCAATCCGGGAATCATTTACAATCTGCCGTCCTTACCATTTACGGTGGTGGTGACGGGCGGAACGACAAACAATTTGGGCGCAGTGACCTGGACGCCGACGCGCGTGGGGCCGACGGTCTTTGAAATCGGTTACCCAGATCGCAAGGGCGACAAGTTCCGGCACGGAGATGATTACTGGGTCGGCGACATTGGACCGAGTCCGACCGCGCCGAGTCCGGTCTGGACGAAGTTTCTGGAGTTTCCCTTCGATTTTCCGAACGGGCTGAACTACGTCGTCGGCCAGAACCGCTGGAACACGGACTGGAATTTCATCCAATCGGTCTATCCGGATTTTTCAGGCAACAGCGTCACATCCAGCTCCACGGTCACTTTCAACCTGGCCACCGCGCCGACCAATGGCGCCACGGCTTCATTGCTGATGGGCATCGCCTCGGATGACAACAGCCCGATTTATGTGACGGTCAACGGCACGCTTTTGAGCGGCGGCAATGCCACCGGCACGCCGCAGACTTCGCTGCCCACCACCGGGTGGTTTCCCATCAATGATATCAGCGACAGCAACATCCGCGAGGAGAACCACGGAGGCTACTCCGACGAACGGCTCACGTTTGCGGGCAGCCTGCTTCATGCGGGCAACAACACCATTAACTTCAGTTTTCGTCAGGCCGGCGGCTCGGAGTTCACGCACCACTTCATCTACGATTACATCCGGCTGGAGCTGACAGGCTATGTGCCGCCTGCGCCAACGAGCGTAGTGGCTTATGCGGGCAACAATGCGGTTCTGTTGAGCTGGCCGGTGACACCCGGCGCCACCAGCTACAACATTCTGCGTTCGACGACTTCCGGCAGCGGTTATGTTTCCATCACGAACGGCGTGGTTGGCCCGGTTTGC
>DASRCU010000233.1:0-15138 GCA_035652955.1 Verrucomicrobiia bacterium | reverse complement strand
AGCCGTTCGAACTGCCGCGAGGTTTTGGACTGCGGCGGGCGGCGGAACGCGACGCCACTTTCAAGAGCCGATGGGCTTGCTCCGATCGGTCCCGTTCCAAGGCGGCGTCACTGCCCGCGCGCTCCCCGGCACCGGCGCGCGCTGGCCAAGGCGTCTTGATTCGGGGTTTTGCGGCGCATTTTGGGAGAACATTTCTTTCCGCATGCTGCGCGCTGATCCTGGCCGGCTGCACGCTGGCGCCCAAGTATCATCGCCCGCCGACGGCCATCGCGCCGGAATGGCCGGCGGTTTCGGGCGCGCCATTGGTTTTGACCAATGCCGCCCCGGTTCCGGCCGCCGACATCGGCTGGCGCGATTTTTTCCGCGACGCGCGGCTGCAGCGACTGATTGAACTGGCATTGACCAACAATCCCGACCTGCGCGCGGCAATGCTGCGGGTGGAGCAGGCGCGCGCGCTGTATCATGTGCAGCGTAATGCGCTGATTCCCACGGTGAATATCAACGCCAACGGCTCGCGCCAGCGAACGCCCTTCGGCTTCGGCGGTCAGGGCCACGGCTTCACCTACAGCGAATTCAACGTCAATCTTGGCGTGGCCCAATATGAACTGGACTTGTTCGGCCGCGTACGCAGTCTCAAGCGCGAAGCGCTCGAAACGTATTTCGCCACCGAGGAAGCGCGCAAAAGCGCGCAGATCGCCCTGGTGGCCGAAGTGGCTGCGGCGGATCTGACGGCGCGCGAAGCCGCCGCGCAACTGGCCGTGGCCCGGCAATCGCTGGCGGCTGCACAGCAAACGTACGATCTGACCCGCCGCAGCCGCGAAGTGGGCATTCTTTCTCAACTTGATCTCGACGCCGCAGAAAGCCAGTTGCAAGCCGCCCGCGCCACCGTGGCTGGTGATGAACAGCAACTGGCGCAGGCAAACAATTATCTGACGCTCCTGGTGGGTTGTCCGTTGCCGGACGACCTTCCGGCCCCGCCGCCATTCCATTCGGACATGTGCCTGTCAGACATCCCGGCGGGACTGCCTTCCGATTTGCTGGAGCGCCGTCCGGACATCCTCGAAGCCGAGCATCAGCTCAAGGCTTCCAATGCCGACATCGGCGCCGCGCGCGCCGCGTTTTTCCCGACCATCACGCTCACCGGCTCCGGCGGCACGGCCAGCACCACGCTCGAAGGTCTGTTTGCGCCTGGCTCGCAGGCGTGGAGTTTTTCGCCGCAACTGGTCTGGCCTATTTTCGACGCCGGCACCGCCTGGAACGAATTGCAAGCCATCAAGGCCGCCGAACGCATCGCGGCGGCGAACTATCAAAAGGCGGTGCAAACCGCCTTCCGCGAAGTGGCCGATTCGCTGGCGGCTCGCGCGGCCATTCAAACGCAACTGGCCGCCAGCCAGTCTGCCTTTGCGGCGGCGCAACAAAATTACCAACTGACCCGGACGCGTTTCCAAAACGGCGTGGACAGCGCCCTCAAGCTGCTTGCCGCACAAGAGGCGCTCGACAGCGCCCGGCAAAACCTCATCCAGTCGCAATACTCGCGGCTGTTCAATTTGATCAATCTCTACCAGGCGCTGGGCGGCGGCTGGCGGGAAAACTCCCTGCCGGCTCAAACCGGAAACCGAGTCGTCAAGGACAATGAAAACAGCCGGCGTTCCTCGTGGGAAACGAGCCGGTGAAACCAGGTGAATAAATCGGGCGGTAAAAATGCGGCCGGGCCAGGGAAAAATCCGGTAGAGCCGCGCTGCGGCGCGGTTCGGAAGAATCGGGTCGGCCGCCCCGACCGTTACCTTTCAAAGCTATGAGCGAAGGAAGATCTGAATCTCCCGCCCCGCCTCCGAACGGCGGGGCGCTGGCGAAACTGAACACGCCCGGATTTCTCTGGCCGGCGACGGTTGCGCTGGCCGGGCTGTTGTTTTTGGGGCTGGATTATTTTCTGGATTTTTTGACGCATGAATCCACCGACGACGCCTTCATTGCTGCGCACGTCGTGTCCGTAGCGCCGCGTGTGGCCGGCCAGGTTATCGCCGTTCGCGTGCTGGACAATCAAATGGTTCAGTCCAACGACCTGCTGGTGGAGTTGGACCCGGAGCCTTACGCCGTGGCGTTGGCGCAGAAAACCGCAGCGCAGCGCGCGGAAGATTCCAACGCCCAGGCCGCCCGCGCCGCTTACGAAATGATGAAGGTCAAAGTGGCCACCGCCGAGGCCACGGCCAGGGAATCACAGGCCGACGCGGATGCCGCCGCCGCCGCCGCCGCCAAGGCCCGCGCCGATTTCATCCGGGCTAAAAGTTTGCGGGCGGACAACACGATTTCGGCGCAGGAATTCGATCAGTTCAAAGCAGCGGCGGATGCGGCGCAGGCCAATCTCATCGCCGCCCAACAAAAAGCCGCCAGTGACCAATCCAAAATCGCCGAGGCGCGCGCCCAACTGGAAGCGGCCCGGGCCGAGGCCGACGCTGTCCTTTCGCAGGTGAACCAGTTCAACAAGGAGGTGGACGCGGCACAATTGGACTTGTCCTACACGAAAATTTTTGCGCCTTGCGCCGGTCGAGTCACCCGCAAGCAGGTCGAACCGGGCGATTACGTGGAGGTGGGCCAGCAACTTTTATCCCTGGTGCCCACCGACGTGTGGGTGGTGGCCAATTTCAAGGAATCACAATTGAAACACATGCAACCGGGTCAGCCGGCGACGGTGGCCATTGACGCGCTGGGCGGCAGGAAATTCCGGGCGCACGTGGACAGCATCCAGGCCGGCAGCGGCGCGGCCTTCAGCCTGTTGCCGCCGGAAAATGCCACCGGCAATTTCGTCAAAGTCGTGCAGCGCGTGCCGGTGAAGATTTTGTTCGATGAACCGCTACCGGCGGATAAGCCGCTCGGTCCGGGATTGTCGGTGGAGCCGAGCGTGCGGGTGAGTGGATTTGAAGTCCCGGTCTGGGCCGTGGCGTTGGCGGCGGTCGCGCTGGCCGGGGCGGCAAAATACATTTTCCAATTCATCGCGCGACGCCGAACCCGGCCGGTGGCGGAATGAAAATCACGAATTTGTTGGGTTATGTCCGGCGACGCGCCTCATCTCGAATGGCATCCCCGCCACAGTCCGTGGGCGGTGGCGCTGGGCGTGATGCTGGCCACGTTCATGCAGGTGCTGGACACCAGCATCGCCAACATCGCCCTGCCGCACATCGCCGGCAGTTTGTCGTCCTCCACCGACGAATCCACCTGGGTGCTGACCAGTTACCTGATCTCCAACGCCATCATTTTGCCGATGACCGGCTGGCTGGGAAATCATTTCGGGCGCAAACGGGTGTTCATCACCTGCATTGGGTTGTTCACGGTGGCCTCGGCTTTATGCGGCGCGGCGTTGAATCTACCGATGTTGATTCTGGCGCGCGTGTTGCAAGGCGCCGGCGGCGGTGCCATGGTGCCCATGGCGCAGGCGGTGATGTTGGAAAGTTTTCCGCCGCAGAAACGCGGCGTTGCCATGGCCACGTTTGCTCAAGCGGTGGTGGTGGCGCCCATCATCGGCCCGACATTGGGCGGCTGGATTACCGATAATTTTTCCTGGCGCTGGATTTTCTACATCAATCTGCCGGTCGGCATTCTGGCCATTTTTCTGGCAGCCTGGCTGGTGGAGGACCCGCCCTATCTCCAGCGTCATCGGGAGGCCAGGATTGATTTTATCGGATTTGGCTTGCTGGCGATCTGGCTGGCGACGCTGCAAATTGTCCTGGACAAGGGGCAGGAGGCCGATTGGTTTGCGGCGGTGTGGATTCGTTGGTTTGTCGCGGTGTCGGCCCTGGCGTTCGTGGGCTTTGTCATCCGGGAATTGCGGGTGGAGCAGCCGCTGGTCAATCTGCGGATTTTGGGCAGCGGCAATTTTCGCACGGGTCTGTTGTTGATGACGGTGGTGGGATTGATTCTTTATGGCACCACAGCGGAGCTGCCGCTGTTTTTGCAGACGCTGATGGGGTATCCGGCGCTGCAAAGCGGGCTGGCGTTAAGCCCGCGCGGCGCGGCGGCGTTTGTGACGACTTTTTTTGTGGGGCGGCTGGTGGGCCGGATTCCGTTGCGCATTATGCTGTTCATCGGTTTCGCGCTGTTGAGCCTGTCGTCCTTTTTGCTGGGGCAGATCAATTTGCAGGTGAGCATGGCCAGCGTGGTCCTGCCCACGGTGCTCAACGGCGCCGCCATCAGTTTCATCTTCGTGCCGTTGACCACGGCCACGATGAGCCAGTTGCGGCAACGCGACATCGGCAGCGGCACGGGCCTTTACAATCTCATGCTCAATCTGGGCGGTGGCATCGGCATCGCCTTTGTCACCACGGCGGTGGCGCGCGGCGCGCAGGCGCATCAGGCGCTGATGGTCGGGCATTTGACGCCCACGGACCCGGCATTCGTCCGGGGGCTGGCGCTGGCGCAACACGCGCTGGCGCGCCAGTCCGATCCGGTGACGGCGCGGGATCAGGCCTGCGCCATTTTCTACAATTTGCTTGACGGACAGGCGCATTTGTGGGCGTTTGTGGACACCTTCCGCATTTTCGGTTTGCTGGTCTTGTGCTGTATTCCGCTGATCTTCCTCTTCCGGCGGGTTCGACACGCGCCGGTGATCCCGGCGGCGGAGGCCTAACAAACGATGCGGCGTGACAAAAGGGACTTGCCTGCCTTAAAAGAAGGGAACAAGCGCCGGCGGCGGAGTCAAAGCTGTTTCGAGACCGGCTGGCGGAAGTTAACCGCGCCACAATACACTTTCCCTCGCGGGGAAAACCGTATAAAAGGGTGTCAGATTCACTTCCGTGGAAAGGCTATGAAAAAAATTTTAAGTTGCAGGATTTTGTTGATGGCGGCCGCGTTGCCCCTGCTGGCCGGTTGCCTGGTTTATGAACGGCCGCCGGCGGCGGCCACGGCACCCGCCGGGGGCGGAACGGTGGTGGTGGAGGAAAACCCGCCGCCGCCGGAGACGGAAGTGGTGCCGCCGCCGCCCGGTCCGGTTACCGTGTGGGTCTGGGTGCCGGGCGCATGGGAATGGCGCGGCCGTTGGACCTGGGTGCCCGGGCGCTGGCAGATGCGGCCGCATCCGGGGGCGGTGTGGGTGCCTGGAGGCTGGGTTCAGCATGGCCATGCCCGGGTGTGGGTGGAAGGCCATTGGCGGTGAGGCGGATCAGAAACCTTGACGTGGCCGGCAATTTAGGTTGACTCATCGGCGGGGCGGCTGGCCTGGCAAGCCCGTTTCATCATGTTCTGGACGAAGAAGAACAAAGCGCAGCATCGGTTTTATTTGCTGCCTGGACAAGGTGGCCGGTTGTATTGGCGCAAGCAGAAAATCATTCTGGCCTGGTCGCTCGGCGTGGCGCTGGTGGTGGCGGGTATCATGGCCGCGATTATGTATTGGGCCGACCGCATCAGGCATTAGACCGTGCCACGCGTGTTAGAGCGCGCGCAGTACTTTGGCGGCGGCACGGACGGTTTTTTCGACATCCTGCGGGGTGTGCGCCGTGGACAGGAAACCTGCTTCGAAGGGCGATGGGGCGAGGAAAATGCCCGCCGCCAGCATGCCGTGAAAAAATTTTCTGAACCGCTCGCGATCGCTGCGCATCGCGTCAGCCAGATTCCAGACCGGCCCGGCGGTGAAATAGGCGCAAAACATCGAGCCGCAGCGATTGAAGGTCATCGGAATTTTCGCCGCCTTTGCCGCGTTGTTCATGCCGGCTTCGAGTTGCCGGCCGAGTTGTTCGAGTTTGGCGTAGGGCGTCTCACAGACGTGTCTGGCGTTTGACTCTTTGAAATCTGCCGGGGCCAGTTCGTCCAGCGCGGCAAGGCCGGCCGCCACCGCCAGCGGATTGCCGCTCAAGGTGCCGGCCTGATACACCGGGCCGAGCGGCGCCAGACAATCCATGATGTCCGCCCGACCGCCGAACGCGCCCACTGGCAGGCCGCCGCCGATAATTTTGCCCAGACAGGTCAGGTCGGGGGTGATCCCCCAGCGTTCCTGCGCGCCGCCGCGCGCCAGGCGAAAGCCGGTCATCACCTCGTCGAAGATCAGCAGGGCGCCGTGCGCCTGGGTGATTTCTCGGAGAAATTCCAGAAAGCCCGGCCTGGGCAGATAAAGTCCCGCGTTGCCGGGCACCGGTTCGACGATAACGCCGGCAATCTGGTTTTTATTCGCCGCAAAGGCCGCTTTCACGGCGTCGCGGTCGTTGAACGGTAAAACGATAGTGTGCCGGGTGAACGCCGCCGGCACGCCCGCGCTGTCCGGATGACCAAACGTCAGCGCGCCGCTGCCGGCCTTGACCAGCAGGGAGTCCACGTGCCCGTGGTAACAGCCGTCGAACTTGATGATTTTGTCGCGCCGGGTGAAGCCGCGCGCCAGGCGAATGGCGCTCATGCACGCCTCCGTGCCCGAATTGGTCAGACGCACTTTTTGGATGGACGGAACCCATTGGCAGAGGCGCCGGGCCATTTCGACTTCGAGCGGATGCGGCATGCCGAAGCTGGCGCCGCGCCCGGCGGCGCGTTGGATGGCGGCGGTGATTTTCGGATGAGCATGGCCCAAAATGGCCGGCCCCCATGTGCAAACGTAATCAATCCATTCGTTGCCATCCACGTCGTAAAGACGGGCGCCTTTGGCTTTGCGGACGAAGAACGGCGTGCCACCCACGGCGCGGAAAGCGCGCACGGGCGAGTTGACGCCACCGGGAATGGATTGCAACGCCGCGGCAAAGAGCGCTTCGGATTTGCGACGTTCGCTTCTGGTTTTGGAGGCGGTGGTCATCGGAAATTGCGGAGTGAATGTCGCTTCCAGGCTTCACTTCTGCCAGAACGTCTCCGCCAGCGAGCCGCGTTCGGTGCGCACCAGAGTGCCCACGCCAATGTGATGCCGCGCAAACCAGCCATCGTTGACTTCCAGCACGTAGAGGATGTTGTCGTGGCTCGCCAGAACGGGGGTATTGTCGTTTTTTTCCAGGTGATGAATTTCCTCGATGACGCCGTCCGGCCCGATGTAGGCGGCGGAGAGCGACACCGGGCAGTTGGTCATCCAAAAGCCATTGGGCGGCAACAGCGGCTGCGGCAGAACGAAAAGCATGGCACTTTGATCGGTGACGTTGGTGCGAAACATCATGCCGATTTCCTGTTCGCGCGGTGTCAAGGCTAATTCGGCATCCAGCACTTCGGCGCCGAGATAAATTTTCATCGTCGGCAACTTGGGCTGCGCGTGCGTGGGCATGGAATTTTCCGGCGGCGCGGGTGGCGGCGCTTTCTGGCAGCCGATGACCAGGGCGATCGGCCAGCACCAGGCAAAAAGCTTCCAAATTTTCACGCGCTCAAATTGCCGCAGCCGGCGGGTGGTTTCAATGAAGGATTTGCCCCGCCCAACCGGCGTCCATCGGCAAAAAGCGTTTCGGAGGCCAATCCGCGGCCAGTCCTCCGGCAGCGGCGCGCGAGGGAAGGAAATGGCACGCGCCGGGAACACTTGTGCCGGCGCGAGGCGAAAACATCTGCTGGCGGAAATGTGTTTCGGGATTTTCCCCTTCTTCAAAAACGTTTATGCTGCCGGAAACTTATGCCGCAAAACCAAATGGCCTCCGAGGCGCCCCCGGCGGCGCTGGGTTATCGAATGCCTGCCGAATGGGAGCCGCACGCTGCCACCTGGCTGGCCTGGCCGCATCGGGCCGATGATTGGCCGGGCAAATTGGCGGCGGTGCAGTGGGTCTATGGCGAAATGGCCCGGAAAATTGCTGCCGGCGAGCGGATTTACCTGCTGGTCCGTCATCAGAACGACGAACGGCTGGCGCGCCGCATTTTGCAAGGCGCCGGGGTGAATCTGCGGCGCGTCCAGTTCCTCCGCCATCGCACCGACCGCGCCTGGACGCGCGATAGCGGCCCGATCTTTTTGCAACGCCCGGCGCCCGGCGGCCGGAAACAGACGGCCATCGTGCATTTACATTTCAACGGCTGGGCCAAATATCCCGACTGGCGCAACGACACGCACCTCCCGGAAATCGCCGCGCGCCGGCTCGGCCTGCCGTTGTTTCACGCCCGAATCCAAACCCGAAATGCAAAATCCCCAATCCAAAATTTCGTTCTCGAAGGCGGCGGCATTGAAGTCAACGGCCGCGGCACGCTGTTGACAACCACGGAGTGTTATCTCCACCCGAAAATTCAGGTGCGCAATCCCGGCCTGGGCAAAAGCGAATTTGAAACGGCGCTCAAAGACTATCTGGGCGTTACGAACATCTTCTGGCTGGGCCGCGGCCTGGCGGGCGATGACACGCACGGTCATGTGGATGACCTTTGCCGCTTTGTCAATTCCCGGACTCTCGTGCTGGTGCACGAAAAGAATCCTCGCGACGTCAATTACCGTCCCCTGGCCGAAAACTGGGAGCGCATTCGGGATTTGCGGCTGGAAGACGGCAGCCAGCCGGAGGTAATCGCGCTGCCGCTGCCCGCGCCGCTGTATTTCAACGGCACGCGCCTGCCGGCCAGTTACGCCAATTTTTACATTGCCAATGCCGCCGTGCTGGTGCCGACGTTCAACGACCCGAACGACCGCGTGGCGCTGGGCATTTTGAGCGAATTGTTCCGCGACCGGCCAGTCGTGGGCATTCACGCGGTGGACCTGGTGTGGGGCCTCGGCGCGGTGCATTGCCTGACCCAGCAACAGCCGGCATGACACAGACCCGTTTGAGCCTCGCAAGGTATGTCCGGACCCGATGCCGCGGCGGCGAGTTCCCGGACCTTTCTTGCCCTTCCCGGCGCGGCAATTTTTTAACTGTTGCGGACAGCGGACAAATTGATTTTCATTTGCCGCCGGAACCAAAATGTTCCGCTGGGGCCCGATTCAAATGATTTCCCAACCGGCGCTCAAAAGACCGGGTGCGCACCGCGGCGCGCCGTCGTTGAAGAGGCGCTGTAGGGATGGCGTCACCATGACGCCGTGTTCAAAAGGCGTTTGGTTTGCGACGCCGGCAGCGTGCTTATAGCCGAGGCGGACATTCCATGAATCCCAACAATTTTTCCAATTCCCGCGTGTTGGTGACCGGCGGCGCGGGCTTCATCGGCAGCGCGCTGGTCTGGGCGATCAACCGGCGCGGCTGCGAGAACATCGTCGTTTGCGATTTCCTCGGCACCAGCGCAAAATGGCGCAACCTGGTGCCGCTGCGCTTCCGCGATTATGTCGAGGCCGACCAGTTGCTGCCGCGTCTGCAAAACGGCGCCCTGGGAAAGTTCGACCTGATTTTGCACCTGGGCGCCTGTTCGTCCACCACCGAGGGCGATGCAAGTTATCTGGTCCGCAACAATTATGAATTCACAAAGGATTTGTGCGCCTGGGCGCTCGCCAACCGGACGCGTTTTGTCTATGCCTCGTCTGCCGCCACTTACGGCGACGGGGCGGCGGGCATGAGCGACGACGAATCGCAACTGGAAAAACTCCGCCCGCTGAACATGTACGGCTACTCGAAACACCTGTTTGATCTGCACGCCTGGCGCGGCGGCTTCCTCAAAAAAATCGTCGGCTTGAAGTACTTCAATGTCTTCGGCCCGAACGAAGATCACAAGGGCGACATGCGGTCGGTGGTGCACAAAAGTTTCGCCCAGGTGAAAACCGAGGGCGTCATCCGCCTGTTCAAAAGTTATCGTCGCGATTTTCGCGACGGCGAGCAGCAACGCGATTTTTTGTATGTCAAAGATGCGGCGGCCATGACCCTTCACCTGGCGGCAAACAAAAAAGCCGGCGGCCTGTTCAACATCGGCAGCGGCGTCGCCCGCACCTGGAACGATCTGGCCCGCGCGGTTTTTGCCGCCCTCGGTCGGAGGCCGCGCATTGAATACATCGAAATGCCCGAAACACTCCGGGACAAGTATCAGTATTTCACCCAGGCGGACATTTCCAAATTGCGCGCGGCCGGTTATCGCCAGCCCATCACGCCGCTGGAAGAAGCGGTGAACGATTACGTCCGGAATTATCTGGCGCCGGACAGGCGGCTGGACCCGACAGATCGCTGAACCCGCGGGCGAAATGGCGGCCGGCTGAAATTTCGGCGATGATGCCGCGGCCGGATATACCTTCGGCCGGAAGCCTGTTCGTTCCGAATTTCATTCGGAATTTGAACATGGCTGGCGTTGCACCGTCCAAAACACTGCGGTATTGTCAATTTAAGGAGTGACTTGTGAACCTCCGCTGGCTGTGGTTCGCCATTTGCCTCGCCCTGAGCGCGGTTTTGCTGGGCGCCGGATTGCTGGTGCCGGCGCATTTGCGCGCCGTGGACGCCAGCGTTTTGCTCGTGGCTGGCCGCAATGGACCGTCGTTGCCGGAACAAATCCGGGCGCTCGCCGAGGAAAAGAAATGGGGCGCGGCCAGTCTGCTGGCCCAAGCGGCCCGACAGGCGCAAATCCCAGACGCCGACGCTTGGGATGCAACGGTGACAAACTGGATGCGGCAAAGCCCCGGCACGGTATTCTGGGGCGATGACGAACGCACCGCCAAAATTTTCGGCAATCCGCTCACCCTGACCGAAGCACCATGGCCGCTGACCGATTTCCTCATTCGACCGGAAAACCGTGAAGCGGCCCTGGCGCATCTGGGCGAATCGCCGGTCGCGGCTGTTCAGGAACTGCTGCGCGTGCGTTCCCTCAACGACACGGTTCTTTTCCCGCCGTCTTCCTCCGCCTCCGGCCAGGCGCTCGATGCGGCCATTGCCATTGGCGGCCTGTTGCTGGACGGCAATCGCTTGACGCCGGATTTGAGCCGGCAGATTTTCAACCTGGCGCGACGGGCCAACGGCGGCAGTTCCGAACCGCTGGAGCAGACGTTGATGGATTTTCTGTCGCTGGGCCGGCGGTTCAATTGGGATCAGCTCACGACGTTCGTGGCCGAAATTCGCCGCGTCTCCACCCTGCAACGACTGGCTGCAGAGGCCCGCGCGGCGGATGAGAATTTGCCGGTGCTGTTTGCCGCCGTGCAGCTCTCCGGTCAACCGGCGGCGGTGGCGGATTACCTGGCTGCGTTTCCGGAGACCGGGTGGAGGGATTTGAAGGCCGGCCTGCGCTACGGCGCCGGCGGCGTCGCGGAACTGGTCAAAAGCCGGAAGCGGTTTTACGATTCAACGGTGGAACGGCGTCTGACGGCCTACGATCCCTTCGGCGCCTTTTATTTTCGGGCGGCGAACGTCACCGCGCAACGGCCGCGGCTGGCGCTGACGGCCAAATGGTTTCTGTATTTGCTGGCCGGATTTTTCGCGGCGCTGGCGCTGCATTGTGCGCGCCCGGCGGTCTCGCCGCTGGAACGGCCGCTGCAGGTGCGGGGGTTTCATCTGGCGCGCGAGTTTTTATTTTCGCTGGCCTTTCTGCTGGCGGTGTTGCTGCTGAGCGAGCCGTTTCTCGCCCAGGAAAGCCAAAACCGGCAGGGAATCTTTTCCCTGCGACTGATTCCGTCCACGGCGGGCGGGACGGTCCCTGCGGGAATCGCCGGCTTCAAACAAACCGTTATGAACCCGACCATTGTGTTGACGCTGTTGGTGTTTTTCGTGCTGCAGGCGTTGCTGTATGTTTCGAGCCTGGTGAAACTGGCGGAAATCCGGCGCCAAAACGTGCCGCCGCGCATGAAACTCAAATTGCTGGAAAATGAAGACCACCTGTTCGACGCCGGTCTGTATCTCGGCTTCGTGGGCACCATTGTATCGTTGATCATCGCCTCGCTGGGGCTGGTCAAATTCAGCCTCATGGCGGCGTATTCCTCCACGTCGTTCGGCATCGTATTCGTCGTCATCTTCAAAATTTTCCATCTGCGTCCCGCGCGCCGGAAATGGCTGCTGGAAGCCGAAGCGCAGGAGGCCCCCACCCCTGCGCCCGCCGCGCCCGCACCCGCGTTGTCATGAACCGCAGCATCCTCATTGTCATTTGCGATTTCCTGCTGTTGAGTCTGTTGACGTTTTCGACGGACATCAACCACATGGCTGATGAAAACACGCGTCCGCCGACGACGGTGGTTGTGGCCACCAACACTCCCGTCTCCGCCGGCAATGATCTGGCCGCGGTCATGAAACTGGCCCTGGAACAGGAACGCCAAAACACCCGGCGGTTGCAGGAGCAACTGGCCGCCGCCCGTCAATCGGCGGCCCGGCAACAAACGCAATGGCAGGAGCAACTGGCCGCGCGCCAAGAGGCGAACGCCCGGTTGCAACAACAACTGGCGGCCGCGCAGACCAACCTGGAAGATTTGCAGCGCCGCCTGCAGGACACCTTCGCCCGCGCGCAACAGGCGCAACAACAGTTGCAACATCAGGCCGCCGAGGCGCAGCATCAGGCCGAACTGGCCGCCACCCTGCGCCGTCAATTGGATGAGCTGGCTCGAAGCAATCAACTCGCCCAGGCCGAAAAACAGCAGTTGCTCGGTCAATTGCAACTGGCCGAGACCCGCGAACGCGCCGCCAGCGAAAAAGCCGCGCTGCTCCAACAGGAAGCCGCCGCCGCGCGCGCCGAAAATGCCCGCCTGGCCGAAAGTTTCCAAACCCTGGCCACCAACGCCACGCAATTGGCGCAAACCCTCCGCGCCAACACCCCCCTGGCTCCCAACGCGATCTTCAACGGCTTTGTTTCCAATCGCGTAGCTGTTTCCATCCTTGCCGCCCGCACCAGTTTCTTTGCCCAGGACACCACCCGCAATAAAAACACCGAAACCGTCCTGGCCACCGACGGCACCAACATCTTTGCCGTCTGCCACGTGCAGGACACGCCGCTGACTTTGTGGGACCCGGGCACAGACTGGGATCGTTTGAGCGGCACGCTCACGCGCGGCGCCGTGCAAGTGCCGATTCATTCCCTGGCCTTCGACGCCCAGGACCCGCGCGTGGTGCTGTTGCCGGTGTCCCCCGATGCCGCCCGCCAACTCGGCGGCAAAATCTATCGGCTCTCCTCCGATCCCTACAAATTTCAGGACGCCGTGCTGGTTGGCGCCAACGAAGGCTACTACGGCGAATGCAATTTTCAAATTGACGAGCGCACCCCCTCCTACGTGAAGCTGGACCGCAGCCTGTTGCGCGGCCTGTTCGGCAAATTCAATCCCTCGCGCGGCGACCTGGTTTTCAGCCGCACCGGCGAACTGCTGGGCATCATGGTCAACGACACTTATTGCCTGACCCTGCGCGGATTCGCCGCCGCCGCCACGCTGGCTTTTGACCAGGATTTGCGCAGCCGACATACCGGTGAAACGCTGGCGCAACTTTACGACACCGTTTTCCAACTGCCGCCCCGCTTGCAGTAGCGGAGGAAAGACGCCTGCGACCGTGTCAAGGCCATTTCCAGAAACCTCTGCAACGGGGCGCCTCCGGGCGAAGGGGCGTCGCCCTTGGGACAGAGTGCTCCTCCGGCGCGTTTGAAGGGCCGGCGAGTGGATTGAGACGGGCCGAAGGGCGCGCTCGCACTCCGTTTTTCTCACGGCCGTCAAACGGTTTCTTTCAGCGGGGACTTTGTTACACTTTGGCCGATGCCGGTCCAACCTGATCCTGATGCCGCCCTGATGCTGCGCGTCAAACGCGGCGACCGCGCGGCCTTTGCCGAACTGGTGGAGAAATACCAGCAGCCGCTGCTGAATTTCATTTTCCGCACCCTGCGGGATGAGAGCGAGGCGGAGGACCTGGCGCAAACGGTTTTTCTTCAGGTCTACAAATCCCGCGCCCGCTACAAACAAACCGCGAAATTTTCCACGTGGCTGTTCACCATTGCGCGAAATTTATGTTTGAACGAGCTGCGCCGCCGTTCGCGGCACCCGGCCGAATCCCTCGAGGAAAGCCACGCCGAACATGAGAATTGGCCGCGCCAGCAATTCGAGGACAAGGCCCGGTCGGCGCCGCCAGAGGAGGTCCTGCACACCGAACTGGCGCAAAAAATCGAAGAAGCACTGGCCGAACTGCCGGAGAACCAGCGCCTGGCCATTTTGCTCTGTCGCCAGGAGGAACTGAGTTACGAAGAAATCGCCGCCATTCTGGACTGCTCGCTCTCGGCCACCAAGTCACTCATCCACCGCGGCCGGGAAACGCTTAAGGAGAAATTAAAGCCGTATTTGCAGACCGGCGAATGGTGATTTCAATCCTTTGCACTGACCAGGCCGAAGCGCAGGCAAAACCGTCGGCCGCGTCCGGTGAGCAACCCTCCGGCCAGCAGCATCAGCAGAATATTTTCCACCAGTTTGCGACAGACCCAGACCGCGCCGGTGCCGCAGCCGCAATCGAACTTCACCGCGCAAAACGGGAGGTTCAGCGCCGAAGAAAGGACCCAGGCGCGCCGCAGCACCAGCCAGGTGAACGAGACCAGCAACAGCTCCAGTATCAGGGCCGTCCCCCGCACGGCGACGCCGCTCAGCAACAGCAAACCGCACAACATTTCAAACCACGGCAGCACACCGGCAATAGAGTTCAATACCCACGGCACCGGGGGCAGATCGTATCCCCGCAGCAACTTCAAAAAGTCCACAGGGGCCAGTGCCTTGTGCCATCCGGTGTAAATGAAAACGGCCCCCAACGTCCATCGCCCCAGGACGGTGATCATCTCCGCCACCGTCCCTGCCGGAATAAACGGATTGGCTTTCATTTTTCCGCGGGGCGCACCGCTCCACCGGGGTGTCCGCCGGTTTCCACCGGCAGGCCGTGGGCGGTCCATTCGGCCATGCCGCCGGTGAAGATGAGGAGTTTTGCATTCGGAACGCCGACATCCCGCAGCAGACGGGCCGCAGAGACGCTGTCGTCACAATCGCCGCCGTGGCAATAAACGACGATCTGTTTCGCCGCTTGACAGACGGGCAGCACGACCGAAAAAAATTTTTCCGGGTGGTAGGGATCAAATTCCCAGGCGAGCGGGATGTGGCCGGCGGCGTATTCCCTCTCCCCCCGCGCGTCCAGAAATATCACGGCATGGTTTGAAAGACGGGCGAGGTTGAACAGTTGCCTCGCTTGGGAAAGGTCAATTGCCCGCAAACCCTGAGCCTTTAACTCCGCCGCCATTTGCCGGGCAGGGGCAAGGGCGGAAAAGTCGGCGCCCGCGGCGGCTTTTGGCGGCGGGGGAAAATAGTCCCGATTCAGCACCAGCCCGCGCGGCGAAAGTTTATTGGCGCTGAATCCGAAGATCAGGCCGATGAGCGCCACCAGGACCGTT
>DASRCU010000232.1:0-4070 GCA_035652955.1 Verrucomicrobiia bacterium | reverse complement strand
AGATTGGTCGAGGCCGCCACCAGTCTCACCTGGTTGATCACTCCCGGCCCTGGAAAACGGTTGGTGGCCGGGCTGGCGGTGTTATAGACGGGGCCGTTGACATCGTTGGTGTACTCAAACACTGCCACGTTGTACGTGATGTTGTTCGCCCCCAAATTGGTCACCGTGACGCTATTGCCGGTGCCGTTGTAAACCACGTATTCACCCGCTCCGCCCAGCAACGTGCCGGGATTGCCAAAACCGGCGCTGGCGTTGTAAGTGATTCCCTGCACCGGATTGTGCTGGATATGCCCGCGGGAAATGACCACCAGGCTGCGGTCAGCGGGATTGCCCAGCGTCCACGAAAACGTCAGCGCACCGGTGATGTTGGTGGCCGTGGTGATGAGATTGGAAGGTGCCGCCGGCATGGCCGGTATGCTCACGTTCGTGCCGCTTAATTCAAAGTCAGTGAAATATGTGGTCGGGGTATTGGCGGTGCCGGATTCGTCCTTGATGCCGACTTGCATGGCCACGCCGGCCAGGTCCGGCCGCTGCAGCGTGGTGATCAGATTCCAAGGATCCGTGGCATTGGTTTTGTCGTAAAAGCTAAAGACGTTGCCCACACGGGTCATCCGCAGGTAACGGGTGGAATTGGTGTCGCTGTTGTCGCCGACCGTGTTGAAGAAGCCGTCAAAATCCACACCGTTGGTGGCGTAGCGACCATGCTCATTGATGCCAAACTCCTGAAACCGGGCAATGTAAATCCAGTTCTCAACTGCATTGGTCACGGTAGCGCTGTACGGCGCGCCGGAATTATTGGGGTTGTAAGCGCGCGCCAGCAAGCCCGGCAGATGATAGATTGAACTGTCGAACGGCGGCGCAATTTCCACCGACACGTCAAAATCGCCCGCCACGACCTTGTAAAGGAAAAAACTGTCGTCCTCGTTGCCCACCCACGCACCGCCGGTGCCGCGCACGGTCAAAAAACCGGGGAATGAATTGTTGGCATCGGCCGACAAGGTGCGGCCGGTGCCGGTGCCGCCGGGGATGTCGCCACCGTTGAGATACACGCCGTCCCAATGCGCATCGCCCAAAATCCCATTGGCAACGTAATCGAACGACGTGTCGAAATTGTTGGTGATCGAGTCCGCACGCGCGCTGGCCGCCAAAGTCAAGGCCGACAGGACAGCGAGGAGGAAGGGATAAGCGGCAGTTTTCATATGGATTTCAGGGGTTGCTTTGGGGAGTGGATGGCGGTTTCAACTCCGGCCCAGCCGGCCTTCAGCCAGGTCCGGCCCGGCGGATGCAAAAATTTGCTGACTTTCGCCAACGAAAAGAATCGTGCAGCGTCGCATCCGGGTGAACATGTTGCCAGCTTACCCGTTGACTCGTCCTTTGCCATAAGCCAAATCCACAGGGTTATATTTCAAATGCACCGGGCTTATAAAATTTCCAAAGTCCACGCGCGGCCGGCCGGCGGACCGGGAGAAAACTGTCTGGGAAACAGCGGCTCGAAGCGCCGCCACTGCCATTCGGCTGAACCGACACGATCAGGAGCCGGCGGCGGGAGCTTTGAGGGTGGTGAACTGATCGGCACGAATCAGGCGCAAACCGAACACGCCGGCAATTTCGTTGCCGTTCGTTGCCTGGAAACGCACGGTCACCTTCTGTTTGCCCTGGACCCATTCGGCGGGAATGGCGTAGGCCACATCAAAGAAATGCGGTTCGCCGGATTTTTCCACGGTCTGCTCGGCAATCCGTCGGCCGTCCACCAGAATGTCGAAAGTGCGTTTGCGCCATTCGTCGCTGTAATAGGTCACAATCAGCGCCAGCGGATGGCTTGCGTCCACCGGCAGGTCAAAGGAAAACCAGTCGCGTCCGCGCCGACACGGCCGGCCCATCACCTGGTCAGGCCAGCTTTGCTCGCCTTGTTCGTTGAAATCCCGCTCCATTTGCATCTCGCCCGGCTGCACAAAGGCCACGGTGGCCAGTTCGAGCTGGTGTTGATGTTCGCGTTCAGCGGCGATTTCGGCGGCTTTCTTTTCCCATTCGTCCGGCGTGTATAAATCCCAATAAATGCCGTAAGTGCGTTCGGGCAATTGATAAAACGGCTTGAAGGTCACATCCTCCGGCCGACCTACACCGTCGGCGCGGAACACGCCGGGCTGGTCGGAAACCGGTTTAAGCCAATCGCGCACGGGCCGTTCCGCGGCCACGAAGACCGGCACACTTTCTGCCTGCGCCGCCCGGCGACCGTAACCGCCGCGGCGATTGGCCGGCCCTAAATCTCCGGCCAGCACCAGCGGTCCCCACAGCAAGGCCACCCGGCGCGGATTGTCGGGCAACGGTTCCTCGTGCAGTTGCTTGGGCAAGGTCAACGTAACCGAATCGCCGTTATGCCAAACCCGATGGAGTTCCACGTAGGAATCCGGCGGCGGCAAATTCCGCAGCGGCCGGCCATTGACGTTCACCGCAAAGCCTTTGCCCGCCCACGCCGGACGCCGCAGCGCCAGCGTGAAGGGTTGAGGCGACTTCATCGCGAATTTCAGCGTGGCGTTTTCGCCGATGGGCAGATCGGTCTGCATCTCCATTGTTACCGAACGACTTTGCCAGTTCGCCGTCGAAGGCGTGTACAGGTTCACCCAGATCTTGTCGCCGGATTCATAGTAAATTCCGTCGCCGAGAATGGCCATGTCTTCCATGCCGGTGCCCACGCAACAGGTGAAATCGCGGAACATGTCCTGATACTCGTGCTGGACGCCCTGACCGACCGGCACCATGTAGCACATCTGGCCGTTGTTGGGATCCATCGAGGCCAGCACGTGATTGAAGACGGCCCGCTCCTGAAAATCCGCGTATTTAACGTCCGGCTGCAGCGCAAACAGCAGGCGTGTGAGCTTGAGCATGTTATAGACCGGGCAGGATTCGGCGTCGCGGCCCTGCACGATGTCGTTCAATTTATCCGGCGGGCCGAAGTATTCGTCATGTCCCGCGCCGCCGGTGGCAAAGGTGTGATGAAACACCACGGCGTCCCAGAAAAATTTTGCCGCCGAACCGTCGGTCTCATTGCCGGTATAAACGTATCGTTTCAATTCGCCGATGATTTTGGGTACTTCCATGTTCTCATGTTTCCGATTGAGAATGTCCTCCTGCCGCGCCAGCGGTTCCACGAACGAACGATGCTCAAACTTGTCGGACAGCTCCAGCCAGCGCCGGTCGCCGGTGTCGGCGTAAAGATCGGCCAGCACTTCATTCATGCCGCCAAACTCGGTGTTCAACATCCTTTGATCCTGCGCCAGGTCCAGATTGGTCACGATGCTGGCCACCCAGCCGGCAAATTTGATTTCCACCGTCAGCGCCGTTCGGTTGCCGGTTTCCCGATACGCATCGCGCAAGCCGGCAAAAATTTTGTGCTCCACATACCACGGCGACCACATGCCGTTGAGATCGAAGCCGTCCGAACGAATCTGGCCGTGCGCCAGTTGCTCGAACAAAGTTTTGCCGTCCACCAGCCGGTTGGTGCCGCCGATCCGTTCATTGCCCTTCAGCGCGCCGATGTAACCGTCGCCCTGGGCGTCCTGAACCTCCTTGAGCTGTTCCACCATGTAATCGGCCCGCTCTTTGAAGCGGGGATCGCCCGTGGCCGCATACAGGTAACTCACCGCGGAGAGATAATGTCCGGCAATATGGCCGGTCAGGTTGCGGCCCGGCCCGTCCCAGCCGCCGTCGCCGTGGCTGGCCTTGGGCTTCAGACCGGCCTCCAGGCGCAGATAATACATGATCTGGTCCGGATTCAGTTCGAGCAAATAGCGGGCATCCAATTCCTGCGCGTGTTTGAGCGGGCCGCCGGTCAGCCGCACAGCCGAGAGCGGCAGCGGTCTGGCGACGCAAGGTTCAACGTCTTGAATGACTTCGGTCGGCGACAACTTGGAGTTGGCTGCCAACAAACGTTCCGCTGCTCCCGACGGATGGCCACTGGCCACCAGCCACGCGGCGCAGAAATAAACCGGGAGCACTTTGTACGGCATTCCTGTGTTCATAATGGACAGCGGGTCCTGGACGGTTCCACTCCCGCTGTTGTTACGCCTTTT
>DASRCU010000231.1:0-4983 GCA_035652955.1 Verrucomicrobiia bacterium | reverse complement strand
AGACTTTGAGAATGAAGTCGTATAAAAAAACGTGCACTATTCTCTTTGTGCTCCTTGCAATCTACTTTTTTCTGGGCGCGCTGGCTGGAATCGGCTGTTATTTTGTCTATAGTGCTATGGCTCAATCACCCAGTATAAAGCAATCCCCTGCTGGGATTCTAATAAACTGGAGTGAGACGGTCATGAATTTTTTGGTGGAAGGTATTGAGTATCTCGTAATGTCGGTTGTTTGCTTCCTTGGTATTTTTCTTGTCCGAAGAAAGGCTAAAGGTGTTATTGCCAGTTTGATTATCGCAGCCGGAGTCATTCTCTTTGAAATTGTGGACTATTTGACGACTGCAAGCTCTGAGCGTGGCTTAGGCGACCAAATCGAAGCCGGCTTAGTCTGCGCGTTTAGCTTTGTGTTGCTTTATTTTGTCTTCAAACGGTTGAAGGCGGTGCAAGCGGAGGTTGACTGGAAAACAATGGCCGAAAGCCACTGAATTGGATCGTCACACCAGCATCGGCGCAACCAGAAGTGCTGCCTTGTTGCTAATCGCTGGATTGAGGTTTTTACGACTGAGCGGATGGATTCCAAAGTAGAAAGGAGGCATGAAAGAGAAAAGCAAGTTTGCTCGGAGGTATGACGCCGAGTTTAAGGAAAATGCCGTAGCGTTGGCCGGCTCCGGGACTTCGGTGTCCTTCCTGGATCCGGTGTGCAAGATGAAGAAGGTGTTTGCTGGTGGAAGCGCAGGGTGAGTTACCGGCGGGTACGTCATAGGGGGCATCCAGCCAAGCAGTTGGAACGGGAATTCAAATGCCGGTGTGGGAACCTGAAACGGCTGGCCAACCGGGGGATCGCATGAAAACGCGTGTGCTCAACGCCCGCTGACGGGCGGAAAACATTGGCCACCCGGCACAAAAGTGCGTCGGCTTTCAGTTGGTCAATCATTTTTTGCGTTGAACAATCTGAGTCAGAGTAAAACCAACAACTTAAGCAGTCGTTTTCAGAGGTCTCAATTTGTTTCGGCAGTGGTATTTTGATTTACGTTTGCAATCGTCAGGGCAGGTTCACGCGGCCTGTGCGGCGGGGATTGGCACGGAACAGCGGCCAGGAGCTTTGCGCCGGCGGTGCACCGTTGGTGGGAACCAGGGCGATGAGGCGCGGCCCGGAGGTGAAATAAATCGTTCCCTCCTTGCTCAGCAGCGGTGAACTGTCAATTTGCGCGTCGTGGTCCTGTTGCCACCGGCATTGACCATCCGGGCCGAGGGCCAGGAAGTTGTGCCAGGGTTGTGAAAAATAAATCGTGCCGTTGGCGGCCACGGCCGGCGAGGCGTCAATCAAAACGGCGGCGCCGTAAGACCACAATTTTTTGCCTTCCGGGCTGACGGCGAATTCAAATTGATTGACCGAGAGATAAATTACCCCGTTGGCATCCAGGACCGGTGAGGACTGGGTTATCCCGCCGGTATGCAGGCGCCAGCGTTCGGTGCCGTCCGGCGCCAGGGCGTAGAGGTTGCCGTCGGTGGAGGTAAAATAGATAGTGCCGTCGGCCGCGATGGCCGGCGAGGAGATGATCGGCCCGCCGGTGGTCAGTTTCCAGCGCAAGGTTCCCTGCGGGGTGAGGGCGTAAAAGGATTTGTCGTGCCCGCCGAAATAAATCGTGCCGTCGGCGCCAATAGCCGGGGAGGAATCTATGATGGCGCCGGTGGGGAATTTCCATCTCAAGGTTCCGTCGGGTTGCAGGGCGTAAAAATTTCCATCCCAGGAACCGAAATAAATTGTGCCGTCGGCGCCGATAGCCGGTGAGGAATCCACCCACCCGCCGGTAGGGAAACGCCATTGGAGTTTTCCATTTGGCGCCACGGCGTAAAAATTCCAGTTGCGTGAGCCGAAATAAATGGTTCCGTCCGGCCCCACCGCGGGGGTGGATTTAATCTCGCAGCCGGTCTGGAACGTCCAGCGGATTTTCCCGGCTGGCGAGACGGCCAGGAGTTTGCCATCGAACGTTCCCTGATAGATGGTGCCGTCCGGCGCCAGGGCCGGCGAGGAGACACAGTCGGCGTGAGCCAACGGCAGTTGCCACAAATTGGTGGCGCCCTGCGCCGGACAAGTTCGGGAAACGCCCGCCGCCAGCAGACCGGATAAAAGAGCCATGGAGAACAGCCGTTTCATTCCGCCAGTTAATCGGCAAAAATGCCGGCCGGCAATTTTTTTAATCCGCGAATCTGCCCCCGATCGGAGCAGCGTCTCCGGAGAAACGTGTGGCCTTGCTCCGGCGGAGGGATGTTCTGAGATGTTTTTTGAGGACGAGCCGTTGCGCGTGAACTTGCGCGGCAGCCGGAGGCCGGTTACCTTGCGCGTCTCCATGGAAAAAGTAGTCATCATTGGTTCGGGTTGCGCGGGATGGACGGCGGCGCTTTACACGGCGCGCGCCAATCTCGCCCCGCTGGTGCTTTCCGGCAGGCAACCGGGCGGTTTGCTCACCACCACCAGTCTGGTGGAAAATTTTCCCGGTTTTCCCGAGGGAGTGGACGGCTACGAATTGATGGCGCGCATGCAGAAGCAGGCCGAACGTTTTGGTGCGCGCTCCCGTTTCGCGGTGGTTGAAACGGCCGATTTTTCCCGCCGGCCATTTGCCCTGACGGCGGATGGCGAACGGATTGAGGCGCAGGCGGTCATCATCGCCACCGGCGCCAGTCACAAACATTTGGGGGTGCCCGGCGAACGCGCGCTGGAAACCAAGGGGGTGACTTACTGCGCCACCTGCGATGGGGCGCTGCCGGTTTTTCGCCAGCAACCGCTGGTGGTCGTCGGCGGCGGCGATTCGGCGTGCGAAGAGGCGTTGTATCTGACGCGGTTTGGCTCGGAAATTTTTCTGGTGCATCGCCGCGACCGGTTGCGGGCCTCGAAGATCATGGCCGACCGCGCTCTCGCCCATCCCAAAATCAAGCCGGTATGGAATTCGGTCGTCACGGAAGTGCTTGACGTGTCACAGGACAGGGTCACGGGCGTACGGTTGAAAAATCTTCAGACCGGCGCCGAAACGGTGCTGGCCTGTGCCGGCGTCTTCGTGGCCATTGGCCATTCACCCTGCACGGAAATTTTCAAGGGGCAGGTGGAAATGGACGCCCAGGGCTACATCCTGCCCAAACAGGGAACGATGACCAGCGTGCCGGGCGTTTTCGTCGCCGGCGATTGCGCCGATCGGGTCTATCGCCAGGCCGTGACGGCGGCGGGCATGGGTTGCGCCGCGGCGATTGACGCGGAACGATTCCTGGCAGCGCAGAATCAATGAAACCGCCTGGTACCAGCCCGCCGTATTTTTCCATTGAAAATTTTTGCCCATGCCGCCGGAACGGAGTTTGATTCTCTGCGCACTCAACCATGAACATCCGACGAACCGTTGTCGCGTTATTTTTTTCGTTCCTTCCGGCGGGGCTGCTGGCAGCAGGCACGATCTATCAACCGACGAGCGTCCGGCCGCCGGGCGTAGCGCGCGAATTCCGTGGCCTGTGGATTGCCACCGTAGCCAACATTGACTGGCCATCCCGTCCCGGTCTGCCGGTGGCGCAGCAAAAAGCGGAGTTGATCGCGCTGCTGGATCGGGCGGTGCAATTGCGGCTCAATGCTGTGATTTTTCAGGTTCGGCCGGCGGGCGATGCATTTTACGCCTCGGCCTACGAACCGTGGTCGGAGTATTTGACCGGCGTGCAGGGTCGGGCGCCGGAGCCGTTTTACGATCCGCTGGCCTTCGCCCTGGCCGAGGCGCACCGGCGCGGACTGGAATTGCACGCCTGGTTCAATCCCTTTCGCGCCCGGGATTTCAAATCCCGCTCGCCCGCCGCCGCCACTCACCTTTCCCGCACCCATCCCGAATGGGTACGGCATTACGGCAACCAACTCTGGCTGGACCCTGGTATCCCCGCCGCGCGCGATTACGTGCGGCGGGTGGTGCTGGACGTGGTGAGACGTTACGACGTGGACGGCGTTCAGTTCGACGACTATTTTTATCCCTACCCGGAGAGGGATTCGCGGGGGCGCGAACTGGATTTTCCTGACGAGGCCGGTTGGCGCGAATACGGCCTGGCCACCGGTTTGACTCGCGACCAGTGGCGGCGGCAAAACATCAACCAATTCATTCACGACATCTATCAGGACATCAAAGCCGTCAAACCGTGGGTCAAATTCGGCGTCAGCCCCTTCGGCATCTGGCGTCCGGGAAATCCGCCGTCGGTTCGCGGCTTTGATGCCTACGCGAAACTTTACGCCGACTCGCGGCAGTGGCTGGCCAACGGCTGGCTGGATTATCTTTCGCCTCAACTTTACTGGCCAATCGGTGCTCCGCAGCAGAGCTTCTCCGCGCTGCTGGACTGGTGGACGCGGCAGAATGTCAAAGGCCGCCATCTCTGGCCCGGGCTGGACGCCGTCAAAGCCAGCCAATGGCCGCCGGAAGAAATCCCCAATCAAATTCGCCTCATCCGCCAGGCGGGCGACAGCGGCGAAATTTTCTGGAACGCGAGCAACCTGGTTCACAACGCGGCGTTGGATGAAAAATTGCGGCGTGAAATCTATTTGCAACCGGCGCTGGTGCCGGCTTCACCCTGGTTGGAGCCGCCCCCCAGCCAGGCGCCCAAACTGACCGCCAACGCCGAAGGGCCGTTCCGCTGGACAGCGCGTTGGGAGCCGGCGGCTGGCCAGGTGGTCCGGCAGTGGGTGTTGCAATTTCGCCAGGCCAATGGCACATGGACCACGGAAATTCTACCGGCGGACCAACTGGCATTGACTTCCGAAACGGTTCCGCCGGAAATCATTTGCGTTCGTGCCGTGGACCGCGCGGACAATTTAAGCCCGCCCGCCGCTCTGCAGAAAATCGCTCCGGTGAACAACGCCGTAAACAGCCGCTGATTTTGACTCCGTCCGAAGCGGTCCATCGCAGCGGCAAACGCCGCCCTTGCGGCAGAAACCGGACGGCTTCTTAATTTATCGCCCGCACGGCGGCC
>DASRCU010000230.1:0-2644 GCA_035652955.1 Verrucomicrobiia bacterium | reverse complement strand
GGGGCGGCGCGTGGAGCATCGTCACGAACGCGAGCTGCGGTCTGCTCGTTGACCCGGCACTGTCGAACGCTATTGCCCGTGTCGGCGCGCATTATCCAGGTATGACCAGCCCGGCGGCGGCCCAAACGTGCGGCAGGCCGCTGTGGTCGAGCGAAGACGGCATCGGCGGCAGCACTTGGGCGGCGGCGAGGAAACTGGCGAAAATTTTTAACCGCAATTACATCCTTGGCAAAATGACGGCCACGGAAATCTGGAGTCCGGTCACCAGTTACTACGACATTTTGGCTGCGCCGGATTCGGGGCTGATGCGCGCCAACACGCCCTGGTCGGGAAATTATTATGTGGCACCCGCCATTTGGGCAGTGGCCCACACGACGCAATTCGCCGCGCCGGGCTGGACGTATCTCGAAGGCGGCGCGTCGGCGTTGTTGCCCGGCGGCGGCAGCATCGTCACGCTCGAATCCACAAATCATTCCGACTACAGCATCGTCGTTGAAACTTCCGATGCCGCCGCCGCGCAGACCATTACCTTTCATTTAACAAATGGACTGTCCACCGCGTCGGTTCATGTCTGGCAGACGACGCAGACAAATTATTTTGTTCCAATCGGACAAGTCACGCCGGTTGGCGGAATTTTTTCCTGGACGTTTCAGCCCGATTGCATTTATTCGCTGACGACCACAACCGGCCAGGCCAAAGGCGACGCGCAGCCGCCCCCGCCGGCACCATTCCCGATGCCATACAAGGACGATTTTGAAGATTACCTGGCCGGTGCGACGCCGAAGTATTTTTCCGATCAAGCCGGCACCTTTGAAACGGTCACGCGCGCGGACAGTGGCGGCCAATGTCTTCGCCAGGTTTCACCGCAGGACGGCCTTCGCTGGACGGCAGAATGGCAGCCTTACACACTCATTGGCGATGCCGGCTGGACGGATTACGACGTGAGCGCCGACGTGCTGGTTGAAACCAGGGACGGAGTCGCGTTCATCATGGGGCGTGTGGGGAAAGTTCCGGGATTTTCCAACCCCCTGCCGCACGGCTATTGGCTGGCGTTGAACAATGCCAATTCGGAATGGCAACTTTACGCGGCGACAAATTTAATCGCGTCCGGGTCTGCTGACGCTTCCGCCGGCGTCTGGCACAATTTGCGGCTGGCGATGCAGGGCGCTTCGTTGCGTTGTTACGTGAACCACGTGCTCGTCACGAATGTCACCGACGAGACTTATTCCAGCGGCATGGCGGGACTGGGTTGTGGCGGCTGGTACGGCGCGCAATTCGACAATTTTATATTGCGCCCGTTGCCTCGCGGCATGATGAATCCCGTGCCCGGCGCGACTGCCGGCGCATCCTCCGTCCGGCAAAATAATTCGGACCTGCGCGGTGAACATGGCCAACGACAATGATTTTTCCACGCGCTGGAATTCCCTGGCCGGCGACACCGACGGGGCGTGGCTGGAATTGGATTGGCCATCGGCAATCCGGTTCAATCGTGCAACACTCGCGCAATTCTCCAGCCGTATCACCAGCTACAAAATTCTACATTGGAGCCGCAGCGGTTGGTCGGACGATTTTTCCGGCGGGCAATCTGGCGCCGCCGCGTCCGACAGTTTTCCGACCGTTGATTCCAGCAAGGCACGCTTTCTCAGCGTCACGGCGACGAACGTGCCTTCAATGTATGGGTTTCAAATCTTTGAGGATTTGCCTGTGGCGCCTCCCGCCGCCACTCGTATCAATGAATGGATGTTGAACAACACCCGCACGCGGCGCAACCCCGCGGAGGGAAAATTTGAGCCACGGTTCGAGCTTTACAACGCCGGCACGACCAGCGTCAATCTCGCCGGCTGGTCGCTTGCCGGTTCGTTGGCGGGTTTATCCCCATTCCAAATAATTTGCAAAATCCAATATGGACAACTCGGCCGACTGTTTTTGCCGACGGCCTCGGGGGACTGACTTTTGCGGGCACCAGTGCGGTCCGGCCATGCCCACAGGTTTTCTCGCGTGGTTTCGCCGTGACACGCCGTTTTTGGCAGAGAGCCGGCGGGAAAGAAAATGCGGCGTTCTGCCGGACTGCCGCCACAAAGAAAATTTATGAAACAACGGCCAGTGACTGCAGCAATTCTTTTTGCATGCGCCTTCCATTCGTTTGCCGCCGGTAATTCCATTTCGCTCGCCGGCAAATGGCGATTGCAACTCGACCGCACGGATGCGGGCATTGAACAGCAGTGGTTCGACCGCAATTTACCGGACCCGGTTCACTTGCCGGGCTCACTGCCCGCGCAAGGCATCGGCGATGACATCACTGCCAATACGCCGTGGACCGGCGGCATTGTGGACCGTTCCTGGTTCACGAAACCGGAATACGCAAAGTACCGCCAGCCGCCGGGCGTGAAAGTTCCTTTCTGGCTTCAGCCAAACAAATACTACAAAGGCGTTGCGTGGTATCAGCGCGATTTTGAAATTCCCAAACGCTGGCGCGGCAAACGCGTCGTCCTGTCGCTTGAACGGCCGCATTGGGAAACCAGTGTTTGGTTGGACGGCCGTTTCATTGGCACAAACGATTCGCTGGCGACGCCGCACCAATATGATTTTGGACAATTGACGGCTGGCAAACACACGCTGACGATTCGCGTGGACAATAATACGA
>DASRCU010000229.1:0-23047 GCA_035652955.1 Verrucomicrobiia bacterium | reverse complement strand
AAGAACTTGAATTCTCATCAATCGGGCTACTAATTTTTAGATTGTGAATGATTCTTTCAACGCCGCGCCGGGTCCGACACGGCACCGATGGTATGGGTGGACGTGTTTGGCGGCCCTCTGGCTGGTGACCGGCTGTCATCGGGACAACATCCAGGTTTATCGCGTCGCCAAGGATCAGAACCCGGCGCCGCCGCAAACGGCGCCGGCGCTGCCGGTGGATTCGCCCAATCCGTCATTGCCGCCGGGGCACCCGGACATTTCCACCATGCCCGGCGGGGCGGCCGGTGCGGCTGCGACGGCCCTCACGTGGAAAACTCCCGCGGGCTGGAGGGAAATGACGCCCGGTGAAATGCGCGTCGCCTCGTTCAAAATCACCGGCGCGAACGGTCAATCGGCGGACGTGAGCGTCATTCCGCTGCCTGGCATGGCTGGCACCGACCCCGCCAACGTCAATCGCTGGCGCGGCCAGGTCGGACTGGCACCTGTGCCGGACGAGGAGTTGCAGGCCGCGGCGGAAAGCGTCGTAGCCGGCGGTTTGCCCGCTCAACTCTACGACCTCGTCGGCACCAATTCCGCCAGCGGCAATGCCGAACGGATTCTCGGCGTCATTCAGCATCGGCCCGACGGCAATTCGTGGTTTTACAAAATGACCGGCGATGCCGACCTGGTCGAGCAGCAAAAACCGGCGTTCATTGAATTTCTCAAATCGCTGAACTTTGGTCCGCAGGCCGCAACGCAAACCGAATTACCGCCGGGCCATCCGGCCATCGGCGGGATGACCGCGTCGTCCGCATCAGCCACCACCGCCAGGCCGACCTGGCAACCGCCGGCGGATTGGCGCGAAGTGCCCCCCGCACAATTTTTGCTGGCCGAATACACCATCGCCGGTACGAACGGCGCCCAGGCCGAAGTGAATGTGGCGCAGTTGGCCGGCGACGGCGGTGGTTTGCTGGCCAACGTGAACCGCTGGCGCCAACAAATCGGTCTGGACGCCGTGGACGAAACCGAATTGGCGGCGTTGACCACGTCATTGCCGGTCAGCGGCGGCCAGGCGACGGTAGTGGACCTGAGTGGCACGGATTTGCAAACCGGTCGGCCAACGCGGCTGGTCGGCGTCATCGTGCCGGAGAACGACCGGACGTGGTTTTACAAACTCATGGGTGACACCAGTGTGGTCCAGAGCCAGAAAGCCGCCTTCCTCCAGTTCGTTCAGGGAGTGAAATATTGAAAACGTCCCGTCCGCAAAACGATGTGAAAATCCGGGAGCGCTGCGTCCCAAACGGATGGAGGCGGATCATCCGTGTCTGTCCCGGAAAGAGGCTTCGGGCGGATGGGGGTCAATCACCTGCCTGGCCGTTCAAATTTCAGGCACCGTGCTGAAAACGATTTTCAAATTTTTCTCCTCGCTGAAGCTGACGGTAGCCTGTCTGGCGCTCGGCTGCGTGCTGGTATTTTGGGGCACGTGGGGTGAGGTGGACCTGGGGCTTTACAAGGCCCAGACGGAATTCTTCCGCAGTTTCCTGATTTACTGGCCGCTGGACGGTTCCCCGCCGCACATTCCGATTTTTCCCGGCGGTTATTTGCTGGGCACGGTGCTGTTGATCAACCTGCTGGCGGCGCATCTACGCTATTACCGGCCAGGCACACGTAAAATCGGCATCGTGCTGATTCACCTCGGCGTCATGCTCTTGTTGCTGGGGCAATTCCTGACGGATTGGTTGTCGCGGGAAAGCGTCCTGCATCTGCGCATCGGCGAGACGAAAAATTACACCGAGGCCGAACGCGCCTACGAACTGGCGGTGATGGATACAACAGACCCGAAGTACGACACGGTGGTGGCCATTCCCTGCAGCGTGCTGGTGCGGCGCGGCACCGTGCGGCAGGCGCAATGGCCATTTGTCATGCGTCTGAAAACATTTTACGCCAACTCCGAACTGGCCGAAAACGATGCGCCCGGCTTCACGCCGGTCGGGAGCACCGCCGGCACGGGCACGAATTTCTGGTGGCGTTCCTTGCCGCGGGAAACAGCAATGGACCGCGTGGATTTGCCGTCGGCCACCGTTGAAATTCTTCCGCTGGATCGTGGCGGGGCTGGCGGGCCGGGCGACTCGAACGCGCAGCGGCCTGTCCCTGCCCGGGGCACGTTTTTGGTTTCGGCGCTGCTCTCGCAGCCGCAGCATTTCACCTGCGGCGGTCGCACCTACGAAATGATCCTTCGTCCGGAGCGCTTTTACCTGCCGTTCAGCCTGACGCTCCTGAACTTCCGGCACGACAAATATCCCGGCACCGACATCCCGAAAAATTTTTCCAGCCGCGTTCGGCTGCAGAACCTCAACACCGGCGAAGACCGCCAGGTGCGCATTTACATGAACAATCCGCTGCGTTATGAGGGCGAAACATTTTATCAGGCCAGTTACGATCCGGATGACCGGGGCAGCGTGTTACAGGTGGTGCACAATCCAAGCTGGCTCACGCCGTATTTCGCCTGCGCGCTGGTGGCCATCGGTTTGACTTGGCAATTTCTCTCGCACCTGATCCCCTTTCTAAAACGCCGGTCGCAATGAACAGACTCCGTTTGCGGGACCGCGCTCATGAACCGCCGCCGCTGCCATTCCCTTCACGGTTTCCTTCAAGCCAAGCCGTGTCGGGCCGCTCGTCCCGGTAAATTCCTGAATGTTTGAACTTCTCAAAACCGATCCCCACACTCGGGCGCGCCTGGGGAGATTGATCACGGCGCATGGGCCCGTGGACACGCCCCAGTTCATGCCCGTCGGCACCCAGGCCAGTGTCAAGGCGCTGGACCCCCGTGAACTCCAGGAAATGGGCGTGCAAATTCTCCTGGGCAACGCCTATCATTTGAATTTGCGGCCCGGCCTGGAAATCATTCGCGCCGCCGGCGGTCTGCACCGTTTCATGAATTGGCCCAAACCCATTCTGACCGACAGCGGCGGCTTCCAGGTGTTCAGTCTGGCCAAAATCCGGAAAATCAAACCGCACGGCGTTGAATTCCGTTCTCACCTTGACGGCTCGGTCTGTTTTCTTGGCCCCAGGGAGGCGATGGAAATTCAGCGCCTGCTCGGCGCGGACATCGCCATGACGTTTGATGAATGTCCGCCGCACGACGCCCCCCTGCGCGAACAACGCCAGGCCGTCGAACGCACCCTCCGCTGGGCACGCGAATGCCGCGAACAGCCCCGCGCCGAGGGACAGCAGGTTTTCGGCATTGTGCAGGGCGGCACCCACGCCGAGCTGCGGGAGCTCTGCGCCAGGGCGCTTGTGGAAATGGATTTCGACGGCTACGCCATCGGCGGCGTGAGCGTGGGCGAACCGGAACCGGAAATGTTTCGCGCCGTCGAGTTGACCGTGCCGCATCTGCCCGTCCACAAGGCGCGTTACGCGATGGGCCTGGGCACGCCGGCTCAAATGCTGGAACTGATCGCCCGTGGCGTGGATTTGTTCGACTGCGTGTTGCCCACCCGCGTGGCGCGCAACGGCACGGCGTTCACGCGTCGCGGCGCCTTCGCGCTCAAAGGCGCGGCGTACAAGGCGGATTTTCGCCCCATTGACGAAACCTGCGATTGTTTCGCCTGCCGGCATTTCACGCGCGCCTATCTGCGCCACCTGCTCCACGCGCAGGAAATCCTGGGCCTCCGCATGTTGAGCGTCCACAACGTGCACCTGTTCTTGAAAATTCTGGCGGAAGCGCGCGCTCATCTGGCTGCCGGCACGTTCGCGGCGTTTTACCGCGACTTCATTGCCCATTACCTTCCCTCGCAAAAAGTCCTGGCCGCCCGAAGGGCGGCGGAACTGGAAAGATGATTTGCCGCGTCCGCCATTTTGTGGCATCTTGCCTCCGCAAACGAACAAATTGCCAGAGCCATGAACAAACCGAAAATTATTGCCTATTTGAAACCGACCTGCGGCTGGAGCCAGGGCGTGCGGGCCGTATTGCGCAAATACCATCTGCCCTTCGAGGATCGCGACATCGTCAACGACCCGGCACAGCGGCAGGAAATGATCGAAAAGAGCGGCCAAATGCTCAGCCCGTGCGTGGAAATTAACGGCCACATGCTCGCCGACGTCAGCGGCGAAGAAGTGGAGGCGTGGCTCATTGCCAATAAGATCGTCACGCCCAGCGACCAGGCGCCCGAAGCGCCCATCAACCAGCCCTGTGCCCACGAGATGCCGCAGAGCGCGCCGATCCATTGGGCCTGACCGCCAAATATTGATTGCTCCGCGCGCCGGGGAGAATCCGGCGCCGTTGACCGTTCGGGGTGAAAATCATCTCCTCTGCCGCCGCCATGCAACGGCTCGCCCAAAAATGGCGGCGTGCCGGAGTCAAAATTGCCTTTGTGCCGACCATGGGTTGCCTGCACGACGGGCATGTGAGCCTGATGCGTGTCGCACGCCAGCGCGTCGGCAAATCCGGCAAAGTGGTGGTCAGTATTTACGTCAACCCGACGCAGTTTGCGCCGACGGAGGATTGGGCAAAGTACCCGCGGGATTTGGAGGGCGATGCGCAGCGCTGTCGCCGGGCGGATGTGGACGTCGTTTTTGCTCCGGCGGATGCGGAGATGTATCCAGGGGGCGCCGAAGATCGGTTCAGCACCTGCGTCGTCGAAGAAACCTTGTCGCGCCCGATGGAGGGTGTTTCGCGTCCGACGCACTTTCGGGGGGTGACGACGGTGGTGGCCAAATTATTCAACCTCGTCCAACCGCACGTGGCGGTGTTCGGGGAGAAGGATTTTCAGCAGGCGGCTATCATCCGGCGCATGGTGCGGGATTTGAATTTCCCGGTGCGTATCCTCGTCGCGCCGACGGTGCGCGAACCGGACGGCCTGGCGATGAGTTCGCGCAACCAGTATCTGTCGCCGGAGCAGCGCCGGCAGGCCACCGTGCTCTGGCGGGCCATCCAGTCCGCCCAGGCCGCCGTAAAAAAATCCCGATCCATCGCCGCCGATAAATTGAAGGCGGATTTGCGGCGATTGATTGAAGCCGAGCGGGACGCCAGGCTGGATTACGTGGAATTTTTCGAGCCGGAAACGCTCAGGCCCGTGGCGACGGTCACGCACGGCACGCACTTGGCGCTGGCCGTTTTCATTGGCTCGACGCGCTTGATAGATCACGCCTCCTTGTAAAGGGACGGGGTCGTCTGGCGCTGGCTGCGGAGCGGCTGAATTCGCACTTTACTTCCGTCGGATTCGGCGTAGGTTTTTGCCGAACCGAGACATCGTATGCGAAACACAACGACCCTTTTCCTGCTGGCTGCCGCGGCGTTGACGGCAGTGTTCACTTCCGGCTGTGCCGGGCCGGAAACCAAACTGGGCCGAGGTTTGAGTGATCTGTATGAGCCGGCCCGGCTGGGCGACCTGCGCCGCAGCGTGGAACAAACCACCGTCTTCGACGGTCCTAGCGTCGGTTACACCTACGGCGTGGTGCACGGCTTTGACCAGTCGCTGGCGCGCACGGCGATGGGAGTTTATGAAGTGGTCACCTTCCCGTTCCCGCCGTATCAGCCGATTCTCACCCGCTATGTCAAACCCGGCCCCGTCTTTCCTGAAAGTTACAAACCGGGCCGGATTTCCGACAGTCTGTTTGACACCGACACCTACATGGGTTTCAGCGGGGGGGATGTGGCGCCGTGGTTGATGGGCAGCCGGTTCAAGGTGTTTGACAATTGATGTTCTTCTGAGCGCGCGGGGCAGCGGACGCCGCCCGCCGTTCCAACGCGCGAACCGTCGAACACGGCAATGCCCGTGGAAAAAAAGTCGCCCTGCAAAGTCAACCTGCTGCTGAATATTCTCGGCAAACGCGCCGACGGTTTCCATGAGCTGGAAACCCTTCTTCTGCCGGTTCCGGTCTGGGACGAGCTGACGTTCGACCGCTGCCCAAATGGAATTCAATTCTCGTGCAGCGATCCCAACCTGCCGGGCGATTCGCGAAACCTCGTCGTTCGCGCGGCGGAAAAATTTCTGGCCGTGGCGGGTGTTTCTGAAGGCGCCAAAATCCATCTCGAAAAAAAAATTCCCCTGGCCGCCGGTTTAGGCGGCGGCAGCAGCAACGCCGCCACGACGCTGCGGGCGCTCAACGAACTGTTCGGCCATCCACTCCCGTTTGAAAAGCTTCGCGAACTCGCCGCCGCGCTGGGTTCGGACGTCCCGTTCTTTCTCCAAAACCAACCTGCCCTGGCCACCGGGCGCGGCGAGCAAATCCAGCCGCTCGACCCGTTCCCAGCGCTCCGCGGTCGGGCGATGCTGCTCGTTCACCCCGGTTTCGGCATTTCCACGCCGTGGGCTTACCGGAACCTGGCGCGCTTTCCGGCCGCCTTGAACGGACGGAAAAGCCGCGCGCAAAAATTGATTATGCGCCTGCGCGCCGGTGATTTGCCGGCGGCCGCAGCAGAATTCTACAACGCCCTGGAAGCGCCCGCCTTTGAAAAATTTCCGATCCTGAAATTGTATCAGGAATTTTTCCTGAGTCACGGCGCGCTGGCCGCGTTGATGTCCGGCAGCGGCTCGACGACCTTTGCAATCTGCCAAAACGCGCCGGCGGCGGAAACGCTCCTTGAAGCTTTCCGAGGCCAGTTCGGGCGGAACGGCTGGGCGACGGTGGTGGAAATTTTTTGTTGAGCGCCGAACCGATCAGCGATCGGCCGTTTGCGGTCGCCCCCATCTGGACAGCGCAAAAGCGGCCATTTCCCTGGCCGCGGTCACCTTGAAGGCCAGCGAGAGCGAGGCGTAAACCAGCCCCGCGGCGGCTACCGGCACGAACACCGCCCCGATTTTCAGCGCCAGCGTCGCGTGCCCCATTCGTGTCTCCCAGAATTTCCAAAGGCCCCAGGCTGCCAGACCGGCCAGAACCGCCGCCAGCGCCAGCGGCAGGAGGGTTTTTTGCAGCGATTCCATTTCCAGCCGGCCGAGTTTTTTGCGCAAGGCAAACAACAACAGCGCGAGGTTGATCGTGGAAGTGGCGGTGTTGGCCAGACCCAGACCGCCCTGGCGCAAGGGAAAGACCAGCGCGGCGGCCAGCAGCAAATTCAACCCCAGGCAAAACACGCTGATTTTCATCGGCGTCCGGGTGTCGCCCAGCGCGTAAAAGGCGCGCGCCAGGATGTTCACGCTGGAAAACGCCACCAGCCCTGGTGCCAGACACATCAGCGCCAGCGCCGCTTCCCGCGTGGCCATCGCGTCAAACCGGCCCCGCTCGAACAGCAGCCGGATGATTGGTTCGGCCAGGACGACCAGCAACACCGAAGCGATGCCATTCAGGAAAATCAGCGTCCCCAGGCCGCTGCGCAGCGTGGCGCGAAATTCGTCAAATTTTTTTTCGGCGGCCAGCCCCGAAAGCGTCGGCAGCAAATACGTGGCCAGCGAAATGCCGAACATGCCCTGGGGCAGTTCCATCAGCCGCACCGCGTAGCCAAACGAGGAGACAATACCGGTGCCGACCCAGAAGGAAAGGAACTGCACAGCGGTGACGTTGATTTGGTAGGCGGCGATGCCGATCGTGCCGGGAATCATACGCCGGGCCACCCGCCGCACGCTTTCCTCGCGCCAGGGGGAAACCCAGCGGTAGCGGAAGCCATCGTGCCAGAGCGTCGGCAATTGAAACGCCGCCTGCGCCACGCCCGCCGCCAACACGCCCACGGCCAGCGCGAAAATCTGGTGGGGTAATCGCTCTGCCGGCGGCCATTGCCGGCCCAGCTTCGGCGCCAGCCAGAGCACCGAGGCGATCATCACCACGTTCAGCATCGCCGCCCCCATTGCCGGAATAAAAAAATGGCCGCGCGCATTCAACATGCCCATGAACGCCGCCGCCAGACACACCAGCAGCATGTAAGGAAACATCACGCGCAGGAGCCGCAGCATCAGCTCGGTCTTGGCGGCAAACGGATGAACCGCCAGCAGAAGCGACAGGCCGAGCAGGACCCCCGCGATGACCACCGCGGCGGCAACAATCAGGCCGGAAATCACGGCATTGGCCGTGCGCCACATTTCCTGTTCCCCATGCCTTTTCTCCTGCTCCTTGAAAATCGGAATAAACGCCGCCGTGAGCGCACCTTCGCCCAGCAGCCGTCGAAAAAGATTCGGAATTTGAAAGGCCAGCAGAAACGCATCCGTCACCCAGCCCACCCCCATGAACCGGGCATAAACAATCTCTCGCACCAGTCCCAAAAGACGGCTCAACAACGTGGCGCCGGCCATCGCGCCGGACGATTTGAGCATTTGCGACACGCCCGCAAACTAAAGCGACCTGCGGCCGCTTCCAAGTTCCAAGTTCAGCCCCGCTCGATTTTGCCGTGCCGCTTCCCCGGCGCAAAGATTTTTCATCGGCCACGTGGCGGGGGCAGGCAGCGCCTTCCCGTCTGCGCTCAGACAAGTAAATCGCCATCTAGAAGGTCAATCACGGCCAACCCAACGACAACCAGGATGCCGTAAATATTCTCTCCTGTAAAAGCCAGACTGAATAAGGACCATATCGTCAAACCAACCACTAACCGCCAAACAATCATGGCTCGCAACCCCGCATTCGCGTTTTCTTAAACAGCACCCAAGCTGCCCCCGCACCAAGAATTGAATCAAGTCATTGACGAAACCAACCAGTGCTGGAATCCGTGGAGCAAAACCATTTGGATTATCCGAAGGATGCAGCCCAAAGGAAAGCGAGCGGCCGGCAAGTCCTCAGAACAAAGTGTAAAACTTGCAACCAGAAAGCAAATCGCAGCGTGGCTTTGTCGAATTGGCATGTTCATAACCGGGTGCGGCTGCGCTTAAGGCTCCCAAACTGATTCACCCCGGCGGCAAGAGGTCCCGCAAACTCGATCATCGTTGTATAACCCACATCTTTCATAACTTCAAGAGTCAGTCGGCGTTGTCTGCGGCGCGGGGTGGGCGGATTCTGTTTTCAACCCCGCGTTTGGCTGGTAACCTGTCCGCGTGAACATTTTGGACGAGCTGAACTGGCGCGGACTGGTGGCGGACTGCACCGATGCGGCGGGACTGGCCCGGCGGACGGCCTCGCCCATCACCCTGTATTGTGGTTTTGATCCCACGGCCGATTCGCTGCACGTCGGCAACCTGGTGCCGCTGCTGGCCTTGCGCCGCTTTCAACAGTTCGGTCATCACCCCATTGCCGTTGCCGGCGGTGCGACCGGATTGATTGGCGATCCCAGCGGCAAAACCCAGGAACGGCAACTGCTCACCAGGGAGGTTCTGGAGCAAAACATCGCCCGTGTAAAAACGCAACTGACCCGCCTGCTCGACTTTGAAAGCCGCTCCCATCCCGCCCGGCTGGCGGACAACGCCTCCTGGACGGCGGACGTGAGGTATCTGGATTTCCTGCGCGAGATCGGCAAGCATTTCTCCGTCAACCAGATGATTGCCAAGGAGAGCGTCCGCGCGCGGATGGAAGATCGCGAAACCGGCATCAGCTACACCGAATTCAGCTACATGCTGTTGCAGGCGTTCGATTTCATGGTGCTCTGCCGCGATTACGGCTGCGAATTGCAAATTGGCGGCAGCGATCAGTGGGGCAACATCACCGCCGGCATTGATTTGTGCCGAAAAAAACTGGGCAAACAGGTGTTTGGCCTGACGCTGCCGCTGATCACCAACGCCGACGGCACCAAATTCGGCAAGACCGAGTCCGGTGCCGTGTGGCTCGATCCAAACAAGACCAGTGTCTATAAATTTTACCAGTTCTGGATCAACACCGACGATCGCGATGTCATCCGCTATTTGAAATACTTCACGTTTCTGTCGCGGGATGAAATCGCCGCCCTGGAAGTCCGCCACACGGAAAATCCCGGCGCGCGGGCGGCGCACCAGGCGCTGGCCCGAGCGGTGACGAGTTTGATTCACGGCGAAAGCGCTGCCGCCGAGGCCGTTCGCGCCAGCGAAATTTTGTTTGGCGGCAAACTGGACGGCATTGCCGAAAGCACGTTCAACGAGATCATCGGCGAAGTGCCGACGAAGGAAATTGAAAGGTCAAGATTGGCCGGCACCGGCGTTCCGCTTGTCGAACTGCTGGTCCACGCCGGCTTGAGTTCCTCCAAAAGCCAGGCGCGGAAGGACATTGAAGGGGGCGGCGTCAATCTCAACAACCTCCGCGAGTGCGGCGTCACGCGCCTGGTAACGTTGAACGATTTGCTGTTTGGCAAGCACCTTTTGTTGCGTAAAGGCAAAAAAAATTACGTGGTGGTGACCGCGCGCTGACGGGCCAAAGGTCAGCGCCGGCTTTTGCAGGCGGCAACGGCGGCCGGGCGGCGGCTCACCTGGCGCCGTTGAGCCGGTTCTCAAACAGGCCGGGGGCGGCGGCACGGGCCAGTTCCTGGCAACGGGCCAGAATTTCTGTGGACGATTCGCATTGCAGGGCGAACTCGGCCAGGGCCTGCGCCTCGCTCGATTTGACAGAACGGATGATGTATTTCACTTCGTCTATCACCGGCGGCGCCGCGCTCAATTCATCCACCCCCAGCCCCACCAGCAGCGGCGCCAGAACGTAGTCGCCGGCGATTTCGCCGCAGACGCCGGCCCAAATGCCGTGGCGGTGCGCGGCTTCAACGACGTTTTTGATAAGCCGCACGATGGCCGGATGGGTAGGGTCGTAAAGGTGCGAGACTTTTTCGTTGGTGCGGTCGGCGGCCAGGGTGTATTGGATCAGGTCGTTCGTGCCGAGGCTGAAAAATTTCACGCGGTGCGCCAGCGCGTCGGCAATGAGCGCCGCGGAAGGGATTTCGATCATGGCGCCGATCTCGAGATTTTCGTCAAAGGGGATTTTCTCGGCACGCAATTCGGTCTTGCATTTTTCGAGAAAGGCATTGGCCTGGGTCAATTCCTCCAAACCGGAAATCATCGGATACATGATTTTGACGTTGCCTTCGGCGCTGGCGCGCAGAATGGCGCGAAGCTGGGCGCGGAACAGTTCCGGCTGGGCCAGACAGAAACGAATAGCGCGCCAGCCCAGAAAGGGATTGACTTCGCGGGCCAGTTCCAGATGCGAGGCGAACTTGTCGCCGCCCAGATCGAGTGTGCGGATGATGACCGGCTGCGGTTTGAGCGCGGCGGCCACCTGGCGATACACCGCGGCCTGTTCCTCTTCAGTGGGCAGGCGGTCGCGGTTGATGAACAGAAATTCAGTGCGGAACAGCCCCACACCTTCGGCGCCATGCTCAAGAACGGCGGGAATGTCGTTCTGATCCTCGATGTTGGCCGAGAGGTGAACCCTCCGACCGTCGAGGGTGACGGCCGGCTGGCTGCGGATTTCGCGCAGTTTGACTTCGAGCGATTCCTTGATTTTGACCAGTTGACCGTATTCGAACAGCGTCTGATCGGTGGGATTGACGATGAGGATGCCGTTGTAGCCGTCCAGCAGCGCGTAGTGACCGGTGGCCAGTTCTTCGCTGGCCGTTTGGAGTCCCACCACCGCCGGGATGTCCAGCGACCGCGCCATGATGGCGGTGTGCGAGGTTTTGCCGCCCACATCGGTGGCAAAACCCAGAACCAGTTTTTTGTCCAGTTGCGCCGTGGTGGAGGGGCTTAAATCGTGCGCGACGAGGATGCATGGTTCGGCCAGACGCCGCAAATCCAGGGTATCCTTGACTTCAAACAGATTGTCCAGCACGCGGCCGGCCAGGTCACCCAAATCAGCGGCGCGCTCGCGCAAATACTCGTCGTCCACATCCGCCAACGCCGCGATGTAGCGTTCGGAAACGGTGTGAAAGGCGAACTCGGCGTTGACCTTTTGATCGCGAATGGCGCGGATGACTTCCTCGATGAGCACGCGGTCTTCGAGCATCAGCAGATGGGCGTCGAAAATGTCCGCCTCGGCGGCGCTCATGCTGGCGGCCACGCGATGCTGGATGTCGGTAATTTGCTGGCGGGTGCGGACCAGAGACTGCTCAAAGCGCCGGACTTCCGCTTCGATTTCCGATTCGGGAATTTCACGGCGGGCAATGACGTGGCGGGTGTGATGCAGGACAAGAATTTTCCCCTTGCATACGCCGTCGGAAACAGCGATGCCGCGGAACACTTTTTCCCCTTTAAGTTGTCCTGACATGCGGTTTTGCCCAGAAATAACCCAAATCGGGCCGGTTGCAAGGCAATTCCGCCGGGAAAAGAGCCGCGCGCCTCCGCGCCACTTCCTGCCGCCACAAACAGAAGGAGCCGTTCTGCGCGGAGTCCCCATCCACAGGGTCACCGCGCGCGCCCGGCATCAGACGGGAGACGTCCGGAATCAGCCGTCCGACAAAGAGCCGCGGAGGGCTTTACGAATGGAACTTTGGCCGGGATGCGGACCAGGGCTTAAGCGCGCTCCATGTATTTGCCGGTGCGCGTATCCACCTTGATTTTCTCGCCGGTCTTGATGAACAACGGCGCCTGGATGGTGATGCCGGTTTCGAGCTTGACAGGTTTCTGGACGTTGTTGGCGGAATCGCCGCGAATGCCCTCCGGGGCGTCGGTCACCGTCAGCACCACACTCGGCGGCAATTCCACGGCCACCGCTTTGTCCTCCACAAAGGTCACGGTGACGGTCCCGTTTTCCACGAGGTAATTCTTCGCCTCTCCCACCAACTCCGCTGCCAGCGTGACGGTCTCGTAGGTTTCGGGATCGGTGAAGACATAATCCTCGCCGTCCATGTAACTGAACTCCATTTTCCTGGTGATCATCGGCACCGGCTCGATTTTTTCGGTGGAGCTGAACCGCACGTCGGAAGATTTGCCGGTGCGGATGCTGCGGAGCGTGGCCTGCACGAAGGCGCGCAGGTTTCCCGGCGTGCGGTGCTGCATATCCAGCACCACACAAATGTCGCCATTGTAATCAATCGCCATGCCGCGGCGAAGGTCGTTTGCTGTTGCCATAGGTCAAATCAGTTGAAATCAAAAAAGACCGCGCCGGATTTTCCCGCGCGCGAGTTGCAAATTATAGCTCCCCCACGACGGGACGCAAGTTCGTTTCCGCTTTTTTTGAAGGAAATCCGCCGCCCGGGCCGAGACGGAATGCGGCTTCGTTTCCCAATCCGCGGGCTCACTCCGACCGCAGCCGGTAAAATGTCTGCGGCGCGGCGGGGTTGAGCAGGTTGGTCAGCGTCAACGAGAAATTGCCGTTAAGGTCGAATTGATTGGTCGCCACGACCGTCCACTGGGCAGGCGCCTGTGCCAAATTGGTCGTCGCCAGCAGATAAAATGTGGCCTGGGGAAATCCGCCGGCACCGGCCAGCGTAAAATTGCCGCCGCTGAAGCCGGCGCGGACGATGGTCGGCGGCGGCTCAGGACCGGGCGTGGCGCTGGCTTCCGGCGAATTGCCGCTGTTGGCGCCGGTGCCCAGGGCACTGACCACGTAAAAGTACGTTGTGCCGTTGCTCAATCCGGCGTCCACGAAATTGGTAGCCGTCACGTTGTCGGCTACGGTGGTGGTTTCATTGCCGCTACCGGTGCCGCGCTTGATGACGTAGCCGGTTGCCCCAACGGAAGCGGGCCAGAGCAGAAAAATTTTTGTATCGCCGGCAATGGCCGTCAGGCTCGCAGGCGGCGCCGGCCGGGTGGTGGTTACCCCGCTGGTGCCGATGCCTCCGGCGTTCATCGGCGTGATTTTGTAGTAATAAGTCAGATTTGTGTTCAGCCCATAATCGGTGTAGGTCGTTTCGGTGATGCTGTTCAGCAACGTGTAATTGCCGTTCAGACTGGTTGAACGTTGGACCACATAGCCCACTGCCCCCGGCACAGGCAACCAGCGGAGGGTGATGTTCGTTCCCGACAGGGGCGCGGCGGTCAGCGAACCGGGCGCGCCGGCTGGCGGCGGCGGCAGCGGCACGGCGATTACCGGTGCGGACTCACCGCTGGTCCCGCCGACGCCAGTGGCGGTGACAAAATAGCGGTAGGTGCTTCCATCCGTCGGTGACGTGTCCACATAAGTCGTGTTCGTCACGTTGTTTGCCAGCACAATTGTGCCCAATACATTCGAGGCGCCGCCGCCGTTGTCGAAGAGTGTCGAGCGGTAAATCGTGTAAAAATCCGCACCCGGCGAGGTATTCCAATTCAACGTGACGCTCTGATGACCGACGCTCGTGACCGTCAGACCCGTCGGAGCGGATGGCGGATTGGAAGAAATGGCTGCGTCGGGGGTAGCACTGGCTTCGGGCGAATGGGCACTGGCGCCGGCAGGGTTGACCGACTGCACCACGTAGTAATAAGTCGTGCCGTTGACCAGGTTGGTGTCGAGAAACGTCGCATTGTTCCAGCCGCTGCCGCAGACCGGGCCGATGACGCCGTTAGTGATGGGTACGTAACCGCTGCCGCTGGTGGTCGAACGCAAAATGTTGTAACTCGTCGCGCCCGGCTGCACCGGCCAGCAGATCAAATTACAGCGGTTGCCGGGATAAACGACAACGCCGGGCGGCGGCGGCGGTACGTAACCGGTCAATTCCAGCCGGAGGTAATCATACATGGCGTGATCGGCAAAATAACTGCCGCCAGTTTGGCGGATGCCGAGGGTGATGGTATTTGCCCCGGCGTGCAACAGCGAAGCCGGAAAGGTGAGGCGCTCGTCGGAAGCCATCGCGTTGATCCCCTCGCGAATCGTCGTGTCGCTCCTGCCGTAGCCGGCGTAGTAGCCGGTGGTCGGAATGCTGTTGTTCGGACTGCCCGTCACGCCCTGAACGCTGCCGAGGTTTTGCCCATTGACCGTCACGATGATGGCGGCGCTGTAATCCGAGGCCAAGCCGATGTAAAGCGCCGCTGTCGCGCCCGGAGCCGGCGCGGTGGAGAGATTGAAGGTGATGGTCGAACTGGAGTTGTTGTAAGTGCCCGTGCTGCTGGTCACCACCGGCTGAACAAAATTCCAATCCGTCGTCCAACGGCTTTGGCCGACGACGTAGTTGACGCCGTTGGGGAAATCAAACGGGTATTCCAGCCACTTGCTCCAGATCGGGCTGGGATAATTCGGGGCCGGCCCCACATCGCCCACCCACCAATCTTCACCGTGTCTGAATTTCCTGGCGGTGCGGTCAGGATAACCGATTTCAAAGACCGTCGGCCCCACGCGCGCCGGCGTCCAGGTAACGGCGCCCAAAGAGTTCGTGGCGCCGGCAGTGACCGTGACACTGAAAGGCGACGCAGGCACATCGAACAACAGCGGCGGCCGGCCGCCGGTTGGGTTTTGCGACATAAACAGCCCCGGGGCGCCCGGCCCGAACGCGTAAAGCGTATAGTTTGTGCCGGCGATGACATTGGGCAAGGTGAAATGGCCGCTGGTATCGGTGCGCGTCCAGAACTGATAAGGTTTCATCCAGGCCTGGAAATCATAACTGCCGGTGCTGGTCGCCGGCTGTTGGACGAGGCCGACCCACAGGTTGGAAACGGAGGCGTTGGGATTGAACAGGTCGCGGATCGCTATTTGCCCGGTCACCGTGCCGCGCTGCGACGCGGGTGCATAGTAGGCATTGGTGAACCACGCATACGGCCAGGCACCGGCCTCGGCTTGCGCCTGAGCCAGCGCATCGGCATAAAGCGCCTGGGCCGCCGCGTTGGCATCCGTCAGCGCGCCGTTGACGTTGTTGCAGTAAATGAAGTACGGCCCGCAAACCTTGGCCCAGACTTCGCCGGCAGCGAATACACCGTCCCCGCCCTGCCCGTAATGCCCGCCGTTGAGCATGTTCAGGATCGTGGTGCCAATATGCTCCATCAGTTCGCGTTTGAGCGGGCCACCGTTGTAATATTCGACGCTGGCCGAGACGTTCCACAGGCCGACGTTTTTGCCGCCGGGGCCGACGCTGCTCCAGCCCCACACGCGCTGGTCGCCGAAGTTGGCGCTGTATTTGTATTTGTCCTCATATTGGCCGGCGTAGAGGCCGTTGGTCCAAAGCGACACTTCCACGGGCGCGCCCCACACGCCGATGGCCGAGCCGCCGGAGACTTCCATCAGCCGATTGCGTGTCGCGTCCACACTCATCCAGTTGAAAATGGCGCCGGCGTAAATGTTGTCCCGACATTCGCCAAAGGAAAATGCGCCGTCGGTGCCGCGATGAATCCAAATGGGTGTGACGTAAAATCCCGAATTGCCGCGAAGCATCGAGTAATGCACTTCCAACACGATATTCGAGACGGTGGTGGTGGTCAGTGCGACTTCGGCGTAATTGCCACCGGTGTTGGCGGGGTTGGCCACCACGGCGTAGCTGAACGTCAACCCCTGATTGTTGCTGTTTTCCCAGTAAAGCTGGCCGCCGTTATGGCCGCCAGCCAACAAATCCAGCGTTTGCGGACTGCCGGTGTTGTTGAAGGTGTAATTGATGTGATCCACGATGCCGCTGGACTTGACGATGACGATGGACACGATGCCGTTGGCCAGGGTCACCGTCGAACCGTTGTCGGTGAGTGTGACGTTCGGCCCGCTGGTGCCGCCGCCTGGAACGTTGGCCCAGGCGCCCGCCGTCGCGGCAAGCCACAGCGCCATTTCCAACATCCTTAATCGGGAAAAACGAGGCCGGTGCATCATTTTACCAAAAATTTACACCGCCGTTTCCGCTTTGTCCCTCAACAGTTTTGGGGATGCGCCGGAGGGAGCGCACTCAGGCGTGGTTCCCGCAACTGGAGAGAATCAGGATGGCCGGCCGGCGGCACTTGCTGCGGAAATTAAAGCCGCGGCCACGATGCCGCGCCGCCCACGGCGCGGGCGCCCTGACCACCAGATGCCAATCGGTGGGCACGCCGTTTGCGGACGAATACTGGCACATCGGCGACACTCCGCTGCGATTGCGCAGCGTGACCGATTTGAGCGTCAACCGTTCAAACAACTGCGAATGATTCGGTTCTATCAGTTCCTGGGTGGCAATCAATTTCGCGACAGGCAAGAGGGAATGTGTGGCCATCCCGTTATCCGACGCGCCTGGCGCGCTCCGCGCACCACATGATCTTCAGCACATGGTTGAGAGCACCGTTCTTCCGAAAACTCCGGCTTGCGTTCCGGCAAACCCGCTTTTATTGACGCACTCCGATGTACAATCCGTGGACTTTGTTGTCCCAACGAACGGTGCGGTATCCCAAATGCTCGACCCGTCGCTTGAATTCTTCCACCGGACGATTTTGTACCGGGTCACCGTGCACCTCCGCCAACAAGACCGGAAAGCGCTGGAATTGTCGGGGATCGGTCTGGTCAATGATCTCCCATTCCGAACATTCACAATCCATCTTGAGCAGATCAAACTCGCCGTCCACTTCCTGCAGCCATTCTTGAAAGGCGACGACGGAGACGGGTTTGGCATCGGCAAATTTGTTGTAATCGGCGTAAAGATTGGTTCCACCCGGAGAAGTTTCCTTAAGGGCCAGCATGGCCTGGCGGGATTTGCCGCCGATGGCGCAACGAAGAGACCGCGCGGTGGTGCATTCATTGAGCGCCAGATTAAAATTGAGCAGTCGAAACGAATCCGGCTCCGGTTCAAAACAAAAAGCCTCGCTCACGCCCAACCGCCGGTGCATCCAGAGCGTAAAGCAACCCAGATTGGCGCCAATGTCCAGGAAACGAATCTTTCTCCGGGGCAGCCACGGCAACACATCGGCATAGGCTTCCTTGATGAGAACCTCGCGCAGGATGAAAAGATCGGCCATGGAAGTCGTAGTGGGACGCGCCAGAAGGGAGTAATGATGAGCGCCGTTCTTCAGGCGGTAGAGGAAATAGGGAACCTTCACAAGCCCCATCCGCATCAGCACGATCAACCAGGGATTTTGAAAATGCCGTCGAATTTCAAAGACGGATTTGACATGATCCCGTTGGACGCGCAGCCAGGTCATTGGACGCGAACGGTAAGCGTTTCTTTGCGCTGCTTCAAGTTCAATCAAACCGCCGCCATGACCGGAGGGCGCGTATTCGGCAGAAATCGCGCTTTGTCTTTACCCGCCGAGGCAATAAAACAAGGGCCGGAACGTGGCGCGCGGTTCCGGTCGAGGACAGTCGCCGGTCTGATGCTGTCGTTTCCGGAAGTCAGCGACTGGACAATATCACGCTGCCGCTCTCCAGTCCCGGTGCCGTGGCGCGGAGGGTGATTTCTCCGGGCACCGCCGTCGTTTGCAAAATCACCAGCCCACGACCTTGGAACGCGCGATGGGAATTGGTCTGGCCGCTTTCGACATTGTTCAAATCGCCATTGCCGATGCCAGGAATTTTGGCCGGGCCGGCGAGGGTGAAGGTCACTTCGTCGTCCGCGTCCGGCACGCGCACGCCATCGGCATCCACAATTTGAAACTCCACCTGGCACACGTCCTTGCCGTCGGCCCGCAGACGCGAGGTGTCCGGCAGCAATTCGATGCGTGCCGGCGCGCCGGCCGTGCGCAATTCGTATTGACACCGTTCGCGCCCGGTTTGGTCACGTCCAATCGCCCGCAAAATCCCCGGGGTGAAGGGGATTTCCCAGCGCAGCACGCCGTTGACGGCTTCGGAAATGGTCTTGGTGCCGATGATTTTTCCGTTCAGGGACAATTCCACCTGCGGACAATTGGCGAAGCACAACACCGTGACGGTGGAGTGGGCCGGCCAGTTCCAGCTTTCCACCGCGCCCCAACCGCGGCGGCCGCCGAAGCCGCGGGCGGCGCAAAGATAGACCATTGGTTTGTCGTTCCAGAGGCTTTGTCGGAACCAGCCGAGCGGCTTTTTGAAACCGCACAGGTCGAGCAAGCCGGCGCCGCTGGCGCGATTCGGCCACGGGCCGGCCTCGCCCAGATAATCCGCGCCCGTCCAGAGAAATTGTCCGGCGATGAACGCGTTGGTTTTCACGGCCAGCCACGCGCCGTAGGAATGATTGTTCTCGCTGCCGTAAATGATGCGCTTCGGAAATTGCCGGTGGTCGGCGGCGTAGCGTGTTTCCTGATAATTGTAGCCGACCACGTCCAACAACTCCGGCAGGCCGACGGCGTCGGACATCGCCACCGTGGCCAGCGCCGCCGTCACCGGGCGCGTGGGGTCCAGCGATTTCACCGCGGCAATCAGGGGCCGGGCCAACTTCGGCAAATTTTGCGCCGGCGGATTTTGCGGACGGTAATCCTCGCCGAGCACCGGATGTGAAAACGGGTCGTTGGCAAAATCAATCTCATTGCCGATGCTCCACAAAATGACGCTGGGATGATTCCGGTCGCGGCGCACGAAGTCGGAGATGTCCCTCACCGCCCACCGCGAAAAAATTTCGCCGTAGCCGAAGTGCGCCGGCGTGCCGTCGTTGCGGCCGGTGACCCATTTATTCTTGGGCGGGGTGAATTCGTCAAACGCCTCGTCCATCACCAGAAAGCCGAGCTGATCGCATAAATCCAACAGCACCGGATCGGGCGGGTTGTGCGCGGTGCGGATGGCGTTGGCGCCAATTTCCCTGAGAGCCAGCAATCGCCGACGCCACACGCCGGCCGGTACGGCGGCACCAATCGCCCCGGCATCGTCATGCAGACAAACGCCTTTGATTTTGAAATTTTTCCCGTTGAGCCAAAAACCGGTGTTGGCGTCAAAATGAAATTCGCGAATGCCAAAAACGTTGGTCACCTCGTCGAGGACCCGGCCGCCGGACATGAGCCGGGTCACGGCACGGTAAAGACAGGGCGTATCGGGACTCCACAATTGCGGCCGGCGGACGGTCAGCCGAAGCTCGCGCTGGAGGGCGCTGCCGGGCCGGACCGGAATTTGAATTCCTGCCGAACGCGCCGCCACTGCCCCGTCCGGCGCCAGCAGCGTTGTTTCCAGGCTGGCTTCACAAGAGTCGGGCGATTCATTGGTCACCGCCATCTGCACCCGCACGGCGGCGGAATTTTCCGAAACACGCGGCGTGAAAATGAAAATGCCGTCGCGAACGAAATGAAGGGGATCGGCCACGACCAGCCGGACGTTGCGTTCGATTCCTGAACCGGTGTAATAGCGTGAATCGGCAAACCGCGAATGGTCCACGCGCACAGCCAGCACGTTGTCGCCGCCCCAGCGCACGAACGGCGTCAGTTCACAGGCGAAACTGGAATAACCATAGGGCCGTCCGCCGACGAATTGACCGTTGATCCAGACTTCCGAAAAATCGTAAACGCCGTCGAACTCCACCCACACCACACGGTTGGAAAAATCCTCCGGCAATGAAAAATGTTTGCGATACCAGCCGACGCCGCCGGGCGCATAGCCCGTGCCGCTGGCCCAATCGGGGCTGAACGGGCCATCGCTGCTCCAATCGTGCGGCACCTCCACTGGTTGCCATCGGGCGTCATCAAACGCCGGCATCATGGCCGTGGCGAAGTCGCCCCGGCTGAACCGCCAGTCGGCATCGAAATCCTCCGTCACTCGCGCCGGCACCGCCGCGGCTTGCAGGAACAAGCCACAACCCAAAATGGAAAGGGGAACCGCAACGGTTGGGAGACAAAATCGCAGATTTTTCATGTCCAGCCGCGCAGCTTCCGGCAAATGCCGTCCAAAGGCAAGCCGCTGAAATTTTCCCAATCAGCCGGCCATATTTTTGAGTCGGGCCAGCACTTGTTCCGGCGCGATGGCGGCCAGGCAATGGACGGCGCTCCGGCAATCCGCCCAATGGCCGTTGCAGGAGCACGGGGTGCCGGTGAGAAACTGATGGCGCGGGCCGACGGGCGCCCAACGCGCGGGCGAACTCGGCCCGAACAACGAAATCGTCGGCACGCCCAGCCCGGCGGCAAAATGCAGCGGACCGGTGTCGCCGGAAACGAAAAGGCCGGCGCGCGCGAGCACCGCCAGAAACAGCGGCAGCTCGGGCATTTCCGGCAAAACAACCGCCTCCGGCGCGAGTTTCCTGAATTCAGCCAGCCGCGCCCGCTCGCGTTCGCCGCGCGCGGTGGTAAAAACCACGTGAAAGCCGGCGTCGGTTGCGAGCCGATTCCATTTTGCCCAGTGCGTCAGCGGCCATTCTTTTTTCGGCTGGCTGGAGGCAACGTGGCAAACGACGGCCCGCTCGACGGGAAGAATTTTTTTTGCGGCTTCGGCCAGTGCCGGGTCGGCGCGAATCTCCGGCTCAAGCGAAGCCGGCGGCGGAATTTGCCAGCCGGACAAAAGCCGCGCCAACCGGGCCGATTCGTGCAGCGACCCGGTTTCGGGCGCCACGCGGTCGGTGTAACAAAATTTCCGGCCCGGAAATCCGCCGGGTTCGCTCCAACCCAGCCGACGGCGCGCGCCGATGAGCCGACTCAGGATCGCGCCGCGATCGTTGCTGGCGAAGTCCACCGAACGGTTGAAATGTTGCGCACGCAGGGCGCGAAGCAGCGGCCAGCTTTGGCGGAGACCCGCACGGCCGCGCCGGCGGGGCATGGCCCAGACGCGGTTCAGCCACGGCAAATGCCCGAACAGCGGCGCCATTTCCTCCGGCACGAGCAGATGAATTTCCGCATCGGAAAAATGTTGTCGCAAGGCGCGGAGCGCCGGTGTCATCAGCACCGCGTCGCCGAAGTATTTGAACTGCAAGGCGAGGATTTTTTCAGCCATCTGAAAAATGAACGCCAAAACGCCACGACCGCGGAGAGACGCCAAGAAGCGCGGCTGAAGGCTGCGAATCCCGGCGCGCCCGGCGTTTCGACGTGGAAATTGGTCTCACGACTGAAATTGCAGTTCGTAAAGTTTTTGATAAACGCCGCCGCGCCGGACGAGCTCCTCGTGCCGGCCGGTTTCCACAATCCGGCCCCGGTCAAGCACCACAATCTGGTCGGCATGCAACACCGTCGAGAGCCGGTGAGCGATGCAAATGGTGGTGCGGCCGTGCATCAACTCATCCAGCGCCGCCTGCACGGCGCGTTCGGACTCGGTGTCCAGTGAACTGGTGGCTTCGTCGAGCAGGAGGATGGGGGCGTTGCGGAGCACGGCGCGGGCAATGGCGATGCGCTGACGCTGTCCGCCGGAAAAGAGAAGGCCTTTTTCGCCAATGACGGTGTCAAAACCGTTGGGGGCCTGCCGGATGAATTCGTCGGCGTGAGCGTGTCGGGCGGCGGCGAAGATTTCCTCCTCACTGGCGCCGGGCCGGCCCAATTCAATGTTCCGACGGACGGTGTCGTTGAACAGGATGATTTCCTGCGTGACCACGGCAATTTGGCTGCGCAGGTCCTGCATGCGCACCTCGCGAATGTCCACGCCGCCGATTTTGATGGCGCCACGGGTCGGATCGTAAAAGCGCAGGAGGAGATTGGCCAGGGTGGTTTTGCCCGAACCGCTGGCGCCCACGATGGCCACCAGTTGGCCGGCCCGCACGGTAAGATTGATGTCGCGCAGCACCGGCTTGTCGCCAAAGTCAAAATCCACGTTTTCAAAAACGATGTCCGCGCCGGCGGCGCGCAGTTTTTTGGGCGCGACGGGTTCGGGCACGGTGCTTTGGGTTGCCAACAGTTCAAAAACCCGTTCGCTGGCGGCGCGCGCCTGCACAAACCAGTTGTGCAATTGATTCAGATTTTTCAGCGGCGGATAGATCATGAACACGCTGCCGATCAATTGCAGAAACTCCGCCGGATTGGGATGTCCCTGCGAGTGCACGATCAAATAGCCCAACAACAGCGCCACGCCGCAGGAACCGAAAAATTCGATGAGCGGCCCCGGAATACTCTGCGCGCGAATGATGCGCATGTAATGGCTTACGAAACGACGCGTGATGTTCTGAAATTCCGCCGCGACCACCGGCTCCAGATTGTATGCCTTGACGATGCGATGACCGGTGAAGGCTTCGGACATGGTCTGCGTCAGATCGGCCGATTGCGTCTGCAACTCGCGGCTGGAGCGGCGGATTTTGCGGCTGAAGATAACGATGGGAATCAGGCACGCCGGCAAAAAAACCAGCGTGATGAGCGTCAATCGAGGTTGCTGCCACAACAAAAAGCTCACCACCCCGGCCAGCGTGACCGGGTCGCGCACGATAATGGTCGTGGCATTGTTCAAAATCACCTGCAACGCGGCGGTGTCATTCATCACCCGCGAGATGAGCTGGCCGGAAGCGTTTTGGTTGTGAAAACCGGCCGGGAGATTTGTCAGATGCCCAAACAACCGCACGCGCAAGTCGGCCACGGCACGGCTGGCCACCCATTGCAGCAGATAA
>DASRCU010000228.1:0-1060 GCA_035652955.1 Verrucomicrobiia bacterium | reverse complement strand
GTAAACGCCACCCGGAAGCGCCTGGGCGAAACTTGGGGCGATGTGGTGTTCATGTGTTCCTTCGGCAGTTGTAACTGTTCCGATTGCCACGCGCAAGGTTTTGGTGCGGCAGGCGCGATTCAGCTTTGACTGCGTGAGCGATTAAACATTCAATCATGCGTCATCCGATTGCAAGTCACCATGGGCAGTGTTTCACAGCGGGCCGATGAGTCGCTCGCCGTCCAACCGGTAAATCCCCGTCAAAAAGCCATTTTCCTCCGTAGGTCCCACGCGCAAGACGCCCATGACGCCGATGGGCCGGTCCATGACGGGCTTGACGCCTTTGCCGTTCATCTGGACGGTGATCCATTCGTTGATCTTTGGCGCCACGCCATAACAGCACATGGATTGGCTGCGCATGAGCAAAAACTCGACCGCCAGGCCGTCATCCATTTTCACCGGCAAAAGGAACCCCTGGATCACCACTTTTTTGCCATTGAGAGTTTGGACGCGCGGCGGAATCTGCGCCCTGGCGTTCGCCAGCAACTGCGCCGGGTTTGCGCTGGCGGAGGTCATCGCCGGCTCCATCGCAAAATCGTAATCGGACAGCGCGCTGAAATTAATTTCCGCATAACCCGGCGTTTGCGTTTGGATCACCGGCAGGCTGGAGGCTGAAACCAGATTGGTTCGGGCCAAGTCGGCGGCGGTTCCCAGGGTGCCGAACGTCAGATTTGTTTCGCCGGGATTCCCCAGACCGGATTGGGCGAGTTGCGCCATGATCATCCGGCGTTGGACGGACGGCGGTTTGGAATGCCTTGGCTTGGACGGGTGGTTGGTGGTTTCAGGGACTGGGTTTGCGGCAGGGAGCGCCGCAGCCTGGATTGGTTCACCATGCACTTCCGCCACCGCCGAGGAATTATCGGGGCGCGTTTCGGATTTCTGGTGAAGGCGGGCCAAAGCCAGGACCGAAAAAATTGCCGCCACCATCCCGACAGCGAGGAGCAGCCACATTCGCGCCGCGCCTTGGGAGGTGTGCTGGGAAAACAACTTTGTTTTCAATCAAAGCCAATTTTTCAGACAT
>DASRCU010000227.1:0-1648 GCA_035652955.1 Verrucomicrobiia bacterium | reverse complement strand
TCATGGCGCGCATGGTTGAAAACTTTCCAGACACGATGGCCATGCTATGTTCCGGTGGCGGCGGGCGCGCGGATTACGGCGCGTTGAAATACTTTGACGAATTCTGGCCCAGCGACAATACCGACCCGCTTCGTCGCGTTTTTATTCAGTGGGGGTACAGCTATTTCTTCCCGGCCGAAACTCTTTGCGACCACATCACGCGTTCGGGGCATCGGCCGCTGAAGTTTGCCGAGGATGTCGCCATGAGCGGCGCGCTGGGCGTGGACATGGACCTGCGCAAGCTGGCGCCGCCAGAACTGAAACAACTCGCCTCAGCCATCGCGCTTTACAAAAATGAAATCCGCGACGTGGTAGAACAGGGAGACCTTTATCGCCTGAAATCGCCCTACGATCAGCCATGTGCGGCGCTGGATTTTGTCTCGCCGGACCGCACCCACGCCGTGCTATTTATTTACCAGGTCAAGGAGGGCGACGACGGATTGGTGAAACCAGAGGGGCTGGACCCGCAACTGCGGTATCACGTCCGCGAAGTCAATCTGCCGGCAGGAGCCAAATCGCAGTTGGCGGAAGACGATCAAATCGTGGACGGCGTGACGTTGATGCGGGACGGACTGGCGTCGCCGTGTCGCAAGCAGTGTGAAAGCGCGGTGATCGAATTGACCGCCGAAAAATAAATGGTCCATACTCCGCAAGGTAGAAGGCGAAAACGCAGGGAACCAAAGGCAGTAAGAGCCGGGCGGTCAGCGCCGGTCGTTTTGGTTTTGGCACTTCCCACGTTGTGCACCCTTTTGGCCGTTTTACTCGCGACGCAAGGTGTTTTTTCCCAGACTGTTTACGAGGCGGGGTCGGCGGTGTTGTCCCGCGGCGCAAGTTTGAACAACTGCGCTTTTTGTTTCGGCGGCCGGCAGATCCAAAACATCGGCGGCCCGGAAAATGGAACCGCCACGTTCGATGGCGTCCGGGTCCCGTGCGGAGGGGTGTATCCGCTAACGGTGTATTTTCACTCTGGCGATGACCGGGCGTTTACCATCACCATCAATGAGAACGCGCGATTCGACGTGATTTTTCATCCGTCGGCTGGTTCGCACCAGGAGAGCCGCCAGACCGTGCTGGTACCGCTGAACGCCGGCACCAATACCATCACCTTTAGCAACGCGCATGAATTCGGCCCCGATCTGGACGCCATTGTCATTGGCAGTTCGCCGATTGAATCGTTTTCCATTTCCGGCACGGTCAGCAATTTCTCCGGCCGCCGGCTGGCCGGTGTGGAAGTTTTTCTTTCCGGCCTCTTTATGCGAATGAAAACGATGACGGACGCGCGGGGTGGTTATCAATTTCCCTTTCTGCCGCGGGGCGATTATTACGTCCGCCCGCAAGAAACGGGTTTGTTCTTTTCGCCCTACGAACAGTTTTGCCGGCTGTCGCCCAGTAACACGATCCATGCCGATTTCGCCGTGCGGAATTTGGCTGCGCAGCGAAAGACGATTTCGGTCATGGAACTGGGTAAGTGGCGCATCAGATACGACCTGGCGCATGGCCTGGCGGATATTTTCTTTGACGGAAAATTGCTGATTCCCCGCGTCTTTGCCGAGGTGCGGTTGCCACAGGCTGTCACCAGCCTGGATTACCAGACGCGGAAGGTGCGGCG
>DASRCU010000226.1:0-1158 GCA_035652955.1 Verrucomicrobiia bacterium | reverse complement strand
GTGATGGCGACGCTGACACCTGGATCGCCGGTACTGAAAACGATGGTGTGGTCTTGAGCGTCCAGCGATCCGACAAAATTGAATCCCATTAAAACCGCAGCAACCACCCACCGGCAAAGGCGGCGGCATGGAAAAGAGATCGGCGTAAAGCTATCCAAATCAAAACTACCGTGCCTCATTGTGCAATCTCTCATTTCAATTCGGGGCTGGCAACTGTTAATCTTCGCCTCGTTTGAGAGTTTTTTCCGGAACAATAAACTTGTTGATTGAATGCCGCGATGACGTTGCTTTAAACGCATCACCATTGGCGCCAGCACGGAACCCCGACAAAAACAGGCACGTCGTCAGGCAAAAGAGACTGTTCATACCGCACGGGAATTTGGGCAAGGCAATGACGGGGAGATTCATAATTTTGTTGCCTGTCGTTCTCAAGGATAAACCAGCCGATAAAACACACCGCCTGGAACGGCGTCCACCGGCAAAATTACCTCATTAGTCCGGCTTGAACCCATCACCTCCATCCAGTTGGTGCCCAGTCCGGTATTTAGCGCATTGGTTTGAACTTGCAACCGCCAGCCGATGTGATCCGCCGGCCAGGAGAGCGTCAATTGGCCATTACCTGTGGCAAGCGAGATGTTCGTTACAGCAACAGATCGGGGAACAGACAAGACATCGGGACCGGCGAGGTCGTCCGCCAGGATTTGCTGCGGTGTCAGCCGGCCATCGTAAATGCGCAATTCGTCAATGGCACCGTTCAAATACGCGTCTGAACTCCACAGCGATCGGCCAATGAAACTCCACGCGGTGCTGACACTTGACAGTGGCGCAAGGGCATTGGTCAGGGCGCCTTCGAGCACGCCGTTGGTGAACACAGCCAGATAATTGTTTGCCGGATCGCAAATGCACGCGATGTGCAGGGTGCGATTGTCGAGCGTGCCGGGAATATCCAGATTAACTGTTGGTGTGCCGAGGCGCTGTCCGCCAAACGAGGTGTGCGGGCTGTAAAAAATAAAATTTTGCCCGACAGTGCCGTTGATGTCGCCGGCGTCAAAAAGCCGTGCCCAATTACCGTTCGCGCCAAACGCAGCCCAGCACTCCAGCGTCACCGCCGAGCAACCCGACACGAGGCCGCCGGGCAGGTTGGCGTAGCCACCGGCC
>DASRCU010000225.1:0-34558 GCA_035652955.1 Verrucomicrobiia bacterium | reverse complement strand
TTTTTCCTCCGGCCAGCGCGTTTTGTCGCGGAACGGTCCGCCGCTGGCCGTGAGCCAGAGTTTCCGCACGGACGAGGCCGGCTTGCCCTCCAGACACTGAAAAATGGCCGAGTGTTCGCTGTCCACTGCCAGGACGCGCACCCCGTGTTTGCGGGCTTCGTGCATGACGATTTCGCCGGCCATAACCAGAATTTCCTTGGATGCCACGGCGATGTCCTTGCCGGCGCGGATGGCGGCCAGCGCCGGTTGCAGCCCCGCCGTGCCGACAATGGCAATCAAAACAATGTCCGCCTCCGGCAACGTCGCCAGTTTGATGAGCCCTTCCTCACCCGAAAACACCGGCGGAACCGGCCCGAGCGCGTTTTGCAGCTCGCGCGCTTTGCGAGGCGAGAAAATGGAAATGGCCGCCGGCCGATGCCGGCGGGTTTGCTCCAGCAGCAATTCAGCATTGTTGCCGGCGGCCAGCGCCAACAGCCGGATGCGATCCGGCAGGTCTTCAGCCACCTTGATGGCGCTGGTGCCGATGGAACCGGTGGAACCCAAAAGAACAACGTTTTTCACGGAGGTGTCAAAATATGCCGCAGATAAAGATACATGATCGGCGCGTTGAACAACAGACTGTCCAGCAAATCCAGGATCCCGCCGATACCGGGAAACAATCTGCCCGAATCCTTCACACCCGCCTCGCGCTTGAACAGCGACTCAATCAAATCGCCGATGACCGCCGCACACCCCAGCAACAGGCCGAGAATCGCCCCGTGCCGCCAACTCATGCCGTCCATCCGGCTGCCGAAAAACCAGGCAAAGAGCAGGCTGGCGCCGGTGGATAAAACAAGGGCGCCCGCGAAACCCTCCCAAGTTTTGTTCGGACTGATCCGCGGGATCATTTTATGCCGCCCCATCAGGGAGCCGACGGCGTAGGCGCCCATGTCGCTGAACTTGGTCACCAGAATGAAGTATAACAGAAAAAACTTCCCTTCGACGCCCGGGAAAAAATTGATTTTTTGGATGAAGTTCAACAGCCACGGCACATACATCAATCCGAACAGCGTGGTGGCGATGGCACTGATGCCGGTGGCCGGAGAGCGGGAGACGAACTGTCGGACGCACAAACCCAGCACGAAGAGAATCAAAAAACTGGTTTCAAAATCATTCACCCGCGCCGGCGAGCCCTGGGTGCCGATGCGGCCGGTGACATTCAAAAACGTTCCGGTCATTAACAGGGCGCCGCCCAGCAAGCCGCTGTATTTGTAGCAGGCCAGACCGCGCCTCTCAGCCAGGCCGTAAAACTCCCACAACCCCGCCAACGCCAGCACGACCACCACCACCAGGAATACACTGTTGGATAGAAGCGCATTGCCGGAAAACAACGCCGCAATCACCCCCGTCCACAGCACCACAGAGGTGAACAAACGACGAAAAAACACGCCGGATTTTGAAGGCGTTTGGCCAGCAGCAACCGCGTCGGACATCCGCCAGAAAATAGCAGGCGTTTTTTACCGGTCGCAACACGAAACATGCCGGCCGGGCTTTTCGCCCGTCTGTGCCCTGTGCCGGGAAAAGCCGTCACATTTTCCGGCAGTCGGCGCTGCCGCGCCGTCGAAGACTTTGTTCTCCGCCAACAACGCTTCACCGGCCGGTCAACCCTGCCGATCCGTCTGTTGGTGCGACAGTTGTCTCCCTGGATTTGGTTGGCAACCAATTGCCCGCCTGCGCCAGCGAATTTACTCGCGGCGCCAAAATCAGCTTGACTGGTCGGAAAATCTCACGGCAGAGCCTGTTCCAGCACTTCCGCCCGCAACCGCTGTTGGATGCGGTTAATCAACGTTTGCACCTGGCGAAGCGGCTGCCCCAGAATCATCGCCACTTCATCCGGTTCGAAGCCTTCGACAAAATACAACTCAAACACTTCGCGCTCCGGTTTGGGCCAGGAGTTAGCCGTTTTTCGCATTTGAGCCAGCAGTTCCCGGCGCGCCACGGCCTGGTCCGGCGGCTCGGCGTGAACGTCGGGCAATAATTCTTTCGTCTCGGCCAGCGGCGGTTCGAGCGCTGTTTCGATGATGTCGAGAGGTTGTTCGGCGTCATAGCCTGCGGCGGCTTCAGCGTCTTCGGACAGCACGCGCCGTGTCTCCAACGGCACAGTTTGGGCGGCCTGACCTTTTAATTCCCTGATGCGCCGGGCAAGTTCCTGGCGGACCAGCCGGTAAAGCCAGAGCAACCAGTTGACTTTGGCGGGTTTTTTTTGGGGAGCAGTCAGCGCCTGCCGGGCCGCTTCGTCCACAACCGCGCGGGCGTCCACGGCCCCCCGCGGCAACTCGCCGGCGGCAATATCGTGCCACAAATGCCGGCGCGCGTAGCGCAGCAACCGGCGACTGTGTTGGGCGAGTAAATCACGCAGCACATCCTGATCGGTTTGCGGGCCGGTGCCTTCCGCCTGCGGTTGGGCGGCAAAGCCGGCTGTTTTCAACTCGCGCAACAGGCCGCGCCGCGTCTTGCGTTTCCAAAAAACCTCGCGGCGCAGCTCGGCCTTGAGCGATTCCAATTCTCTCAGAAGCGCCTTCACCGCGGTGTCGAACGCTTTGATTACGTCCGACGCGGTCTTTTCACTCCGCAGGATGTTGGATGGCACGCGCAGGGTCAGTGCCGCAGTATAGAGTTTTCTCCTGGGATGCCGCTCCAGGCCGATGTGCAAGTGTACGCTGTCGGCTGGGAAATGTTTGAGATGGCGTTCGAGTTTCGAGATTTTCTGGCGGATTTTTTTGCGCAGCAACTCGTGTCCGTGAAGATTTTTCGTCACCAGATTCCACGCGAATTCATTGCGAACCGTCGTTGTCATAAGCCTGTCAGGAAAAATCACCGTGCGCTGCCGCGTTTATTTTCCAGGAGCGTTGGCGGCGCGAGACACTCAATTAATTTCTGTTCGTCAGCGCGAACCAGATCCAGAACCAAATTCGTTTCAATCCGCCGGCGGGTGGAGGGGCGGAGCGCTTCCAGGACCTGGTGATTGATTTCCCGATGCGCAGCCAGGCGCACCTCCCAATCCGGATGCGCCGCCGCGAGTCGCTCAATGTGGCCGGCAATTTTTCTGATCAGGCGTCGTTTGGTTTCCTCTTTCAGATTGTGATCGTCGGCCAGGGGAGCGCCCCAGTTTTTTTGCGTGGGTGCCGCATGACGCCCCGCCAGATCGGCGACCGTTTCCACGACCCGTTGGTGCGCCTCGTCGAGCACGATCGTTTCCAGGCGGTCCAGGTGCCACGAGCCGCGAGGCGTGGTGCTCAATTTGTAGGCTTTCAACAAGCCCAGATCAGTTACGATAACCAGCTTCGGATTCATAATGTCGGCAGAGCTTCAGTTTGATTTAGCCAGTTTAAGACGCGGAAATGGAACGCCGCGTCATTCAAATTTTCCAGTTCTCGAAGCACTTCGAAAAATTCAGTCCCCTCAAGAAAATAGCAGCGGTCGCGAAAAAACGCTGCCACCACCAGCAGTCGCGGACTTTCCGGGTCCACTCCCTGCGCCTTGAGATAACGCACCAGCAACGGAAACGTGGCGTCGCGAAAAGTTTCCCATGACCCATGTTCTGGCAGTGTAACTTCGTAAATCACCGGCGCCAGGTCGGCGCGATCCAGCAATTCGCGTCGCGCCCGGTTGTACTCGACCCCCGGCACCGTGCGAAACGCGCGCTCCAAAATTCTCTCGCGAAAATCGCTCATTTCTGTTTCAACACCTTGTGCTTGGCGCGGAAGTCAATGACAGGCGAACTGGCCGATTTCTCTTTTCTCCGACAACTTCGCCCGCCTGACTGATCAATCTACCTCACCGCCTAGCTATGCAAAATTTCATCTTCATCGCACACGCCCTCTTGCCATTCTCTCGTCGTGCCAAATCATCTTTCTTTCTGCCAGTCGCCAAAACGCCAGTAAGCCGACAAAAGAATAACCAAAATCATGCCGATCATTAATAGTGCAAATGTTGTCATATTCCAACTCCTTCTCCTGCGGACAAAGCCGCCGCATCTTTTGCAGCTCGCCGTGACGTTTAGCGTCAACCGGCACTGCCTTCACAAACAAACTTTATGCCACCAGCAGGCGTGGCAAAAAGCGTTCATTTTCGTATGAAATTTATTGAAGTATAGACGGAACAGCTTCCAAAGAGCGACGTCATGGCACGGTTATTTGTCTTCAAATGCCGTTTTGTCACAACCAAACTAAGTATTAATTTTGGCTCGATAATTTTACTAAGGCGTACTTACGTCCACACTACGCCAGATGAGGCGACGAAGACGCACGGTAAACTTCGTCTTTCACAAAAACCCGACCGATACCGGGAAGGTGCCTTTAGTATAAGTGAAATGCACGGGCTCCGTCGAGTGATTTTGCCAGCCAGGTTGGCTTCTGGAAATTTGAAACGCTTTATGACATTTTGGCCATTTTCAACTGGTAGTTAGTACGCTTGAAAATTTGAACATAACTTCCCTTGAAGAAATCACTCCGCTTTGTCGAACGGGCTACACATTCACTTTGGAGTTATGACACTTTCTTTTAAGCAGCGTCAGTTGATTGACCGGTTAACAGCATTTTCAAGCCCGCCAAGAGGCAAAAATTGGAGGCCCGCTGCCAATTAAAACTACGGCTTTAGGGTTCAAATCCATCTATTTTGTCCCCCCCTATTAGTCCAAGTAAATGCGGTTGAGACAAATTGTCGCAGCAACTGTTAATTATTGGCGCGGCCTGTTCATTTTGCGGAAAAAGTGTTTTTCATAATTAATTGGAAACGAATAGGTTGCTGCACGATTAGTGCCTGGCACACGATTTGCAAGTTGAGACAGTGGAGGTTGCCATCGCTCGGGTGAGCGGTGGGTGTTCCTCCGTCACCTCAATCTAACCGGCAGCAGATGGAGGTGATGACAGGTGCAACTGGTCTGCCGGAAGAAAGGAAGGAGCGTATGACTGCACTAACTCGTTGGAATCCGTTCCGAGAAATGGAAGAAATGCAACGCCGACTTTCCACGTTGTTTGACTGGAGTCCTTTCCGCAGGAGTAACTTAACCAGTGATGAGGAATCCATTACTGTCGCCGAATGGGCACCGCTGGTGGATATTGCCGAAGACGACAAGGAATACCTCATCAAGGTGGAGCTGCCTGAAGTCCAGAAGGATGATGTCAAAGTGACCGTGGAAGGCGGAACGCTGACTATTTCCGGTGAACGCAAGGCGGAAAAGGAAGAAAAGGGCCGCAAATTTCATCGCGTGGAGCGGTATTATGGCCGATTTGAGCGAAGTTTTACGATTCCGGACGATGCCGAGCCGGATAATGTGAGAGCAGAGTTCAAAGACGGGGTCTTGCGGGTTCATCTCGCGAAAAGCGAAAAGGCCCGGCCTAAACAAATTGAAGTAAAGGTCACCTAAGTGATCACTGCCTGCCGCCTTCGCTGGGAAATTTTCCACAGCGAAGGCGGACGTAAAGCAAGTAAAAGAAACTGCTATAAACAAGTGGCAGGGTCTGGCTCAAGAAGAGTGAACTTTCAATAATCGGTAGAGGGTTGGAACAAAGATGTTTCCAACGGTAAAAACATTGGAGCGGAGGTGAAGAGTATGACAGCCGCAGAGACCAAAACAGAAGGCAATTTGACTTTTTGGAAAAAGTTATGGCGTGCGCTCACGAAAGGTTTCAAGCGAAAAGAAACCTGCGCATGTTCCGCTGAACACGGTTCTGCGTTGAAATCATCAGAACCGAAGGCCGAGGAAAAGAGGGCGGCGGCGTAAAGCCAGGAAACCGGACGTTCCGCTTGTGCTGTCGGACTGCTCAAGTTTCATTAATCTGAAGGAGCTTCGGTAAAACAAAAGGGCAGTGTGCGGCGGGACGTCCGGCCCATCAAAAAGACCAAGTGCAGATTTCTTGTAGGCAGCCTCGAATGAGTCAGAATAATGATGGAAGCCCAAGCCAGCCAATGACTGCTGGGTTTTGAAGAGGAATTCGCATCAAACAGTGAGGCAGTCTAAAACCAGGATGATTTACCGTCACGTCTAACTGTGGGATAATGGGAAAACAAAAATCTGACTGGTAGTTCAGTTTTGATTTATGAGTTCTGATAAATCAAAAGTGAGTTATGAATACTGCTGTGAGTTATCAGAGCTCTTTAGAGAAAAAGTCCGATGCCTGGGTTACACCGCTGAAGCGGTCTTTGCCGACTGAACAGCAGGCATCCGGTCAGAGAAACGGAGGGCCTGCTTTTTCACGCGGTGTGACTATAACAGGAATAGGACCCCTTGCACGGTCTGATTCCTTGATTTTTGAAGGTATACCCGAGCTGGATTCTCCATTCGCAGGTTGACAGATCAAGGAGCGGACTTGTTTGGAGTTTACCCTGTGAGATTTTTCTGATTATCGTTGCGATAGCTTGAGTCTTTTGAGTAACTGATCCATCACCTTAAAAGCCGGCGGGCTAAGGCAGGCAGAGAAACCGCAAGGAAAAGAATGCGGAAAGAGGGAGCGGGAAGCAGGCGTGCGGAGTTGTTTTCCATGTTCAAAAAAGTTTTCAAACTTGAGGCTGGTTATTTACATGGAAATCCGGTCTTGCTTCAGAAGATCCCGGTTGGTTCTCGGGGCATTGTTGGCAGGAACAGCTTGGCGCCAGGATCAGGGCTAGCTGGTGCGTCCGCCTTTGAATTCAAACAACGAGTTGACCGATTCATTCCGATGAATTCGCTTGATGGCTTCGCCCAACAGACCCGCCACGGAGAGGGTGGTGATGTTTACCCCGTCAATGGACGGGCGCTGGACGGTATCGGTGGTGATCAATTCGTCAATTACCGATTTACGCAATCTTTCGATGCCCACATCGCTCAAAATGGCGTGCGAGACGCAAGCCAGAATCTGCCGCGCACCCTTTTTCTTCAACAAAGCGGCGGCGGTGGTCAGTGTTCCAGCGGTCTCGGTTAAATCGTCCACCAGGAGGATGTTTTTGCCTTTGATTTCGCCGATGACCGCCAGGCTTTCGACGTCGGTAGCGCTTTTGCGGCGTTTGGCAACGATGGCCAGCCCGGCTTCCAGGGTTTGGGAATAGGCGTGGGCCATCTTTAGCCCGCCCACATCGGGACTGACGACGACCAGGTCGGGGAGATTTTTCTTCCGCAAATAATCGTACATCACCGGCGCGGCATACAGATGGTCCACCGGAATATCGAAAAAGCCCTGAATTTGCTGGGCGTGCAAATCCATCGTCAGGATACGATGCGCGCCGGAAGCCACCAGGAGATTGGCGACGAGTTTGGCGGTGATGGGCACGCGCGGCTGGTCTTTGCGGTCCTGGCGCGCGTAGCCGTAAAATGGCAGGACGGCGGTGATGCGTTTGGCGCTGGCCCGGCGCAAGGCGTCAATCATGATAAACAGCTCCATCAGGTTGTGATTGGTGGGCGGTGAGGTGGGCTGGATGACGAAAACATCTTCGCCGCGGACGTTTTCCTCAATTTTCACAAACGTTTCGCCGTCGGGGAACGGTTTGATGGTGCATTGGCCCAATTCCACGCCGATGGATTTGCAGATGGCGCGGGCCAGGGGTTCGTTGGCGGTGCCGCTGAAAATTTTCACGCGTTCTTTGTTCCGTCAGTTCAAATGAAAAATCCGCCGCAGCCGGCGGAAAACCGGCAGGAAGATAACCGGTGGCCAACCTGCAAGGCAAGCTGAAATTCGGACAGGCGGCAGGGCCGTTCGTTTTCCTTCCGGCTGCTGGCGATGCTCCTTGTGGCCGCGGTTCTTCGCTTGGGATGTAAACCGCGGCAGAAAACTTGTGAACGGCGCGGCTGAATCGGTATCTTCAAACTATGCGCTATCGAATTTTGGGCAAAACCGGCTTGCGCGTTTCCGTCATCGGCCTGGGCACGTGGCAATTTGGCGGCGAATGGGGCAGGGATTTCACCCAGACGGAAGCGGATGCCATCCTCGACGCCGCGGCCGAGTGCGGCATCAATTTTATTGACACCGCCGAATGTTACGGGCCGGATCATCTTTCGGAACGGCGCATTGGCGATTATCTTTCACGTCGCGACCGGTCCCAATGGATTGTGGCTACAAAATTTGGTCATCGCTTCAACGGCTTTTTGAATCGCGATGACGATTTCACCGTGGCCGGCGTGGCGGAGCAACTGGAGGCTTCGCTCCGGGCGTTGCGCGTGGAAACGATTGATCTTTACCAGTTTCACTCCGGCACGGACGAGTTTTTTCGGAGCGATGCGCTCTGGGATTTTCTGGCCCGACAGAAGCGCGCCGGCAAAATCCGGCACCTGGGTGTTTCGATTTTGCAAAAGGGCAGCGAGTTGCAGGCACGCGAGGCGGCGCGATACGGCGCCGAAGCGCTTCAGGTGCTCTACAACCGTCTGGATCGGCGCGCGGAGGAAATGTATTTTGCGATTGCGCAGCGTGATCATCTGGGCGTGCTGGCGCGTGTGCCGCTGGCCAGCGGGTTGCTTTCCGGCAAATACAAATCCAACCCGGTGTTTCCGGCCAACGACGTGCGCGCCAGAATGGAAGCGGAAAAATTGAATCGCGACCTGGCCGAAGTGGAGCGGTTGCAGCGCGAGGAAGTGCCGCCCGGCGTGCCGATGGCCCAATGGGCAATGGCCTGGTGTCTGCGACATCCCGCGGTTACCGCCGTCATTCCCGGTTGCAAAAATCCCGAACAAGTCCGGTCCAACGCTGCGGCGGTGCAATGGATGGAGCAAGCCTCTCAGCCATAAGATCGCAAAAGAACCTGCCGGCCGTCGCTGGCCTCTGATACGGTTGGTCACGGTTTGTAGCAGCGAACACTCAGTCGTGGGGGCCAGGCCTGTTTTTGATTTCCACCTGGACCGATGGCGCCTGACCTTGTTTGTCTGCACCGAAGTAAATCGTCCGGTGCGGATAGGGCATTTCGATGCCTCGTTCGTCGAATTTCTTTTTGATGCGGCGGTTGAATTCACGTCCGACGCGCCATTGCTGCATGGGCCGGGTTTTGATGCGCGCCTTGATGACCACGGCCGAATCGGCAAAAGAATCCACACCGGCGACTTCCAACGGCGCCAGGATATCGTTTTGGAACGTGGGATCCCGGCGTATCTCTTCGTCAATCGTTTTGAGCACGTGAATGACTTCGTCCACGTCTTCGCGATAGGCCACGCCCACGTTGAAGACGTAACAGGAATAGTCCTTGGTCATGTTGGTGACGACGTCAATTTTACCGTTGCGGAGGTAAATGACGTTGCCGGCGTAATCGCGCAGCACCACCATGCGCAAATTGAGTTGCTCCACGACGCCACTTTTGTCGTTGATTTGCACCACGTCGCCCACTCGGATTTGATCTTCCAACAGGATGAAAAACCCGGCCAGGAAATCCTGCACCATGTTTTGCGCGCCGAAGCCCAGCGCCACCCCCGCCACGCCCGCTGCCGTCAGCGCCGGCCCGACCGGCAGGCCGAATTGCTGCAGCAACATGATCGCAGCCACAGCCACGATCAGCACGCGCAGGAACCATCGCAGGACATGACTCAGCGTGCCGGCGCGTTTTTGTGTTTCTGCGTCCCGGTGTTTGTTGAGGAGCAACGCCTCGATCCGATGCGTCAACGCGCCGATTGCCTTGAACGCCACAAGGGTGGCAATGACGATCAGCAGTGTGCGAATGCCGTCGGTCAGAAGCCATTCCTCAATGCGAATCCAATAGGCATTGAAATCAAATTGCATCTATGGCCAGTGTAGAAAATGGCGCGACGCCAGACAAATGATTTGTCAGTGCCATCCCGCTGGACAGCCGCAGAATTTTGCCACCGGCGCCGATGATGACGCCGACTGCAGACAGGCACTTCGGGGGGAAGCAATTTCTCGCGGCGCAAAATTCAGCCCGCCCGCCAAATGAAATTCGATGGCGCCTGCCGCTGCAATTTTTGCCGGCGAACGACGGGTCTGACGTTTGATAAAGCCGCACAAACTTTCCCGAAAACAAACTTGCCAGCCGGTTGATGACGATGTTTCCTGTTTGGTGTGAATGCGACTTCCACCTCGACCGGCACCGGTCGCACACCGGCCACGATTTTCGTGGTGGACGACGAGCCGCTGGTGTTGGAGCTGGCGTTGGCGGCGCTCCAGCCGCGGGGGTTTAAGGTGAGGACGTTTCTGGATCCCAATCAGGCGCTTCAGGAATTTCCCGCTGTTTGCCCGGCAGTGGTGGTGACCGACTACGCCATGGGGCGGATGAATGGATTGGATTTGGCGCGGGAGTGTCGCCGGCTCAATCCGCGACAAAAAATCCTGCTCTTGAGCGCGACGGTGGATGAAGCTATTTACCGGGACGCGGCCGTTAAACCGGATCGTTTCCTGGCCAAGCCGTTTCAGATTGGTGATTTCGTTGAATTGGTGGAAAGGTTGGCAGAACCATGAGACGGGCGTATGGTGGGACGACCGAAACCGTTTTAATTCCCGATCAAACCAATGAACAAAATAAAAAAAATCCTGTTGGGCGCCGTCATTGCTCTGCTGGCGCTGGTGATTGTTGCCGTTATTGTGGTCGGACTTTTTCTGGGGAAAATTGTCAAAGCCGGCATTGAGACGGTCGGGCCGAAGCTTACCCAAACTTCCGTCACCCTTGATGCGGTGGACATCTCGTTGTTGACCGGTGGGGCAGCGGTCAAGGGGCTGGTGATTGGCAACCCGGCAGGTTACCGGGCGCCGCAAGCCATCAGCGTGGGGATGGCGGCCGTCACCGTGGCGCCCACTTCGGTGTTCTCGGACAAGATCATCGTCAAATCCATCAAGGTTCAGTCGCCGGAGATCACCCTGGAAGGAAATCCGCTGGGCGCGAACAATTTGAAAAAAATCCTTGACAACGTTAACGCCGCCACCGGCGGCGGTTCGACGGCCACTAACGCGCCGGCCGCCAAACCGGCCAAAAAATTGGAAGTGGATGATTTGCTGATCACCGGAGCCAAGGTGCATCTGGGCACGGGAACCACCCTGCCGATTCCGGACATTCACCTGACTGATCTGGGCATGGGGCCGAACGGCATCACGCCGGCGGAATTGACCAAGGATGTGCTAACGGAGACGATCAATGGCGCCCTCAAGGCCGTCGCCAAGAACGCCGCCGAGCTGGGCGGACGTTTGGGCAAAGGCGCCGAAAATGTGGGTAAAGAAGGGGTTAACGCCATTAAGAAAGGTTTGGGCGGATTGTTGGACAAATAACCTGCCGCGGAAATCCAAGGGCTGATTCCGGCCGCTTTCTGTTGCGTTCTGAGCCGGCGGCTTTCGCTTCACGTTTTGAGCGGCTCCAGGCAGGTAGAAAATCTGGCGGCGACTCTTCAGCTCTTTACAACCATGGCGCCGGCGGCGGGGCGTGAACTGAAAATGGTCGCTTTCGCACCGGTGCGAACGTGGTAATCAGCAGCAATTTTTTGGGAAATCGTTTCTATCGCGTCGGTTCGCACCAGCGCCACACAACAGCCGCCGAAGCCGCCGCCAGTCATGCGGCAGCCATAAACACCGCCGCGGTATCCAAGGGATTCCGCAATGTCCACAACGGCGTCCAATTCGGGGCAACTGACTTCGTAATCGTTGCGCAAGGAATAGTGGCTGGCATACATGAGCTGGCCAACCGTGGGCCAGTTCGCGGCGCGGATGCCCTCGGCGGCGTGGAGGGTGCGCTCGATTTCGCTGATGACATGTCGCGCACGGCGATAAACCACGGCCTCCATTTGACTGCGGGCGCGTTCCAGCGCCTCGGCGGTGACGTCGCGCAGGGAGGCCGCGCGGAGAATGCCGGCGGCTGCTTCACACTGCCGGCGGCGGGTGGGATACTCGCTGCCGCTTAATTCGTGCTTGACGTTGGTGTTAATGATGAGAATGGAAACGGATGGATCGTTCATCGGCACCAGTTCGGTCTGGCGCGAACGGCAGTCGAGCAGCAGCAGGTGATTTTCGCGGCCCATCACGGAGATGAACTGGTCCATGATGCCGCAAGGCATTCCGGCAAATTCGTGCTCGGCCTTCTGACAGAGCAGGGCTTTCTCCACCGGGTCCAGCCTTTTGCCCGTTGCGGCTTCCAGCAGGGTCGCGGCGGCCACTTCGAGCGCGGCGCTGCTGCTCAAGCCGCCGCCCAGCGGGACGGTGGACTGGAAAGCCACCTCAAGTGCGGGAACCTTCACCCCGCGATTCTGAAACCCGGCGATGACGCCGCGCAGGTAATTGGACCATTTGGGCGGCCCTTGGGTTACCGCTCCGGAGATGTCAATTTCCGCCACTTCCCGGCAGGCGAGATCGTAAACGGAAATTTTCCCCGGCGCGCCGGCAGTGTCGGCCGCCATCACGGTGTACCGTTCGATGGCCATGGGCAGGACAAAGCCGTCGTTGTAATCAGTATGTTCGCCGATGAGGTTGACGCGGCCGGGGGCGGCAGCCATCCAGCGAGGCGGCCGCCCGTATTTTTCGCGAAAACCGGCGGTGACGTGAGACAAAAGTTCCTGGAGGGTCATGGTAAATCAAAATAAACGCGCGGGCAGTCAGAGAATCATGCGCCTCCGGCGGGGGCATGGGATCGGTTGTTTCCCTCTCCGCCTTCCGGTTTTTTGTGGCTGGCGCGCAGGGCGCCCAGCAGCATCAGCACGCCAAAAATCAGCAACAAAATTCCCCAAAGGAGATTGACGTTGGCGCCCAGGGGCAGTCCGGTGACGCTGGTGGCGCCGCCGGCCACGGCGCCTTCGATGATTAACAGGGCGCCAATGAGTGAAAACATCAGGCCAATCGGCCAGCGAATATCCAGTCCCATATGATGTGTAATTTGTGGTTTTAATTCGGCGGATGATTTACCAGAAAAGGATGTTCAGGATGGCGCAGGCGATGAGCAGGATGACGCCGAGCACCGCCGGGCGCAACAGAAAATGTTGCTCGTGGTCCTTGATTTTGGGCGTGAGCGAGTAAACGAGGCCTTTCAATTCCTCGTTGGTCTTGGTCTGCCGGGTTACCAGTGAAATCCCAATCGTCAGCAGGAAACAGACGGTAAAGGCGAAACTGGCCAGCCAGAAATTTTGCGCCATTTCACTGGGCATTTGGCAGAGCGGCGGCACGGCGTGACCTGTCAGACTCCACCAATAGCCGCCCTTGATGCCGGGCAGGTCGCCGCTGGCCAGCGTCAGTGCATGAAAGACGGCGGAGGTCAGCGTGCCGCCGAGCAGACCCAGAAACGCGCCGGTGGCCGTGGTGCGCGCCCAGAACATACCCAGCAGAAACGTGGCAAACAGCGGCGCGTTCACGAAGCCAAAGACCAGTTGCACGATGTTCATCGCGTTGGAATAGTGGCTGGCAAAATAGGCGCAGAAAATGCTCAGGATGATGCCCACCACGGTGGTGGCCTGTCCGACAATGAAGTAGTGCCGGTCGCTTTTGTCCTTGGCGATATAGGCCTGGTACAGGTCGTAAGTCCAGATGGTGTTGAAGGCCGTCACGTTGCCGGCCATGCCGGACATGAACGAGGCCAGCAGCGCTGTGAGCGCCAAACCGAGCAGGCCGGACGGACAATAGCGCGTGACCAGCGAGAGAATGACGCCGTTGTAGTAAGTATCCGTGACGGCGTCCTGCAGCCGGGCTTTGAGCGTATCTTGCGGCAGCGGTGAGGCAGTGTTGGCCCGGATGAGATCGGCGATTTTGGCCTTGTCAAAGTGCAGGTGAACATCCTGTTGGATTTTGGCAAACGCCGTCTCGGCAGTGGCCGGGGTGGCCGATTGGATGTCGGCCATTACCGCCGCCCAGGCGCTGTCGGGAATGCTCACCGAAGGGAGGCGATAGGATTTGGTCGGCATGATGGCCAGGGCTACGGCGATCATCCCCGGCAGAATCACCAGCGCGGGAAACAGCATTTTGGGCACCGCCGCAATCAGGGGTGTGCGTCGTGCGGCGCTCATATCCTTGGCCGCCATGGCGCGCTGAACCACCAGAAAATTGGTGCACCAGTAACCGAAGCTCAACACGAAGCCCAGACCAAAGACCATCGGGAAAACGCCAACGCCCATTGGGTTGCTGGAGGCGCCGGCCAGAATCGGTTTCCAGGCGCTGCTCCAGGCATCGGGCGCATAGCCGTTGTTCGAGGCGACCGTTTGCAGGTTCTCCTTCAGCACGTGCCAGCCACCTATATCTTTCATGCCCAGCCAGACAACCGGTGCAAACCCCAGCACGATCATGAAAAATTGCAACACTTCCGTGTAAATGGCCGAAGTCAATCCGCCTTTCAAAACATAAACCAGCACCACCGCCGAGGTGACCAGCAGCGCGAAATTGTAATCCCATCCCAACAACAGATTCAGCAGTCGCGCCAGCGCATCCATGGAAATGCCCGACGAAAAAACCGTCATGACCGCAAAGGTGATGGAGTTCAGGCATCGCGTGCGGTAATCAAAGCGCATGTTCAAGTATTCCGGCACCGAGCGTGCCTTGGAGCCGTAATAAAACGGCATCATGAAGACGGCCAGAAAAATCATGGCCGGGATCGCGCCCACCCAGTAAAAATGCGCGGTGGCGATGCCGTATTGCGCGCCGTTGGCCGCCATGCCGACCAGTTCCAGCGCGCCGAGATTGGCAGCCATGAAGGCCAAGCCCGTGACCCAGGCGGGAATGGAACGACCGGAGGTGAGGTAATCCGCAGAGGTTTTCAGAAAACGTCGGAGCGTCCAGCCAATGCCAATGACAAATGCCGTGTAAGCCAGCAGGATGGCATAGTCAACCCAAGCCAGATGAATTGGTTGCATACGAGTTGCCCGATGGTTTAGCCGGCAACGCCTTGCCTGTCAATCTTCGTATCCAAAGTTGCATTCCGGCGGCCGGTGTGCTTTATTGGGCGAAAAACCGAAATCTATGCCAACCAAAATTGAAGAAAAAACACGCGAGCTGTGCGAAACCATCGTTGCCCAGCCCGAATGGGCTTCCATCCGCAACCGCATTGACGCCTTTCTCTCCGACGCCGTCGCGCGCCGCGAATATGAAACGGTGATCAGCAAGGGAAACGCCCTCCACCAAAAACAACACGACGGTGAACCGCTCAACGGCGCCGAAATTGCCGACTTTGAACAACACCGCGATGCCCTCCTGAAAAATCCCGTCGCCGCCGCTTTTCTGGACGCCCAGGCTGAGTTACATCAGTTGCAAAACTCCATCCAAAAATACATCAGCAAAACCATTGAGCTGGGACGGGTACCCACCGAAATGGATTTGGCCGAAGATGACGCCTGTGGTCATGGTTGTGGCTGTCACCACTGACCGCTGAACTGCGGTTGCAGCCTTTCCCGCAGCCGCAAAAACTTGTTCACAATGGCCGGGCAGAACAGGATGCGGCGGTGAATAATTTTTCCGCGGCGATGCTGCGGCGCCGGATTTCATTGGAACTTTTGCACGGGCTTGAGCCTTCGCCGCCGGCGCCGGCCGGTGAACAACCTGTGCATATCAATTCGTTGAAGAAATCCCAAAACGGCTTATGCTGTTCACAGTTCATTGAAAGAACGGAGCAGGCCGCGGCGTGGAGACACGGCGGCGGTTTGTTCCAGGATAATCCCGGGTGACCGGGGAAAAGCCGGGTCAGGCTGGTTGGCCCGGCTCCTCGCAAACCGGAGCTCAGCTCCGGAGAGGCAGGATTCACCCGTTCCTCCGGCACGTTCGCGCGTGCCGCACGCGAATGAGGAATCGGGCGGCCAGGAGCGATAAGAAACCGCTCCGAGCCGAGTCAAGTACCTCAGGCGGGTTTCGAGCCTGAGGGAATCGCAGTTGCCCAGGAGGTACACGGTTGCTACTGCGCGCCAGCACGGGGCGCACGACTCTGGCGGTTCGGTTACCAGCCGTTCCGCCCGGCGAAAACCGCCGAAAGGCGGACAAACAGAGCGTACGCCACGGGAAGGTCACGACGGCTCGGCAGGCCTCGTGAAAACTTCCGAAAGCCGGCGATGCCCAAACGGCACCGCTGGACTGCGAGCCCAAGGCAACCTGAGAGAGAAGAGGCCAGACCCGTGGCTGCGGGCGAACGCGCTGCCAAAAGCGGCGGCTGACCCGGAGCTAAAGGTTCAGACGCGGACCAAAATCGCAGGCGTGTCTGCACCGGGTTCGCAGGCCGGTGGCGCAACCACCAGCCCAAGCGAGCTGAAAAGCCTCACTCAAAATTCAGCGCCGCAAGGCGCTGAACGGCCCTGCTACGAGGCCGAAAACTCCGCTTGCCGTGGAGAATAGCGTCGGGAAGCTGGCAGCCCCCGTGAGGACGGCGCCTAATGCCAGCATGGGAAAGAGAGCGTGGCGCACTCCCATCCCCCATTTGTCCCGGTTTGACCGAAAGGTTGAACCGGGACTTATGTTTTGGGCGCCGCGCCACCCCAATTCGCCGGGCGGGCTGCGGTTTCAAAAGTCCGGGTGTGTCCATTGGGCCATCCGAAAATCCACTTGCGCCCTTGCCGCCATCCGCGCAATCTGGCAGAAAATCAAAATTATGGGACGCATCTACAACAATATTGTCGAAACCGTCGGCCGCACACCGCTGGTCAGGCTGAACAAGGTCACTGCCGGACTGCACGCCACCATTCTGCTCAAATGCGAATTTTTCAATCCGCTTTCCAGCGTCAAGGATCGCATCGGCATGGCCATGATCGAGGATGCCGAGCGGCGCGGCATCTTGAAGCCGGACACCACCATCATTGAACCGACCAGCGGCAACACGGGCATTGCTCTGGCGTTTGTCGCGGCGGCCAAGGGATATAAATTGATCTTGACGATGCCCGAAACGATGTCCGTCGAACGGCGCGTGTTGCTGGCCATGCTGGGCGCCAAATTAATCTTGACGCCCGGTCCCGAAGGCATGAAAGGCGCCATTGCGCGGGCCGAACAGCTTCTGAAGGAAATCCCCAATTCCTGGATGCCACAGCAGTTTGACAATCCGGCCAACGTGGAAATTCACCGTCGCACCACTGCCGAAGAAATCTGGGCGGACACCGACGGCCAGGTGGATTTGCTGGTGGCCGGTGTCGGCACCGGAGGTACCATTACCGGCTGCGTGGAAGTCATCAAGCCCCGCAAACCGTCGTTCCGGGCCATTGCCGTGGAGCCGAAAGATTCGCCGGTCATTGCCCAGACCCTTGCCGGCCAGCCGCTCAAGCCCGGCCCGCACAAAATTCAGGGTCTCGGCGCCGGCTTCATTCCGAAAAATCTCCATTTGAAGGATGAAAAGGGCAATCCGCTCATCACCGAATCCATTGCCGTTTCCAACGATGACGCGTTCGTGATGGCCCGCCGGCTGGCGAAGGAAGAGGGGATTCTGGCCGGCATCTCCAGCGGGGCCAATGTCTGGGCGGCCATTGAAGTGGCCAAACGCCCCGAAAACAAGGGTAAACTCATCGTGACCGTGGCGCCATCCACTGGCGAGCGTTATTTGAGCACGCCGCTGGCCGCCGAAGCGCGGGCGGAAGTGGGCGGCTGAACAACCGGGAAGGCAAAGGAAACAGTGAGGGTTGTGGCGCCGTCGGAGCAGATGCCACCAAACGAAGGCTGCAGCGCAAGCGACGGGCGGATGGTTTGAGAACCCGAGGAAGCAGCCTTGCGTTTTGCAGGCAGTGGAAACCGCCCTTTGCCGAGCCGGTTACAAACTTGTGAATTTGAAAAAATAGTGTTGCGCTTTTTGGCGATTGCGCGTAGTTAATCGGTGTTGAAGGCATTGGCGCCCCGAAGCGGGGCACTTCCCACGTTCACCAGTTCAACCTGAGGTCGGGATTATTCCGCCTTCGTAGATACAAACGTATGAGCAGTTCTGAAACCAACGGCGACAAGTCCAACAGCTACGGTTCGGGTTACCTGGAGATTTCCGAGAAGGGCTTTGGATTTCTCCGCACCGCAGCCAACCACTATCATCCCAAGCCCACTGACATTTTTGTGACGCCGGACACCATTCGCCGCAGTTTCCTGCGCGAAGGCAGTTTCATTGAGGGGCCCACGCAGCCGCCGCACCGCGGCACCAGCCCGCAACTGAAGGCCGTCGAGCGCGTCAACCACATGCCATTTGAGGAATACCTCAAGGCCGTGCGTTTTGAAAATCTCACCACGATTGACCCCATCGAAAAATTCAAGCTGGAAACCTCGCCGGATTTGATTGAGACGCGGGTGATTGACCTGGTCACACCCATCGGCAAAGGCACGCGCGGTCTGATCGTGGCCCCGCCCCGCACGGGCAAGACGACCATTCTCAAACAGATTTGCAACGCCGTGACCACCAATCACCCCGAAGTGGTCGCATTGGTGCTGCTCATTGACGAGCGCCCGGAGGAGGTCACCGACTTCCAACGCTCGGTCAAGGCCGAGGTGGTGGCTTCCTCCAACGACATGGATTTGGAAACGCACGTTCGCCTGTCGCGTTTCACCATCGAACGTTGCCGGCGCATGGTGGAAAGCGGCAAGGATGTCTTCGTGCTGATGGATTCCCTCACGCGCATCGCCCGCGCCTACAACTCCGTCCACGGCGGCAGCGGCCGCACCATGACCGGCGGGGTGGACGCGCGCGCGCTGGAGATCCCGCGCAAGATGTTCGCCTCCGCCCGCAAAATCGAGAACGGCGGTTCCCTCACCATCATCGCCACCGCGCTGGTGGATACCGGTTCGCGGATGGACGAGTTGATTTTCCAGGAATTCAAAGGCACCGGCAACATGGAGCTGGTTCTGGATCGCAAGCTGTCCGACCGGCGCCTCTTTCCGGCCATTGACATTCCCAAATCCGGGACGCGCAAGGAGGAAAAACTCTTCCCCAAACACCAGATCGAAGCGGTCCGCAAACTGCGCCGCATGATGGTGGATTTGAATCCGGTGGAAGCCATGGAAACGCTCATCGCCGCCCTCAAAAAGCACAAGACCAACGACGAGCTGCTGGCCAAGCTGGACAAAGGCGCATAATTTCCTTTTCATTTCCGCCGTCCCGGCAACAATGGCCGGCGACCATGAATGCCTCCACGCGGCGGGAATTTTTGAAGCAAACCGCTTTGGCGGCCGCAGCCGCGCCTTTGCTCGGCACATCGGCCCGCGCCCGGGAAAATGCTCCTGCGCCGACCGCCCGGCGCCCGAACATCCTGTTGGTCATTTCCGATCAATACCGTTGGGATTTCGTCTGCGGGTATGGTCACAATCCCATGGATTTTACGCCGAACCTGGACGCGATGCTGCGGCGCGGCACGGCGTTTGAGAATTGTTTTTCCAACAATCCTCTGTGTTCGCCCGCGCGATCCATTCTGTTCACCGGCCAATACGCCACCCGCACTGGCGTGTGGAAGTTGGGACCTGGCCTGCCGCCGGGCGCGACTACGCTGGCCACGTTGCTGCGGGCGCAGGGCTACACCGCCAATTACATCGGCAAATGGCATCTGGCCCCCAATTCCCATGACGACCCGGCCAGCCACGGCTACGTCCCGCCGCAATATCGCGGCGGCTTTGACGATCTGTGGCAGGCCTCCAATGAATTGGAACTGACGTCGCACGCTTACGAAGGCACGCTGTGGGACGACGACGGCAAGCCCATTCGTTTCGAGGGCGTTTATCGCGCGGATTTTCTCTGCGACCTGGCCATTCAATTTTTGAAACGGAAACATGACCAGCCGTTTTTCCTGGTCCTCTCCCAACTGGAACCGCATCAGCAAAACGATTTGAACGGCTTCGCGCCGCCCAAGGGTTACGACGAGAAATTCCGCAATCCCTACGTACCGCCCGATCTGCGGCCCTTTCCCGGCGATTGGCCGTTTCAACTGGCCAATTATTACGGGGACTGCAAGCGCATTGACGAGACGATGGGCCGCATTTTCCAGACTCTCCGCGAACAAAACCTTGAGGACGACACGATTGTAATTTTTTTGAGCGACCACGGCTGCCATTTCCGCACGCGCAACACCGAATACAAGCGCAGTCCGCAAGACGCCTCCACGCACGTTCCGCTTTTGATTTGCGGTCCGGGCTTCAACACCGGCCGCCGGATTTCCGAATTGGTCGGCCTGGTGGATGTCGCGCCTTCCCTTCTGGCGGCGCTGGGGCTGGAAATTCCGGCGACGATGCAGGGCAGAAATTTTCTGCCGCTGATCCATGACCCGGCCGCGCGGGCGGCATGGCGCAATGAAATTTTCATCCAGGTCAGCGAGGCCGAATCCTCGCGCGCCCTCCGCACGCCGGAGTGGACGTATGTGGCGCTGGCGCCGGACGCCGACCCGCGCCGGGATTCCGGCAGCCTGAAATATCAGGATTACCGCCTCTACAATAATTTTGCCGACCCGGCACAAATCATCAATCTTTGTGGTCGCAACGATCCGCCGAAACTGGTTCATTACGTCGGCGACCGTTCCCTCCGGCGAATTACCGACGAATTGCGCGAGCGGTTGCTGGTGCGAATGGTGGATGCCGGCGAACCGCGTCCGCAAATCGCGCGATGGAATTTTTACCCGTGACTGAACAACCGTTGCCGCCCTCCCGGCGTTCCAATGCGCTCAGGCTGTCGGGTCAACGTTTCCACACTTCAGGCCTGTGAACACCGCCCGCCAGTTTCACACGATGGCCAAACCGGTCGGCTCGACCTGCAATCTGGATTGCACCTATTGCTACTACTTGAGCAAGGAGACGCTGCCCGGCGGCCCGGCTACGGGACGGATGTCGGATGAAATCCTCGAGTTGTTCATCCAGCAATACATTGCCGGCGTCACTGCCAAGGAGGTGATTTTTTCCTGGCAGGGCGGCGAGCCAACGCTGCTGGGATTGGATTTTTTCCGCAAAGTCGTCGCGCTGCAAAAAAAACACGCCCGGCCCGATCAGAAGATTCAAAACGATTTGCAGACCAACGGCACGCGGCTCAACGAGGAATGGTGCGAGTTTCTCAAAACGAATCGCTTTCTGGTCGGCCTGAGCATTGACGGCCCGCGCGAGATTCACGACCACTACCGGGTAACCAAAGGCGGCAAGCCGACGTTCGACAGGGTGTTTGCCGCCGCCCAATTGCTGCGGCGCTGCGGCGTTCCGTTCAACACGCTGACCTGCGTCCACCGCTTCAACGCCCGAAAACCGCTGGATGTGTACCGCTTTCTGCGACAGGAACTGGATTCCACTTACATCCAATTCATTCCCATCGTCGAGCACCGGCAGTTTGCCACGCTGGCGCCGCAGAAATGGAACCCGGCCGCGCTGCCGATGGATGGCACGCCGGAAGCGCGTCCCGGCCATCCGCAGTCCATCGTCACCGAATGGTCCGTGGACCCGGATGACTGGGGCTATTTCCTCTGCAAGGTTTTTGATCGCTGGCTGGAGCGCGATCTGGGCCGGGTGTTCGTCAATCATTTTGAAACGCTTGTGGCGCAGCATCTGGGGTATCCCTCGCAAATGTGCGTTTACAGTGAGCACTGCGGCCGCGCTGTGGCGCTGGAACACGATGGCGGCGTGTATTCGTGCGATCACTACGTCTATCCCGAATACCGCCTCGGCAATTTAAAGACCGGCGCGTTGGGCGACCTGGTTTTTTCGCCGCGCCAGACGGCTTTTGGCCTGGCCAAGAGCGCAACGCTGCCGCGCTACTGCCGGCAGTGCGAATTTCTAACCGATTGCTGGGGCGAATGTCCCAAAAACCGGCTCATCCGCACGCCGGACGGCGAGCCGGGCTTGAACTATCTCTGCCGGGGTTTCAAGCAATTTTTTGCGCACGCCCTGCCGGCCATCGAAAAAATAGCCGCCCACCTCCGGCAAAACCCCGCCCGGCCGCAGCGGCGGATGTAAAGCAGCCTGATCAGATTGGGAACCGCCGCCGACAATTCAGATGCGGATGCCAAAATGTTCGGGAGAAAGAGTCATCGTGTCGCCGACGATAGCCTGCCATTGCTTTAGTTCGCGAAACAGTTCGGTCAGTGTGTCTGCATGCGCGGCGTTGCCAGCGAGATTTTTCATTTCCCACGGATCATGCTTCACGTCGAAAAGCTGAACCTGTTTCGCGTGCGGATAGAGAATCAGCTTGTATTGATTCGTTCGCACCATGCGCTGAAACCCGCGATAGGCGCAATAAACAGAGTCGAACAACGATTGGCGCTCGCCGCGCAACAACGACGCCAGGCTGGGAAATTGAACGGTGGCCGGCGTGGGCAATCCCGCCAGATCACAGATCGTGGGGAACAGGCAATGCTGGTACATCAGCGCGTCAATCCGGCGCCCGGCGGCAATGCCGGGGCCGACAATGATAAACGGCATGCGCACCGAGCAGTCGTAAAGATTCTGTTTGCCCATCAAGCCGTGTTCGCCCACCGCCAGGCCGTGATCGCCGGTGATAATGAGGTAAGTGTTGTCGGCTTGGCCGGATTGTTCCAGCGCGTCGAGGATGCGACCGAGCTGGCGGTCCATGTAAGTGATCAATGCGTAGTATTCACGGCGATGAACCTGCACGGCTTCCGGCGTGCGCGGGAACGGTGCGAGCAGTTCGTCCCGCACATGAAAATCGCCCTGATCAAACGGATGTTGCGGTAAAAAATTCGGCGGCACTTCAATTTTGTCGGCCGGGTACAAATCCACAAATTCCCTGGGCGATTGCCGCGGGTCGTGCGGCTCGTTCCAGGCGACGTAGAGGAAGAAGGGACGGTCGGGATTGGCCGCCGCCTTTTGAATCAGTTCGACGGCGCTGTCGGCGTAAAGTTCGCAATTGTGCTGGTGACGGTCGTAGCGCGGGCCGGCCTTTTCCGGGGCCGGGCCGGTGTCCGGGAGGTCTGTCGGTGCCGGATGCTCAATGTCCCAGAGATCGTATGGCGTCCAGTGACCGCGATACTTCGGGTCCCACGGCGTCCAGGGATCGTCGGGGCGCGGACGGTTATAGGCCAATCCGTTCTCCGGCGTGGAGGCGTAAAAACCGGGGCCGATGGTCTTGCCGGTGGTGAAGCTGCGAAGCGCCGTTTGGTCGCCGTTGTGCCATTTGCCGACGAGGTAAGTGTCGTAACCGCCCATTTGCAAGGCTTCGCCCAACAGCGGATAAAAGCCGCAATTATTGCCGCCGCATTTCCACACGAAGCGTCCCGTGTGCAGCATCGCGCGGCTGGCCACACACACGGCGCCGGTCCAGGAACCTTGATGGAAGCAATGGGTGAAGACCGTGCCGCGTGCGACCAGTCGGTCAAAGGTTGGCGTGCGAACCTCCGGGTTGTTCAGCGCGTGAATGGTGCGGTAACACTGATCATCGGCCACGACCACCAGGAAGTTGGGTTTCCGGCGCGCAGGCGCCGCGGCGGATTCGGCGGCGCTCAATTTCATCGCCGGCGGGAGCAACGCCGAGGCCGACAGGCCGCCCACCGTTTTCAAAAAGGATCGCCGGTCAATCATACACTGGACACCGCGGCACGATTTAGCGAAGCTGCGCTTCGCGGCACGATTACCGACATCCTTGCCGGGACCGGCCGCACTGTCAAGCGCGTGAAATGACTGCCGAAGCGCAAAATTTTTCGCCTCACTCGCGCCCGCCGCTGGAGCGGATGCTGCGGATTCATCAGGCCATTCAATCGGGCAAATTCCCCAACGCCACGGCGCTGGCAGCGGAAATCGAAGTCGCCACCAAAACAATTTACCGCGACATCGAGTTCCTGCGCGACCGGCTGGGGTTGCCGGTGGAGTTTGATGCGCGGCGCAACGGTTATTTCTACAGCAGCCCAGTTGGTGCGTTTCCCACGCTGCAAATTACCCAGGGCGAGTTGTTCGCCCTGGTCGTGGCTGAAAAGGCCTTACAACAGTATCGCGGCACGAGTTTTGAAAAGCCCCTGCTCTCGGCGATCAAAAAAATGGAGCAGGCTCTGCCCGATACCATCTCGCTCAACCTGGCCGAAATGGAACAGGCGATTTCCTTTCGCACCCGCGCCGAGCCGATTTTGAATTTGCGCATTTTCGACGTTTTGACCAGGGCGGCGGCGCAGCGCCGGCAATTGGAATTGCTTTACCGCAAGCCCGGCGCCAAAAACCCCGAACCGCGTCTGGTGGACCCCTACCACCTGGCGAACATCAACGGAGAATGGTTTCTCTTTGCCTACGATCATGCCCGCCAGGATGTTCGCACCTTTGCTCCGGCGCGCATTCAATCGGCCCGGCCGACGGGCAAGACCTTTGAACGCGCCTCCACTTTCTCGCTCGAAAAACGTCTCCGGGACAGTTTCGGCGTTCATTCCGGTGCCGGCCAATATGAGATCCTCATCCGTTTCACCCCGCGTGCGGCTGATTACATCCGGGAGAAGAAATGGCACGAGTCCCAACAATTGCGCGAATTGAAGGGCGGCGGCGTGGAATTGCGGTTGAAACTATCCAGCCTGGTGGAAATTGAACGCTGGATTTTAAGCTGGGGTGGCGACGCGCGGGTGATGAAACCACGCGAGCTGGTCCAAGCCGTCAGAAATTCCGCGAAAAAAATCCTGGCGGCGAATGTGTAATCGGCTTTGGCTGCTGCGCACGACCGCTGGCCCGCGCTCTCCTTGCCGCCGCTTCAATGGCGGCGCCGGTCGGCGGACAATCGCCCGGGCGTGGAAACAAACCCCACGACACACAACGCCGCCCCGCCTCAAAGTATGCGGAGGCTGCGAACCGAGCGGCGGCGGTTATTTGCTTGTCTTCGAGGAAACAGGCTGGTAGGAAAGGGCCGTTTTGTAATCCGCATGAAGATCAACCGCCCAACCTTTTTTGCGTTCGCGTTTTGCTGTTTCCTGGCACAGGCAGGTTCTGTCAGCGCCACCACCACGAACGTTTTGCTCTCCATCCAGACTTCCGTGGTGGCTGTGGCCGCTACCAACCATCCCGGCCAGTTCACCCTGGCCTCCTCGCCACCGGTGGGAAACTGGCCGGTGGCCGTGACAGTGGCCGACGTCAACACCGACGGCTGGCCGGACGTCATCAGCGCCGATTATTTCGGTAATACCCTGACGGTGTTGACCAACGACGGCACCGGAAACTTCGTGCTGGACGAGACGCTGCCAGCCGGCAACAGCCCGGACGCCCTGGTGGCAGGCGATCTCCAGAACAACGGCCATCTGGACTTGATCTGCGCCAATTCCGGCGACAATACTTTGATGGTCTTCACCAACGACGGTCGCGGCTTCTTTGCCTCCAACGCCACGTACACGGTCGGTTCCGCGCCGTCCGCCGTGGCGCTGGCGGATGTCAACTCCAATGGCTGGCTGGACGTGATCTGCGCCAATGCGCAGGACAACACGCTCACGGTGCTGACCAACGACGGCCGCGGCTTCTTTGTCTCCAATGCCACTTACGCTGTCAGCGCCGACCCGGTTTGCGTGGTGGCGGCCGATGTGAACGGTGACGGCTGGCCGGATGTGATCTGCGCCAATTCGCTGGACAACACGCTCATGGTGCTGACCAACAATCACAGCGGCGCCTTCGGCCTCGCTTCCACAAACGTCGTCGGGCGGACGCCCCAAGCCGTGATCGCGGCGGATGTCAACGACGACGGTTGGCCGGACCTGGTCAGCGCTGACGCCCTCGACAACACCTTGACCGTGCTCACCAACAACGGCAGCGGCGGCTTCGGACTTTTTGCCAAACTAAACGTGAACCACAACGGCGTGGGCAGTGATCCTTACTCGGTCGTGGCGGCCTACGCCCATGAACATCGGCACCTGGACTTGATCAGTGTTAATCTGGACGACAACACGTTGACGCTGCTGACCAACCAGGTTGTTCGTTCCGGTTTGACCAATACCATTGTCACCGGATTCGGCTATTACGGCACGCTCAACGTCGGCACCCGGCCCGTTTCCATTGCCGCCGGCGATGTCAACCGCGACGGCTGGGTGGATTTGATCACCGCCAACAGTGCCGACGGCACCTTGAGCGTGTTGACCAACACGCCGCCGGGATTTTTTTACGTGAGCGGCGTCGTCATTTCCTGGCCGACCAACGGCACCGGCGGCTTCACCCTCCAGCAAAACGCCGATTTGACCACGACCAACTGGACCGCGGTTCCCGACACGCCGACAGTCACCAACGGCATGAATACGTTGGAACTGGGGCCGTTGACGGGAAACTCGTTCTTCCGATTGGAGCATCCGTGATGGCCAGCAACGCTTTGTGGACGCACCCCGTCAGTCGGGCTGCTCGCTCGCCGACGCCACCGCCTGGTTTTAAGTGAGACGGTCACTGTTCCCTTTTGCGTTCCGACAGTTGGCGACTAAATTTCGGCCGGTACCAGGATGAAAAAATATTTCCACGTCATCGGTATCGGGATTCAGAACAACTTGATTTACCGCTTCAATTTCCTGACGCGGACGTTGTTCAGTTTCATTCCGTTGTTTGCCATGCTTTCGCTTTGGCGGACGGTTTACGCCACGCAAGGGCAGGGGAGCGTTCTGGGCGGTTACACCCAGGCGGAAATGATTTTTTATTACCTGATGGTCGCCGTGGTGGATGTACTGACGGCGGTCAATGAGGATGACTGGCAGATCGCCGCCGACATTCGCGAAGGCAATATCAGCCAGTTTTTGCTCAAGCCGATTGATTACCTCTGGTATCGGCTCTGCCTGTTTATTGCAGGGCGCGTTACGTTTGTGGCTATGGCGTGTGTGCCGCTGGCGATTTTCATTTTCTGCTTTCGGAGCTATGTCATCTTGCCTGCCGGCGGGCTGGCGCTGCCGGCCTTTGTGCTCTCGCTGTTGCTGACGGCGTTGCTGCAATTTTTCATCTCCTATGCCATGGCCATGCTGGCGTTCTGGCTGCTGGAAATTTCCACGCTCATCTTCATCCTTTTTGCCTTTGAATACCTTGCCAGCGGGCATTTGTTTCCGTTGGACCTGTTGCCGGTGTGGCTTGAACACCTGCTGAAGTTCACGCCGTTTCCGTACCAGCTTTATCTGCCCATCGGTATTTACATGGGCAAAATTTCCGGGGCGGCGATGGGGCAGGGGCTGTTGATGCAAGGCGGCTGGGTGTTGCTGGCTTATGCATTGGCGCGGTGGATGTGGCGGCGCGGTGTCAAAAAATATGCCGCGTTCGGTGGCTGAGGCCGTCTGTTTCGAGCTGCTGAATTTCGGCCCCGCGGCCTTGCCGGCTTGTCAATCCTGGAGACACGCCTAACATAATCGCATGAACCTGGCTGAGGCTTTTTCTGATTGCGCGCAGAATCATTTGCAGAAGACCGCCATTTTTTGGGGGGAGAAAGAAATCACCTACGCCGATCTGCTTGCCCAATCCCGGAAAATTGCCGCCCTTTTGCAAAATCAATCGGGGGTGAAGGCCGGCGACCGCGTCGCCCTGTGGCTGAAAAACCGTCCCGAATTTCCCGCCGCCATTTTCGGCATTTTGCTGGCCGATGCCGTGGTGGTACCCGTCAATAGTTTTTTGAAGCCCGCCGAGGTAGGGTATATTTTGAACGATGGCGGCATAGACGTGGTGATTACGGATGCGGAATTGTCGGCAGGCGGGCAGGAACTGCGGGCGGCGCGGCCGACACTGCAGTTTTTGCGGGTGGAGGATCTGACGGGATTGGCGGAAGCGGATTGCCCTCTTCGCCCGGCGCGCGGCAAAGAGGATTTGGCGGTGATCATTTACACCAGCGGCACCACCGGTCGGCCCAAAGGCGCCATGCTCTCCCACGGCAACCTGCTCCACAACGTCGAAAGCTGTCGCCGCGTGCTGGCGATGATCGAGGAGGACGTCTTTGCCGTGATTTTACCCCTGTTCCACACCTACATGCTGACCGTGGGGGTGTTTCTGCCGTTCACCATCGGCAGTTCCATTGTGCTGGTTAAATCCCTGCATCCGCCACGCGCGATGCTGCAGGAAATGATTTCACGCCGGGCAACGATCCTGCCGGCGATGCCCTCGTTTTACCGGATGCTCCTGGGGATCCAGTTGCCCGCGCCGCTGTCCGTTCGCATTTTCATCAGCGGTTCGGCGCCGCTGCCCCTGCAGACACTGCAGGAATTCGAGAAAAAATTCGGTGTGCCGCTGATCGAAGGCTATGGCTTGAGCGAGGCCAGCCCGGTCGTTTCCAAGAATCCGCTGCGCGGCCTTCGCAAGCCTGGCTCCATCGGCCTGCCGGTTCCGAACGTGGAAATGAGTGTGCAGGACGACGAGGGGGCTTTGCTGGGGCCGAACCAGATTGGAGAAATCTGCGTGCGCGGCGGCAACGTGATGATGGGCTATTGGAACCAGCCGGAGGAAACCAAAAAGGTTTTCCGCAACGGCTGGCTGCTGACCGGCGACATCGGTTATCGCGACGCCGACGGTTATTATTACATCACCGATCGCAAAAAGGACATGCTCATCGTCAACGGCATCAACGTCTATCCGCGCGAGATCGAGGAGGTGATTTATCACTTCCCTGGCGTGAGGGAGGCGGCGGTGGTTGGCGTGCCGGATGCGCGGCGCGGCGAGCAACCCGTGGCATTTGTCGCGCCCATGGAAGGGCAAACGCTGGATGAGAAGGCGCTGCTCCAATTCATCCGCAGCCGTCTGGCCGATTACAAAACGCCCCGACAAATTTTTGTTCTGCCGGCCCTGCCCAAAAATGCGACGGGTAAAGTGCTGAAGCCGGAATTGCGCAGTCTGGCCGCGCAGGGGCGGACAGGTTAAACGCCGCCAAACCGTCGGTGCCGGCGGGCATATTCCTCCAGCGCGGCGTAAAATTGCGCCTTGCGAAAATCCGGCCAGAGCGTGGGGGTAATGACCAGTTCGGTGTAACTGATTTGCCACAGCAAAAAATTGCTCACGCGCATCTCGCCGCTGGTGCGAATCAGCAGATCCGGATCGGGAATGTTCCGCGTCCAGAGATGCTGGGAAACCACCTGTTCGGTGATGTCCGCCGGATCGAGTTTCCCGCGCTTGACCTCTTCGCAGATGCGGCGAACCGCCTCGACGATCTCAATCCGGCTCCCGTAGCTCAACGCCATCACCAGCGTCAGGCCGTTGTTTCGCGACAGGGTGGCGATGGATTTCCGGAGGTGTTCCTGGACGTTTTCCGGCAGGCGCCAGATTTGGCCGATGACTTCCAGCCGCACGTTGTTCTTGTTCAACTCGCTCGTCTCGGTCTTGAGGTAGTGGATGAGATATTTCATCAAGGCGTCCACTTCGTCCTTCGGGCGATTCCAATTCTCGGCGGAGAAGGCGTAAAGCGTCAGGTACTTGATGCCCAGTTCGCCCGCCGCGCGGATGATGGCGCGGGCCGACTCGGCGCCTTGACGATGTCCTTCCACGCGCGGAAGGCCGCGGGCTTTGGCCCAACGGCCGTTGCCATCCATAATGATGGCCACGTGCCGGGGCAGGGCGGCCCTGGCTTCGGCGCTGAGATGGGGAAGCGAACTCATTCACCCGCAGATTACGCGGACGGTGCGGATTGGAAAATTGAAATTTGATCGAGGCCGGGCATGGAGATAGGCCGAATTGGCAAGGTGATTCCCAATGGTCCTGTTGTCGGTCATAGCGCCGAAGCGTTCGGAGGGCAATCTGCCGGCGCCGTCCGGCGTCACACAAAAATCGTCTGCTCGCGTCCCGGTCCAACGGAGGCGATAACCAGTTTCGCGCCGCTCAATTCGGCGATGGCTTTCAAATAGAGCCGCGCCTTCGGGGGCAAATCCTTCCATTTTCTTGCCTGGTGTGTTGGGGTGCGCCAGCCGGCAAACTTTGCATAGACCGGTTCGCATTCGGCGAGTGTCTGCGCATCGTTTGGCACAAAATCGTAGCGCCTCCGGCCGTGGCGATAGGCCACGCACACCTTGATCGTTTCCACCGTGTCCAGGCCGTCCAGATTCGTCACCGCCAGTTCATCAATGCCATTGACCATAGTGGCGTGGCGCGTGGCGACGGCATCGAACCAGCCGCAGCGCCGCGGGCGGCCGGTGGTCGCGCCAAATTCGCGGCCCATGCCATGCAACAGATCGGCAATCTCCGCGTTTTCCGTCGGCAACGGCCCTTCGCCCACGCGCGTGGTGTAGGCCTTCATGACGCCTACCACGCGGTCCATGCGGTGCGGCGGCACGCCCGTGCCGGTGCAGGCGCCGCCGGCGGTGGTGTTGGACGAAGTGACGAACGGGTAGGTGCCGTGGTCAATGTCCAGAAACGTCCCCTGGGCGCCTTCAAATAAAATGTCCGCTCCACGCCGCATTTGCTCGTGCAGGAGAACGACGGTGTTGGCCACAAAGGGTCTCAAAAATTTTCCGGCGGCGCAGTAATCCGCCAAAACTTTCCGGAAAGAGAGCGGCCGGGCGCCGAGGGATTGAAGCACGGTGTTGTTCTCGCGAATGCGCGGCGCCAGTTTTTCTTCCAGACGCGCCGGATCAATCAGGTCGTTCACGCGCAGGCCGACGCGCGCCGCCTTGTCGCCATAGGCCGGGCCGATGCCGCGTTTGGTGGTGCCAATTTTGTCTTTGCCTTTGAGGACTTCCCGTTGAGCGTCCAGCTCCCGGTGATACGGGAAAACGACGTGCGCCGTCTCGCTCAAAACAAAATTTCGCGGGGTGACCTTGACCCCGAGTTGTTTCAGGCCGTGAATTTCCTCGACGAGGCTGATGGGGTCCACCACCACGCCGTTGCCGATCACGCATAATTTGTTGGGGCGCAAAATGCCGGACGGCACCAGGTGCAGAATGTACTTTTGGCTGCCGATGAAGACGGTGTGGCCGGCATTGTTGCCGCCGGCATAGCGGGCGACGACGTCCGCTTCTTCGGTCAGCACGTCAATAATTTTGCCTTTGCCTTCATCGCCCCACTGGGCGCCAACGAGAATGGTATTCATCGTTTTGTCGCTGGTTCAATCGTTGATCCGCCGGACGAGAACAACAAAAATCCCCGAACGTCTGTCCGGGGCAAAGCGTCTGGCCTTTGCGCAAAAAAGCTAGAGACGGACCGCATCATTGTCAATGCCGCCGTGACAACCGGTGGCTCGCGCGGCCGAACGGCGGTTTTTGCCCGCGTCAAGGGCGATTTTTCGGCGGAAGCGTCTTCCGGAAAAGGCCCCATCCTCAGCGCCGCACAATGGTGTCGCGTTGCGCCCAGTCGGGATTGGGGTGGGGGAAATCGAGATTGTAGTGCAGGCCGCGACTCTCGGGGCGAAGTTGAGCGCAACGGACAATCAGTTCGGCCACGGTGGCGATGTTGCGCAGTTCCAGCAAATCCGCCGTGACGGTAAAGTTCCAGTAATACTCGCGGATCTCCTCCTGCAAATTGGCGATGCGCTTGGCCGCGCGTTCCAACCGTTTGTTGGTCCGCACGATGCCGACGTAATCCCACATCAGGCGGCGGATTTCATCCCAGTTGTGCGAAACGACGACCAGCTCGTCGGCGTCGGTGGCTTTGCCGGATTGCCAGTCTGGAATGGGCATGTCCACCTTGGGCGGCGGGTTCTTCAAAACTTTCCGGGCGGCGCGATGGGCCATGACCAGGGCCTCGAGCAGAGAATTACTGGCCAGACGATTGGCACCGTGCAGGCCGGTGCAGGCCACTTCGCCGGCGGCGAACAGACCGGCGAGGTCCGTCTCGCCGTCCAGATTGGTCACCACGCCGCCGCATTGATAATGCGCCGCCGGCACCACCGGAATCGGTTCCTTGGTGATGTCAATGCCAAAATTCAGACAGGTCTGGTAAATGTTCGGGAAGCGTTCGATGATGAATTTGGCCGGTTGATGGGTGATGTCCAGCAGGACGTGGTCGGCGCCGGTTTTTTTCATCTCGCTGTCAATGGCGCGGGCCACGATGTCGCGTGGGGCGAGGGATTTGAGCGGGTGATAGGCGTCCATGAATTCCCGGCCGTCAAGGGTTTTGAGCACGCCGCCTTCGCCGCGCACGGCCTCGGAGATCAAAAACGACTTGGCTTTGGGATGGTACAGGCAGGTGGGATGAAACTGAATGAACTCCATGTTGGCGATGCTGGCGCCGGCGCGGTAGGCCATGGCCACGCCATCCCCGGTGGCGATGTCCGGATTGGTGGTGTAGAGGTAAACCTTGCCGCAACCGCCGGTGGCCAGCAGGGTGACCGGCGCGGTGAACGTTTCCACGCGGTTGTTTTTTACGTCGAAGACGTAGGCGCCCAGACAGCGGTTTGCGGTGGCCTTGCCCAGCTTGGCGGTGGTGATCAGGTCAATCGCCAGATGGTTTTCAAAAATCCGGATGTTGGGTTGGCGCGAGACGGCGTTGAGCAGCGCGCGTTCGATTTCCCGGCCGGTGACGTCCTTGGCGTGCAGGATGCGTCGTTTGGAGTGTCCGCCTTCGCGACCGAGGTCCAGTTCCCGGCCGCCGTCTTCACCCGGCGCATCGCGTTCGGAAAATTTCATTCCCAGGTCTATCAATTCCTGGATGCGCGCCGGTCCTTCCTCGACGATGGTGCGGACGACGTTTTCCTTGCACAAGCCCGCGCCCGCCGCCAAGGTGTCGCGGACGTGTAATTCAAAGGAGTCTTCCCGGCTGGTCACCGCGGCAATGCCGCCCTGGGCGTAGTTGGTGTTGGATTCGGCGCGGTGCTTTTTGGTGACGATCGCCACCCGGCCGTGCGGAGCGACCTTCAGCGCAAACGTCAAACCTGCAATGCCGCTGCCCAGCACCAGAAAGTCGAATGATTTCATGATTCCTGTCCCTGCCGTTTCCCGGCCCGGACGCGCGAGTGGCCGCCGAGCACGGCACCTTAATCTCATTTCGACGGCTGCGTCAATTTCAAAACTGTCCGCTTGAAACCGGCCGCCAGAAATTCAAAACTGTCACCGTGGAACGGCCGTGTCCCATCATGTCGCCGGCGCCCGGGGAGCATCTCCGGCGCTTCGTCGGCGACTCCGTCCGTTTTGAAATTCGCAACGGCAACTCCGCCGGCGGCACGCTCCGCGCTTTTCTGCGGACGAATCTGGGCCGCGCTGTCGCCCGCCGGAAGGAAATCATCGCCGCGCACGTCGGTCATATCGCCGCGGCCGGCTTGTCCTGGCGCGATTTACCGATGCGCCGCAACGGCGAGGTTTGGGAAATAGAGATTCCGCTGGCGGAAACCGGCTATTTCAAAGCCAAGGCGTATCTCCTTGACGAAAAAAAATGGCAGTACTGGCCCGACGGCCCGGACGTGGGCATTTCCGTCCATCCCGATTTCGCGCGCACGGCCAACACCATTTATTGCGCGTTCACCCGGCTGTTTGGTCCCACCCGGCACCTGGCCTCCACCGCCGATGCGGCCCGGGAGGCGCAGCTCCGAGTGCTGGACTCCGAAAATTTCACGGTGATTCCGCCATCGGGCAAACTGCGTGATTTGACGCGTCAACTGCCGCACATCGTCCAGACCCTGGGCTGCCGCATTCTGCAGTTGCTGCCGGTGCATCCGGTGCCGACGACTTACGCCCGTTTTGGGCGTTTTGGCAGCCCGTATGCGGCGCTGGATTTGACGGCCATTGATCCCGCGCTGGTGGAATTCGACAAGCGCACCACCGGCGTGGAGCAGTTCTGCGAACTCACTTATGCCGCGCATGCGCTCGGCGCGCGTGTCTTCCTGGACATCGTCATCAACCACACCGGCTGGGGATCGGTGCTGCAGGAAAATTCACCGGAATTTTTTGTGCGCAAATCCGATGGCGAGTTTCAAAGCCCCGGTGCGTGGGGCGTCGTTTGGGAAGACTTGATCGAACTCAGGCAGGATTCCGTGTTGCTCTGGGATCGAATCGCCGACGCGTTGCTGACCTGGTGCCGGCGCGACGTGGACGGGTTTCGCTGCGATGCCGGCTACAAAATTCCGGTCGCCGCCTGGCAATACATCATCGCCCGCGTGCAGGAGGAATTTCCCGAAACGATTTTCCTGCTGGAGGGTCTCGGCGGATCGTGGGAAGCCACCGAACAGCTTTTGACCGAAGGCGGCATGCACTGGGCCTACTCGGAATTGTTTCAAAATTATTCCGGCAAGGAAGTCGCCGGGTATCTGGATTACGTCCATCGCCAGAACGAACGCATCGGCACGTACATCCATTATTCCGAAACCCATGACAATCCCCGGCTGGCCGGCAAAGGGCGCGCCTGGTCGCTGCTGCGCAACCGGCTTTGTGCGCTGACCAGTTCGTGCGGCGGCTTTGGCTTCACCTGCGGCGTGGAATGGCTCGCCACCGAGAAAATCAATGTCCACGAATGCACCGGTCTGAACTGGGGCAGCGCCGACCATCTGGTCTCCGAACTGGCGCAGTTGAACCGGTTGTTGGCCGAACATCCCGCCTTTTTCGACGGCGCAAAACTCACCCGCCTGAGCGCGCCCGATTCGCCGGTTTATGCGCTGCTCCGCAAATCCGCCGAGGGTCGGGATGCCGTTTTGGTTCTGGTGAACACGGCCATCGAAGCCGCCCATTCGTTCGCGCTGGCGGTGGCGGATTTTCCGTTTGAAATCTCCCATTTCAAATGGGATTTGCTGGGCCAGCCGCTTCCAGAAATTTCCCAATCCGGCGGGCAAATCGTTTTTACTCTCGCTCCCGGCGCCGTTCACTGCCTGGCGACGAACGAAAAGCCCGTCGGCTTGAGCGGCCCAAGCTACCGGCGCCTTCGGGCACAGGCCGCCCTGGCCGTTCAGGCGCTCAATCAAATCCGGTCGGCCGAAAATT
>DASRCU010000224.1:0-1696 GCA_035652955.1 Verrucomicrobiia bacterium | reverse complement strand
GTGAAATTGGGATCGGCGCCGCAGCGATTATAGATTTGCGAGCGGGAATATACAAAACAGGCCGGAGACCTCGTTTTCTTGAAACGGCGTCTCCGGCCTTTTTTTGTTGGAAATAACTATGCAACCGCGGTGCCTTTGGCGGCACTCGCCGTACTGACTTTGTTTTTGCTCCCCGGCGGCCGTCCGCGGCGCTTCGTGGTGACTTCCGACATCCATGCCGGCGGCCGTCCACGGCGGCGTCCGCGTCCCCGCGCAAGGCGCTCCAAGCTCAGAATCGCCTCTTCGATCTGCTGGCGCTCTTCGCGCAGTTCCGAAAGGATTTTACTTACGTCCATCGAATTGCCCTCCCGGCCGTGACTGCCGGTACTCGCAGACGGCGGCCGAATGTGCATTGCCAACGAGTGTCTGTTTTAATTTTCTCCCCAATCCCGGGGAATTTCAATAGAAAGAGGGAAAATGCGAAATGTGAAATTGCGCGTCATAGTACCGAACAGATGGCCTAGTACGAGACATTGGACCGCGAGACACGCTTATTTTTCCAGTAAAAATAAAATGGCAGACCTAAAATAATCAGTCCAATCCCCAACAAGGATTCCCGCGGCGAGTCGATTAATGTCGAAAGTACTAAAACAAACGCAAGTACTACAAATATTGCCGGAACCCAGGGATAGCCCACAGTGTGATAAGGCCTCGCTAAATCCGGGCGCTTTCTGCGTAAGACCATCACCGCCGCGGTCGTCATCCCATATAAAATCCAACTGGCGAAAATGACATAGGTGAACAGTTGTTCATACCGTCCGGAAAGCACAAGCAAAGCTGACCAAGCGCTAAGTGTCAGGATGGAAACAGCCGGGGTGTGGTGCCGGCGATGCACGCCGGCCACAGCTGCAAAGAAGTAGCCGTCCCGCGCCGCGGCAAACGGGACGCGCGATCCGGAAAGAATCGACCCATTGAGAGCCGCAAAGATACTAATCATGGCCGCAACCGATACGGCGGCTGCGCCGGGGCCGTTCAAGATCCGCCGCATCATTTCCGCGGCCACGCGCTGCGTCGCGGCCACTTCTGCAGCCGTCAAGACGTGAAAATACGCGCAATTTGCCAACAAATAAATTCCAATCACGGCAGTGGTTCCCCAAATCAAAGCGCGCGGAAGATTCCGCTGAGGCTGGCGAACCTCGGAGGCAACCATGCTGACATTGTTCCAGCCGTCATACGCCCAAAGCGCGGCGACTAACGCGGCGAAAAAGCCGGCGACTGTGACTCGCGCCACGGGCGCGGCGGCGGCTGCGCCGTGCGCCTGGCCCCAAACGATTCCCGCTAGAATCACAAATGCGATGAGCGCCACCTTGACGGCCGTCACTGCCACCTGAACCTCTACTCCCAATTTCCCGCCGCAGTAGTTGAGCCAGGCGAGCCCGAGAATCAAGGCCATCGCAAACAGCTGGCCATACCGAAACTCAAGCGGCCCCCCGTGCGGGCCAAGCGGCAAGGGCAAGCGGTAGAAAACGGTATCCAATCCGGGGAAAAAATTGGCCAAATAATAGAAAAAACCGGTCGCCAGGGTGGCGATCGATCCACTCTTTGCCACCCACATTTGCGTCCAACTATACAAAAATCCCCAAAGAGGTCCGTACGCTTCCCGCAAATAGATGTACTCCCCACCCGCTTCCGGCATCGCGGCTGCAAGCTCGGCATA
>DASRCU010000223.1:0-29888 GCA_035652955.1 Verrucomicrobiia bacterium | reverse complement strand
CCGAGAATTTGCCCGCCTTTTAGCAAAAAAGGCCGGACAGCGAGTCCGGCCTTTTCACACACACACAGTTGCACTTGAAAACCAGTGCCCAAAACCACCTCCAGGATACTCCAAATCGGCTGCGCGTCTTGTCCCCAATGTTGGGGACACGGCAAAACTGGCTCGATGCGGGGGAAAAATCCAGTGGTTTTATATCAGCGGTCTATCGCCGTAAAAATTTTGCCACCGCCTCCGTCCGCGTGCGGACCTGCAATTTTTCGTAGACGCGGCGAATGTAGGTATGGACGGTTTCATAGCCAATGCCGAGTTTATCCGCTATCTCCTTGTAAATTAATCCCTGAGCCAGCAGATCCAGGACCTGTTGCTCGCGGTCAGAAAGATTTTCGGCGGGTTGGGCCGGGGCGGTTTTTTGAAACGACTGCACGACCTTGCGTGCGATGTGCATGGTCATTGGCGAGCCGCCGCGGTGCACTTCACGAATCGCCTCCAGCAATTCCCGCGACGAGGTGCGTTTAAGCAGGTAACCGCTGGCGCCGGCAGCCAGGGCGTTGAAGATGTTGTCCGTGTCTTCATACACCGTGAGCATGACCACCTGCGTTTGGGGGAGCAGAAACTTCAACTGTCGGACGCATTCCACCCCGTTCATGCCGGGCAGGTTGATGTCCATCAGCACTACATCTGGTTTGACCTGCGGCAAGTCCTGCAGAGCCTCTTCGGCGGTGGCGTATTGGCTGAGGCAGCGGAATCCGTCGGCCCGGTTGAGCACCCGCGCCAGCGTGCCGCGCAGCTTCTCGTTGTCTTCGACGATGGAAACGGTGATGGGCATGGATGAAACGGAGTTGCCGGATGAATCGCGGGAGAACGCCATCATCCGCTCTTTGACCCTTCAGACGGTTGTGGATCGGAATTCATTGCTGATCCAACGGGGAAGAAATGGGTACGACTAATCGGACCACCGTCCCGCCGTTCGCGCCGGGCGCGATGGCAAATTCCCCGCCGATGTCTGTCATGCGTTTCTTCATATTGCGCAGGCCGCTCCGGTTTGTCTTTTCGTCCAGGCCGGAAACGCCGCAGCCGTCGTCTTCAATTTCCAGAATGAATCTTCCCGGTTCCTGCCGCAACCGGATTCGCGCCTCGGCGGCGCGGGCATGTTTGACGACGTTGTGAACGGCTTCCTTGAAGGCCAAAAAGACGTTGTGGCGCACGTCCGGCGGGAGGGGCACGGCGGGGAGTTGCGCCGGCACGTCCGCGCGACAGCGCAATCCAGCCAGCGCCAAATACTCCTGGGCATGTTGACAGGCGTAAGTGACCAGTCCTTCGAGCGTGTCGTTGGCCGGATTGACGGCCCAGACGATTTCGTCCAATGCGCGGGTCGTTTCGCGGGCGGTTTGAGCAATCTGCCGCGCATGGGCTTCCACGTCCTTCGGCGAATCCTTGTCCGCCTCGGCCATCTCGCCCAGCAGCGCCACCTGGGTGAGATTGGCGCCAAGCTGATCGTGCAAATCCCGGGCGATGCGGGCACGCTCGCGTTCCAGGGCCTCGCGCTGCCGCAGCCGTTGCAACTGCCGCTGCAATTTTTGCGTGGAAATGTAGCGCGCCAGAGCCGCGACCAGGCCCAAAATGAAAATCGTCGCCGCTGTCCGGAACCACAGTGTCTGCCAGAATTCCGGCAACACCACGATGTGCAGCGTGCTGCCGGTCTGGTTCCAAACGCCATCCTCGTTGCACGCGATGACGTGAAACCGGTACTGGCCGGGCGCCAAATTGGAAAAACGCGCCACTCGTTCGCCGCCGGCATCCGTCCAGGGCGGCACCCGGCCGGCGGTTTCCAGACGATATTTGAACCGCAACGATTCAGGCGCGGAAAAATTCAACGCCGTGTAATGAATTTCCAACTGCCCGCCGCCGGGCGGAATCGTGACGGTTGGGTTCCACGTCGGATCGAGCGGACGGGCATTCAGGTGGCGGCCGTCCACCAGGGCCGATTCGATCAACAGCCGGGGCGGCTGGGCATTGGTTTGAATGTCCGCCGGATTCACCCACGCCACGCCTTTGGTGGTGGGGAACCACAACCGGCCGTCGCCGGTGCAGGCGGTGGCCGGTTGCGCCCCGGCAGAACATTCGCGCGTGGGCAAACCGTCCGCCTTGCCGTAAGTCCGGCAGAAAATGACGTTTGTGGGGCCAGCGGCAAAATCCAGCAGTGTCTGTTTCGGAATCCGCATCAGTCCGGCATTGGAACCGATCCATAAACAGCCGGCCCGGTCTTCAGTGAGGTAACTGATGCTGTCGCTGGCCAGACCGTTATCGGTGGAAAACGACTTCCATTTTCCGTTTCGGAACAGTCCCAATCCGTGTCCCGCCGTGCCCACCCATAAATCGCCTCCCGCATCCACGTAAAGACACGAAATGTCGTCGCCGGGCGGGCCGTTCAAGCCGGCGCGATACGAAATGAATTTGCCGCCCTTGAAATAATCCAGTCCGTGATTTTCCGTGCCCACCCACAAGCCGCCGTCCGGATCCTCGGCAATGGCCCGCACCGCATCTCCGGACAAACCGTCACGCCTCGTGAATTGTCTCCATTCCCCGCCGGTGTATTCCGCCAGGCCGCGCGGCGTTCCCACCCACAAATTCCCGGCGTGATCTTCGTAAAGCGCAAAAATTTTTTGTCCCAAGGCCGCCGCCTCCGACACGGGTACGAAATGGTTTTCCACCCGCTGGAACAATCCTTCGTCGCGCGTGCCGGCCCAGACCTGTTGTTGCCGGGTTACCAGCACCGTCCAGGCGTTGGACGCGCGGCCGATGGCGAAATTTTCCAACTGGGCTCCGTTCCAATGCGAAATTCCGGCCGCATTGAACGCCATCCACAGTCCGCCGTGGGCGTCCGCCGCCAGGGAGAGGGCGGCGCGCGGCGGACCGGGCAAGGCCTGAAAAATGCTCCGTTTAATCCGATCCAATCCCCCGCCATCCGTGCCCGCCCACAGATCGCCCTCGCCATCCAGACAGAGCGAAAGAATGTAAGGCGACGATAATCCCTCCTGAACGCCAATGTGGCGCGCCGTGCCATCCGGTGTGTACCAGAAAATGCCCGCCCCGAGGGTGCCAACGATGAGGTTGCCTTCCTGGTCCTCGCACACGGCGCTGATCGGCGTGCTGCCCCACGGCGCCGCGCCCCAATCCTGAATCAGCCGTCCGCCCTCGCGTTTCTGAACCATCCCGTTGAAAAGCTGCCAGAATCCGCCCCGCCGCGACGGCAACAGCAGATTCATCGCCCGCAACCGCAGTTGCGGCGCCACGATGCCCGGATAAAAATTCATCTTTCCGTCGCTCCAACGGAAAAACGTTTCGGCCGCGGTGTAAAACCAAACATCGCCCTTCGCGTCTTCCTCGGCATAAATCACCTTCCCGCCGCCGGGGACGTTGGCGGTATCGAAATGCTGGATCACGCCGTTGTGAATCCGGTCCAGGCCCGACGATTCGGTGCCGACCCACAAATCCGTTCGGCTATCCTGAAACAAATACACGATCCGGTCGCTGCTCAACCCGGGCGTGTTGTGCTGGTCAAAGGACACGAACCGGTTGCCGTCAAAGCGCACCAGCCCGTGCAGCGTGCCCAGCCAAAGATAGCCCTCGCGCCCTTGGATGACGGAAATCACTTCGCTGTCCGGCAACCCCTTTTCATTATCCCACGAATCCACGATGAACGGCGAGGCGGACGGCCCGGTCATGCCCGCCGCGGCAGCCAGCATCGGCGCCAGCGCACCGAATATCCGCCACAGCAGCGGGAGCCTCCGGCATTTCATCCGCATGGATGGTTTAAGCAACATTCCGCAATTCAACGGCATGGAGAGCATACAAACCCCACTCCGACGGGGAAAACGATTTTTCCAAAAACCGCTTGCACCGCCGCCCAGGCGGGTTAAGTTTGCCTTGCCCAACGAGAACCGGGCACAACGGCGGGCGCCGACCCAAAAAACCGTGTGTCGTTCGACGCCCGCCACTTTTTTTCGCCCTGATCTCTGCCTTTGGAAATCCTCCGAACCGTGCGCTGCTCCGCCGCGCGCGGTCGTGGCGATGAGTTTCTCCGCCTCAACCGGAGCGCCGGTATTGAACCGCCACCGCCCTCCGGCGCTTTTCATTTTTACAAAACATTCGCCGCCGTTATGCTCCCGCCATGCAATCGGTGCTCGATTATCTGAAACGAAATCAGGAACGCTTTGTCGCCGAGTTTTGCGACTACCTGCGCTTTGCCAGCGTTTCTGCCCAGCCGCAGCACAAGGAGGATGTGCGCGCCTGCGCCGCCTGGCTGGCGGATCACTGCCGACAAATTGGCTTGGAAGCGCAAGTTCATCCGACGGGCGGCCATCCGATTGTCCTGGCCCAAACGCCGCGAGAAAACGCAAAACGCGGCCAGCGGAAAGACGGGAAAAAATCCCGCCCGCATTTTTTAATTTACGGCCACTATGACGTCCAGCCGCCGGAGCCGTTGGAATTGTGGGAGTCTCCGCCATTCGAGCCGCGCCTGGCCGGCCGCGAAATTTTTGCGCGCGGCGCCACCGACAACAAGGGTCAGAACTTCGCTCATTTGAAAGCTGTCGAAGCCTACTTGAAAACGGGCACTCCCCTGCCCTGCGATCTGACCTTCGTGCTCGAAGGCGAGGAGGAAATCGGCAGCAAAAGTCTGGCGAATTTTCTGAAGGCCAACCGCCGCGAATTGCGTTGCGACGCCATCGTCATCTCCGACACCTCCATGCCGGATTTGCAACACCCTGCCCTCACCTACGCCTTGCGCGGGATCATCGCCTTTGAAATCAGGCTGCGCGGGCCGGCGCGCGACTTGCATTCCGGCGTCTTCGGTGGCTGCGTGGAAAATCCCGCCATGGCGCTGGCGCGCCTGCTCGCCCGATGCCGCGACGACCGCGGGCGGGTGACCATTCCAGGGTTTTACGACGACATCGTGCCGCTTTCCCGATTCGAGCGCCAGCAGGCGGCGCGTTTCCCGATCTCCGACCGGCAATTGCAGAAACTTCTGGGCGCACCCCAATTGTTCGGCGAACCCGGTTTCACGGCGATGGAGCGGCGCACGGCGCGTCCCACCTTTGAAATCAACGGCCTGACCAGCGGCTACCAGGGCCAGGGCAATAAAACCATCGTGCCGGCGGAGGCCAGCGCCAAAATCACCTGCCGCCTGGTGCCCAACCAGCGCCCCGCCAAAATCCGCCAACGGGTTTGCGATTTTCTCAAAAAACATTGCCCGCCGACTGTCCGCCTGGAAATCGAAGCCGGCCACGGCGCCGAAGCCTATTTCGTTTCGCCAACCGGTCCGCACGCCCGCGCGGCGTTGCGCGCGCTGGAAAAGGCCTTTGGCAGCCAGCCCATCCTGATGCGCGAGGGCGGTTCGATCCCCATCGTCAACGAATTCAAAAGAATCCTCGGCGCCGAAGCCTTGCTGCTGGGACTCGGCCTGCCCGACGACAACGCGCACTCGCCGAATGAGAAGTTTCATCTGGACAGCTTTGAGAAAGGCCAGATGATGAGTGCGTACTTGTGGCCGGAGCTGGTCTGTTGAAAAGTTGCAGCGGCGGCACCGGCCGGCATTAACACGAAACGTCCTCAATCGCTCAGCCCAGCCGCTTCTCCGCTGCCCCACGCGGCCAGTTCCACTTTCAACTGCTCCACGGGCAGACCGATGACGTTGCTGAGCGAACCGGAAATGCCGGCGACGATCCGCTCGCCGTGCTCCTGAATGGCATAGCCCCCCGCCTTGTCCAGCGGGTTCACCTTGGCCAGATAATCGCGGATTTGTTCCGCCGTCAGGGGGCGAAATTTCACCTCGGTGTTCACGGCAAACAGCCGTTCCCGATACCTGCGGAGATGGATGAGGCTCACGCCGGTGACCACCTGGTGAACGCGACCTTGCAGCCGGGCCAGCATCCGCTCCGCCTCGGCAACGTCCCTCGGCTTGCTGAAAATTTCGGTTTCCAAAAAAACCAGCGTGTCCGCCGCGAGCACCAGCGCATCGGGAATTTTCTTGGCCACGGCGCGTGCCTTGCGATGAGCGTTGAGCTGGCACAACTCGAACGGGGAAAGATGGGCGTCCTCAATCTCCTCCACACGGGCGGGAATAATTTCAAAATCCAGCCCCAGTTGCCGCAGCAATTCGACGCGGCGCGGCGAGGCGGAGGCCAGAATCAGGCGCGGGAGTTGCACCCGCCCAAGGTAGCGGGCCATAACAAGATGTCGAGCCGCGAGCAATCGCCCGGCCGCCGCTGATTCTTGCCCCTTCGATTCCGCGAGGTAAAATCCGCGCGTGAGCGACTTTCTCCAGCGCCTCGAACGGGAGATTCAGAACCGCCGCCTTTTCAAACGCGGCGAGAAAATCCTTGCAGCCGTTTCGGGCGGACTGGATTCGATGGTGCTGCTTCACGCGTTAAGCCAATTGTCAGCCAGACAACAATGGCAACTGGTGGTGGCGCATTTCAACCATCGCCTGCGCGGACGCGCGGGCGACGCGGATGAACGACTCGTCCGCCGGACCGCAGCGCAGCGGAAACTGCCTTTGGTGACCGGCCGCGGAGACGTCCGGCAGTTCGCGGAAACTTCGAAAATGTCTCTGGAAATGGCCGCCCGGAAATTACGCCACGAATTTTTTGTCCGTGCAGCGCGCCAACGTCAAATCCAGGTGATTGCCCTGGCCCATCAGGCCGATGATCAGGTGGAACTTTTTTTTCTGCGGTTGCTGCGCGGCGCCGGCAGCGAAGGGCTGGCCGGCATGAAATGGCGCGCGCCGTCGCCGGCGGACAGCCGCATGGTCCTCGTTCGTCCGCTGCTGGGTTTTGCCAAGGCGGAGTTGCTCGCCTTCGCGCGGGAAAATCAAATCCGCTTCCGCGAGGATGCCACCAATTTTTCCACCGACATTCTGCGGAACCGCATCCGACACCAGTTGTTGCCGTTGTTGCGGGAAAAATACCAGCCGGCGTTGACCCGGACGATTTTGCGAACCATGGAACTTCTCGGCGCCGAAGAGGAATGGATCGGCGAAATGGCGCGGGATTGGTTGCAGCGGTCCGGTCAGCCGGCGCCGCTGGCTGCCCGGCGCACACAGCGGCGCGCCCTTGATCCGGATTTTGACGCCCTGCCGGCAGCCCTCCAGCGGCGCATTTTGCACCAGCAACTGGTCAATACCGGCATCGCCGCAGATTTTGAGCTGGTCGAATCCTTGCGCCGCGCGCCGGGCATGCGAGTCAGCGTCGCTCGAAATCTTTGCGCGGTCCGCGACGAGCGCGGATTCGTCAAACTACGGGCGGCCGGGGCACCGGAATTTAATTCCCGCGAGCTTGCGGTGGCACTGACGGCTCCTGGCGGCCGGGCAGGCGAAGCGGTCTTCGGCGGCATTAGGCTGCAATGGCGGATTCGGCCGCGCAAGGCAGCCCCTGTCCGCCTGGCCGCACGGCGCGGCAACCAGGAATTTTTCGATGCCGACCAGGTTGGCGAACGCATTGTGCTGCGGCATTGGCGGCCCGGCGACCGTTTCCAGCCCATCGGCCTCAAGGCGCCGGCCAAACTGCAGGATTTGTTTGTCAATGCCAAAATCCCAGCGCGGCAGCGCCGGCAACTGGTGGTGGCTGAGAGCGCCGGCGGCGAAATTTTCTGGGTGGAAGGTCTGCGCATCGGCGAACGTTTCAAGCTCACGCCGCAGACCCGGCGCTCGCTGCTTTGGCGCTGGCGCAGCGCCGAAGGATTTTCATCCCCGGAAAAGCCTTTACAGCCGGACCGCCAATGATTAGATTGACAGCCGATGATGGAATCAAAAGCCAAAACGATTGAGGAATTTCGTCTGCACGGCAACGACACCGGATCGGCCGATGTGCAGATTGCGTTGTTAACGCAGCGCATCAATCATTTGACGGAACATCTGCAAAAGAACAAAAAAGACCACAGTTCACGCCGCGGCCTGTTGATGATGGTCGGCCAGCGGCGCCGGCTGCTGGATTATTTGCAGAACACGGATTTGAACCGTTACCAGACGGTTACCAGGAAATTGAAGCTGCGTCACTGATTTGGCGACGCGCCTGTTCGTTTCGACAGCGCGTTGCTTGCGGAGTCGGGCTGAAAACGCGAACAGCCCGCTCCCCAAAACCAAACATTCGCGAGAAAAACATTCCCATTGCCCCTGGGAAATTTCATTCAACTCCGAAAACGTCGGGGTTCACTGAAGTTCCTCCGGTGGCAATGGGCGCACAACCATGCCAGAGAAAATCACCGCCCCTGTGGGCGACAAAACCATTACCATCGAAACCGGAAAACTCGCCAAACAAGCCGATGGCTCGGTCACCGTTCAACTCGGTGAAACCATCGTCATCGTCGCCGCTGTCGCGGCCACCAAACCCAGGGAAGGACAGGATTTCTTCCCGCTGACGGTGGACTACCGCGAAAAGGCTGCCGCTGCCGGCAAATTTCCCGGCGGTTACTTCAAACGCGAAGGCCGTCCAACGGAAAAGGAGATTCTGACGTCGCGCCTGACCGACCGGCCCATCCGCCCGCTGTTCCCCAAGGGCTGGTACAACGAAGTGCAGGTGCAGGCTATTGTGTTGAGCGCCGACGGCGAAAATGACCCGGACATTTTGAGCATCATCGGCGCCAGCGCCGCACTGATGGTCAGCGACATCCCCTGGGCCGGCCCGCTCGGCGCCGTCCGCCTCGGCCGCGTCAACGGCAAATTCATTGCCAACCCCACCCACTCCGAAATGGAGGAAAGCGACCTGGACCTGGTCTATGTCGGCAACGAGCGCGAGGTCGTCATGTTCGAAGGGTCGGCCAAGGAAATTTCCGAGGCCGACTTCAACGCGGCGCTGAAGCATGCCCACGAGCTGATCCAGCCGCTCATCACCGCCCAAAAGGAACTGGCCGCCCGGGCCGGCAAAAAGAAACGGGACATCACCTTGAACATCGTCCCGGACGAAATTTTGCAGGAAGCCAAAAAACTCGCCGGCGACCGCTTTATTCCGGCGCTGCTCACGCCCGGCAAACTCGCGCGCGAAGCCGCCTGCCGCGCCATTCAGGACGAAGTCAGCGCCCGGCTGATTGAAAAATTCGGCGCCGAAAAAATCACCGAGTTCGTTGTCAAAGACGCCTTTTATTACCTTCAAAAGGAAGCGGTTCGCGGGTTGATTTTGAACGACGGCAAGCGGCTGGACGGACGCGGATTTGACGAAATCCGACCCATTTCCTGCGAAGTAGGCATTCTGCCGCGCGCCCACGGCTCGGCCATTTTCACGCGCGGTGAAACCCAGGCCGTGGCACTGGCCACGCTGGGCACCGGGGAAGACGTGCAGGAATTCGATGCCTTTACCGGCGGCGACACCGAGAAAAAATTCATCCTGCACTACAACTTCCCGAATTTCTCCGTTGGCGAAACGGGGCGCATCGGCGCACCCGGCCGGCGCGAAATCGGCCATGGCGCCCTCGCCGAACGCAGCATCGAACCGATGCTGCCGCTCAAGGATTATCCCTACACCATCCGCGTCACCAGCGAAATCATGGAAAGCAACGGTTCCACCTCCATGGCCACCGTTTGCGGCGGTTCGCTGGCGCTCATGGACGCCGGCGTTCCGCTGCTCCGGCCCGTGGCCGGCATCAGCATCGGCCTGTGTACTGAGTTCCAGGGTGAGAGCCTTGCGCGATACCGATTGCTCACCGACATCATCGGGTGGGAAGACCATTACTGTGACATGGATTGCAAGATTGCCGGCACCGAGCGCGGCATCACCGGCTTTCAACTCGATTTGAAGTTGAAAGGCCTGCCGCACGCGATCCTTGCCGAAGCCATCGAAAAAGCCCGCGTTGCGCGCCTGTTCATTCTCGGGGAAATGGCCAAAACGCTGGCGGCACCGCGGCCGGAATTGAGCAAATATGCCCCACGCATCGAGGTGCTCAAGATTGACCCCGAAAAGATCGGCGCCTTGATTGGACCGGGCGGCAAGAACATTAAAAAACTGGTCGAGGAATCCGGCTGCGAAATTGACATTGAAGACGATGGCACGGTGAACATCTTCTCCGTCTCCGCCGAAGGCATGAAGATTGCCCGTGACGCCATTCTGGCCATGACCGCCGAGGCGGAAGTGGGCAAAATTTATCGCGGCAAGGTGGTAACTGTCAAAGACTTCGGCGCGTTCGTGGAATTCCTGCCCGGAAAAGACGGCCTGGTGCACATCAGCGAACTAGCCAACTTCCGCGTTAAAAAAACCGAGGACATCGTCAAGGTCGGCGATGAAATCACCGTCAAATGCCTCGGCGTGGATGAAAAGGGGCGTGTGCGTCTCTCGCGCAAAGCGGCGATGGAAGAGCGGGACCGGGAAATGAACGCCGAGGGCGATAATCCCCGTCCCCCGCGTCGCGGGCGGGAAACGCGGTAACCTCCTCCGCCCGCGCCGAGAGGCGGATAGCTGTTTCCTCGACCGTTTGTGGCGCCGAGGGGCGGGAATTTATTCCGGCGCAAAGACCAGGATGCTCAACGGCGGCAGATAAAACTCTGCCGAGCAGTTTTGGTTATGCCAGCGGTGCTCCTGCGCCCAGACGCCGCCGAAGTTGCCGTGATTGTGGCCGCCGTAAACCGCCGCGTCGCTGTTGATCAACTCACGCCACCGACCACCGCGCGGTAGTCCCACGCGATAATTCGGGCGCGCCACCGGCGTCAGATTGAGAATCACCGCCACCGGGTTTCCGCCGCGGGTATCCTGGCGGACGAATGACAGCACGCTGTTTTCGTGATCGGCGCAATCAATCCAAAAAAAACCGGCGGGGTCGTAATCAGCCCGCCAAAGTGCAGGCCACTGACGGTAGAGGCGGTTCAAATCTTCCACGAATTTCTGCAACCCGCGGTGATAGGGCCCGGCCTCTAACAACCACCAGTCAAGCTGAGCGTTTTCATTCCATTCGCCGCTCTGACCGAATTCGCCGCCCATGAACAGCAGTTTTTTGCCCGGAAAAAGCCATTGGTAGCCGAGCAAGGTACGCAGATTGGCAAAGCGCTGCCACTCCTCGCCGGGCATCCGTCCCAGCAACGAGCGTTTGCCGTGAACTACTTCGTCATGGGACAACGGCAGGATGAAATTTTCGTGGTAATGGTACAGCATGGCAAAGGTCAGATCATTCTGATGGTATTTACGATAAATCGGGTCGCGGCTGAAATAACGCAGCGTGTCGTGCATCCAGCCCATGTTCCATTTGAAAGTGAAGCCCAAACCGCCCAGATATGGCGGCCGGCTCACCTGCGGCCAGGCGGTGGATTCTTCGGCAACGGTCACCACGCCGGGAAATTCGACCTGCGTCAGGTGATTGAATTTTTTGAGAAACTCCACTGCGTCGAGATTTTCGCGTCCGCCAAATCGGTTGGGAACCCATTCACCTTCCTTGCGCGAGTAATCCAGGTAAAGCATGGAAGCAACGGCGTCCACCCGCAACCCGTCCACGTGATAGCAATCGCACCAGAACAGGGCGTTGGCGACCAGAAAATTATTGACTTCGTGGCGGCTGTAATTAAAAACCAGCGTGCCCCAATCGGGATGGCTGCCCTGGCGCGGGTCTTCGTGCTCGAACAACGCGGTGCCGTCGAAGCGCGCCAACGCCCATTCATCCCGCGGGAAATGTGCCGGCACCCAGTCCACAATCACGCCAATGCCGGCCTGATGCAGCGCGTTGACCAGAAATTGAAAATCATCCGGCGTCCCGTAGCGGCTGGTGGGCGCGTAGAAACCGGTCACCTGATATCCCCAGGACGGATAAAAGGCATGCTCCGCCACCGGCAGAAATTCCACGTGCGTGAACCCCATCCGCCGAACATATTCGATCAGTGGACCGGCCAGTTCGCGGTAGCTCAAGGAGTCCGTCGCCGTTTTTTTGCGCCACGAGCCGAGGTGAACTTCGTAAATACTCATCGGCGAACGCAAGGGGTCGCGTGCGCGTCGGCTCTCCATCCATTCGTTATCCGTCCATGGAAATTTGCGCACGTTCCAAACGATAGCGGCGGTTTTGGGCGGCACTTCAAAGAAAAAACCGAACGGGTCGGTTTTTAACCGGGTGACGCCGTGAACGTCGCGAATTTCAAATTTGTAAAGCGCGCCTTCGCCAACACCCGGAATGAAAATCTCCCACACGCCGGATGCACCCAAACGGCGCATGGGATGAAACCGTCCATCCCACGAATTGAAATCGCCGACCACGCTGACCCGCTGGGCGTTCGGCGCCCACACGGCAAAGCTGGCGCCGGGAACGCCATCCAGTTCGCGCAAGTGCGCCCCCAGTTTTTCATAAATCCGCCGGTCGTCGCCCTTGCCAAAGAGATGCAAATCCAGATCGCCCAGCGTCGGCAGGAAAGAAAATGGATCGCGCGTGCGACAGGTCCGGCCCTCGCGCGAGGTAATGACCAGGTCGTAAGCATAAACCCGATTGGCCAATGGGGTGACCCCTTCAAAGACCGCTGTTCCGGGAATGCGCTGCAACTCGAACCGCGGTTGGTTTTTCTCGTGAACCGGTTCGACACAAATCCGCTCGGCATCCGGTCGCAAGGCGCGCACCACCAGCCCCGAACCGTCGCCAAGCGGATGCATGCCCAACAACGTATGGGGCGAAGCGTGGCGTAATTCGACCAGGCTGCGCAGTTCGTCCGGCGTGAGAATCATCACCCCAATTTAACAGCAAATTCGCCAACGCGAAATGAAAACCGGCAGCCAACCCATCAAATAAAAATCGTGCGCGGATGAATTTTTCGGCAACCAGGTTTCGGCCCGCTGCGTCGGCCCCGCTCAATCAACGCCGGCCCGTTCGGCTCCAAAGCCCACAGTGCCCTGGTTCAGCGCAACCAGAATTCGTTCCACCTGACGCCGATGATTTTCCAGACGGCCTTCGGTCCAGACGACAAAATCAGACCGCGCCAGTTTTTCCTCCACGGGCATTTGGGCGGCGATCCGCTGGATGATTTGGCGGTCGCTCCAGCCGCGGGCACGCAAACGCTCGCGCTGGGTCTCAGCCGAACAAGCCACGCAGACGATTTTGTCAAAGTACGTTTCGGCGCCGGTTTCAAACAACAACGGAATGACTACGACGGCCAAAGGACAGTTTTGTTTGCGCCAGGTTTCCAATTGCGCCTGCCAGCGCCGGCGAATTTCCGGATGGAGAATTTGCTCCAGTCGCCGGCGGGCGGCGCGGTCCGCAAAAACAATGTCGGCCAGTTTGTCCCGGCGCAATCGGCCGTCGGCGGAAATCACTTCCAGGCCGAAAGCGTTTTGAATTTCCGCCAACGCTGGTTGCCCGGGCTGAACGAGTTCGCGGGCAATGACATCGGTATCCACCACCTGCGCGCCCCCGGCGCGAAAAAAATCCGCCGCGGTGGATTTGCCCATCCCCACCCCGCCGGTCAAACCGATGACTTGGGTGGCCAATGGCATGGCAGATGCCGGCAAGCGTTTGTTCGCCGAAGTTCCCGCCTGATCTCGTCCCTGACGCGTTTCACGGCGTCAGAGCGCGGTAAAACCGGATAGGGAAATTCACGGCGTTGGAATCGGTGAAAGTGAACGGCGGCGTGTTCGTGTAGATGGTGACCCAGTCCACCAGATTGGTCGAGGCCTGGATGACGGTGGGCAGCGCCGGACTGGCCACCGACAATTGGAAGAAACCGTTGGTTCTGGCCAGAAGGTTGGAGAACTGCGGCGGCGTGGGATTGATCACGTTGACCGTTGCCAGCGCAAAATTATTGTCGCTGTTGGCGTCGGAGGTGCCGGCAGTGACCTGAGCCGAATTCAGGAGGTTGCCGTAGCTGTTAAGTTGAGCGGTGAGCGTCATTTGGGCACCGGTACCGGGCACCAGGGTGGGAAGAACCCAGTTGACCATCTGCCCGTTGCGCGTGAGTGTGCCCTGATCCGAAACGGCGGAAACATAAACGGCACCCAGCGGCAACGTATCGGCCACCACCACATTGCTGGAAACGGACGGTCCGTAGTTGGTGACCGTCAGTGTGTACGTGACGGTGCTGCCAATAACCACGGCGGGGGCGGAAGCACTCATGCCCAGCGCCACGTCGGCGGAATAACCGACGGGATTGGCGGTGACCAGCGTCAGCGTCCAGCCGTTGGAGATGGCGCCGCCGTTGAACGGTGCGTCATCCAGCACGAAGAGTTGCCAGGTGCCATTGGGATTGCCGCCGTTGAGCGCTGAAAGCGTTGAACCGTAAGGCGGCGGCGGCGGCGATAGATGCGTAATCGGGTTGGTGAGACCCACAACCGTGAGGGCATTGATTAAATTGGTACCATTGGGCGTGCCCAAGCCGGTGCAAAGGTCGTAATTATTGGTCGCGTAAAACAAGTTGGGGCTGCCGCTCCAGGTGTTGTTGCCGGTGACGGTATCGTGGAAACAGTTGGTGTAGGCCGAACTGTTGGCGATGGCGTAGAGGGCAGGATTCAGGAAGCCAATGGGCGGGCGGTTGTTGAGCGCCGCCTGCTGATTGATCAGTGCCGCGAAGCCGGCCCACAACGGCGCGGCGCAACTGGTGCCGCCCACGCCCAGGTATTGCACGCCGCCGTCGGCAATCACGAACACGTCATCCGCCGTCAGGGCCACGTCAGGAAAATTGCGGGTGGTTTGCGAACCGCCGCGCACGACCAGGTTGATGTTGGTCTGCCACGCGGGAATGGGGTAATAGCTGCTGAAGCCGCCGCTGCTGCCGACGCCGTCGTCGCCGTAACGGATGCCCCAATTCCAAACGGTTTCCGAAGCGTAGGACGCCCCTGCGCCGTTCATTGTCAGAGTCGTTCCGCCAACGGAGGTGATGTATGGGTTGTCCGCCGGCGTGCCGAGGTTGAAAGGATTGTCCACCGTTCCCGCCGGATAGGCGTCGCTGTCGCCGGAGGCCGTAAAAAACGTCTGCCCCTGCAAGGCCATCTGTTGAAAAATCTGGTCGGTGGTGGCGTTCGGCCCACCGGTCCAACCCCAGGAACAACTGATTTGTTTCGCGGCGTTGTCCGTGGCGATGCGGTTAAGCACGTCGTTAGGATGAAAATTCAGCGGGTTGCCCTCGTATTCAATAATTCGGGTCAGGGCCGGCGCCATGGACATCGCCATTTCAATGTCCAACGACACCTCCACTTCGCCGCCATTCCCCGTCGGCACGCCGCTGAAGCCGTCAATCAAAACCGTTTGCACCGGAATGTTGGTTCGGCCGGCCATGGCAGCGTAAGCGGCAATGTCATTGGAATAGAAGCCGTCAAATTGCACCTGGGCAATCGTCTGTCCCGCACCGTTGAGCGGTGAGCCGGGAACGTAGGCGCGTCGGAAATCATCGCCCATGTAAGTCCCGGACGGGCCGGAGCCGGTGGTCGCGTTCGGCGACGGCGCCGCGGCGGGTTTGGCAATGGAAGCCGGTTTGACCGGTGACAGTTTGTAAAGCGGATGCGGCTGGCGGAGGTTGTCCAGCCCGCTCACGTCCAGAATCGGCAAACCCGCCGAAATGGACGGCTCCGTGTCCGGTGCGAAAAACACGCGATTTTCCGTGGGGTGCTGATAAGTGCGCAGCAGGACGTGGAAAGCTCTCTCCACATCCACCGCGCGGCCGCTCACATCCAGCAACAGCCGGTTGGGATACTCGGCGGTGACGGTCAACCCGTTCACGCGCGCGAAGTTTTCAACCATTTGATAATCCTGTTCCGTCGGCCCAAATCGCTCGGTGAATTCCGCCGGCGTCAGATAACGATGGTAATTCGTGCTGGCCGGGTCATAGACTTGTTCAAGCAACTGGGCCAGTTCATTGGTGTTTCGCAACGGCAGGCCAATGGCCAGATGCAACACCTGGTTGGCGGGAACGTTGCCTTGCGCCTGCAAGCCCCGCACGATGGACGGAACGTGGCCGACCAAAGTTCTGAACCCATCCGGACTCCCGCCCACCGGAAGCGCGGCGTGGACGCACAAGTTACCAGTGCAGAGCAGCATCGCGCCGAGGCCGGAGGCGCGAAAGATTTTCGCCACGGACCTTATCAACGTCGAAACAGCGTTCACGGTCCTCGCCGGATGGAAAAAGTGAATCGTCGTTTTCATGCCGGGTCAGGGGAAAGTGGGCGTGGTCAAATACTGTGTCGGCCGGTTGGTGCCGGTGGTCAACGCATTGTTCAACGGCAACGCATTGGTTGCTGCGTCATCAAAGGTCAGCGTGACCCGTATTGCATTGGTCCGTCCGCCGGTGTGCGACATCAGCAGCGTGTCCTGACCGGCCGGAGAGACCAGCAGCACGCTCACGTCGCGCGGGAAGGAATGATACAAATTCGAGAGTGTCACCACCGATTTGATGAGGGTGCCACCCAGATTGGTGACGGTGATGCTGGAGGGATATGGCGTGGCCATGCCGTAATCGTTAATAATGATCAGGTTGGTGTTGGCAAAGGTATTGGTCCACATCCCCAGCGTGTAGGTGAACACGGCCGTGCCGATGTTGGTGGTGCCGTTGTTGAGCAACAACGTAGCGGCAACGGTCTGGCTGTTGGTGTAGGTCGGGTCGGCGGTGAATTCAAACTGCCGCGCCGCCGGCGGCCCGCCTACATCCAACTCGCCGTAACTCACCGGACCGGAGGGAGACGGCGCAGTAATGCCATTGGTCGCCAGCAAGGTGGCATAGACGACGGGAACGTTGGTACCACCGCTGGCTCGCAGCGCGAACAGCACGTCCACCGTTTCGCCCGGATCAATGATGCCGTTGGTCTTGAGCGATTCATGCACCAGCATGGAACCATCCGGCACGATCAGACTGCCACTGTTATCGTGGATCGTCAGCGTCGCCGCGTAGGGCGCGATGAGGAAGGCATTGGTTGGATTGAACAACTGCAGCAACACGGTCTTGTCCGGCTGCACGGTGCTGTTGGCAATCACCCGCACGGTAAACGACTGGCTGGTCACGCCGTTGGTGAAGATCAGCAGACCGTTGGTGGGATAATAATCCTGGCCGGCCAGGGCCGTGCCGTCAGCAGTGGCAAAGTTGGCGGACGAAACCTGATTGGTATTATCGGTGCGCACCACGGTAATGGTCTTCTCTACGCCGGTTTTAAGCATCGAATAGGTCGGCTGCGAAAAGCTCAACCCGGAATTGGCATCCACGATGGTCACCGTCAGGTTGCTCGGATAAACGACCTGCGCCAGGTTGGTCGGCGTGGGATTAAACAGGGTCACCGAGAAGCTGTGGTTGCCGTTGACCAGGCTGTTGTTGATGATCGGCACATAGAAGATGTTGGTGCCGATACCGTTGGTGAAGAACAGGGTACCGCTGACCGCCTGATAATCCACGCCGGCCCTGGCCGTGCCGTCCACGGTCGAATAACCCACCGACAGCGGAATGGTGTTGGAATCCACTATCACCGGTTCGAGCGAGGGATCGGAGTTGGTGACCACGATGACCGCGCGGGCGTCGCTCTTGAGCACTGTCAATTGTGAATTGGTGAAACTCAATCCCACATCGGCGTCCCGGATGACCACCAGGGAGTTGCTCGGCGCCACCAGCCGCGTCCCGATCGAGGGATTGAACAGTTGCAAGCCCAGGGTCAAATCGCCCGTCACGCGCGGGTCGTGCAGGAGCGGCAAGGCAATGGCCTTGACTGTTTCATTCGAACCAAAGGTCAGCGTGCCGGCTACCGGTGTATAGTTTACGCCGGGTACGGCCGTGCCATTGTTGGTCGTGGCGAAACTGACGCTCACGCCGCCGGCCGGGCCGCCCAGCCGCTGGACGAAGATCGGCACGGGGGCGTTGGTTTCGCGAACATAATTTGTCGCATTCAAAAACGCGAAGCCGATGTTGGTGTTAACGATAGTCAACAGGGCGTTGGTCGAAGCCGTAAGTGTGGCGCCGCCGGTGGGATTGGACAACAACACGGACAAACTGACTGTGCCCCGCACCTGGGAGTTATTGATCAGCGGTACGGCAATGGACTCGGCGGTATCGCCGTTGCCAAAGGTCACCGTGCCTGGCGAATTGTTCACGTAATCCACTCCGGGCAGCGCCGTGCCCGGCACAAGCGTGAAGGTGGCGGAAACGGAGCCGGACGAGCCATTGGTACGCAACACCGTCAGGTAACCGTAGCCGTCGGCGGAATTCGCGGTGAAATTGGTGGCGCTGAAGAACAACTGACCCGGCGCGCTTACGGTGTCAATAATCGTCAGGGTCGCATTTGACGGAGAGGCCGCCATGGTGTTGACAAAGTTGGTCAGCAACAGCCCAATGGTTCGGTTGCCTTCGGGCAGGTTGTTGTTGATGATCGGCACCTGCACCGTCACGTCGGCCACGCCGGGACTGAACACGACCGTTTCGTTGGTCGGGTAATAATCTGTTCCGGGCACCGCCGTGGCGCCGTTGGTGGTGGTGGCAAAGTCCACCGTGGCGAGGCTGTTGGTGCCGCCCTGGCGCAGGAGATCAATCTTCGCCATACCGGTCGGCTCGTTTTTGGCGACCGTGTAGAAGGTCGAGGAGAAACTTACGGCGTTGTCGTCGTTGATGATGGTCAATGCCGCCGTCGGCTGGGCACCCAGCGTCGCCGGGGACGAAGGATTGGACAAATCCAGGTTCACCGTCAAATCCGGTGTGATAATCCCGTCATCCAAAACCGGAACGTAAATGGTTTCCAGGATTTCGCCCGGCGGGAAGCTGACGTTCGTGGAAACAGCGAAATAATTTGTGCCGGCGAACGCCGTGTCGTCGCTGGTGCTGAAGTGAACCGAGACGTTGCCTGAACCATCGCTGTTGGGCCCGCTGGTGCCGCCGTTGCGGCGGATGGTGATGGGGGCGAACAGAGCCTTTTCGTGCACCTGGAACTTCGCCGTGGTGAATTCAAAGGCGCCGGAGCCGGTCACGGAACCGCCGTAAATCCGGGCGATGTGGTTGGCCGTCTGCGTGTCGAACTGCGTGAATGCGCCACCCAACACAATTTTTCCATCCGTCGGCTGGACCAGGATCGTGTCCACCACGCCGTTGGCGCCCAAGCCAAAATTGATCGTCGGGTCGGTCGCCCCGTTCGGCAGCAGGCGGGTAATGTGGTTCCGGGTCACGCCATTGAAAGTCGTGAAATTTCCTCCCACCAGAATGCGCTGATCGGGCTGCAACGCCAGCACGTCCACCGCCGCGTTGGCGCCGCCGGCGGCATTGGCCACGAAATTGGTGTCCAGGGTGCCATCGGCGTTCAGATGCGCGAGGTAATTCACCGGTGTGCCATTGAAATTGGTGAATGCCCCGCCGACCAGAATCGAGCCGTCCAGTTCAATCGCCAGCGCGCGCACGGCATCGCCCGGCCCGCCACCCAGGTTTGCCTGGAACGCAGTGTCCAACGAACCATCGGCGTTCAGACGCGCCAGGTTGGTAACGGCCACGCCGTTGAAGTGATTGAACGCGCCACCGATGAGCACCTTGCCCCAGTAAATCGAGTTGGTCGGGTAAACGGCAATGGCATAGACCGCGCCGTCCGCGCCGGAACCGGCGTTGAAGGTCAAATCCACCGAGCCGTCGTCATTGAGCCGCTCAATGCCCGGACTGGTGTGATTGTTGAAGGCGCCAAAGGCGCCGCCCACGTAAATTTTCCGCACCAGATTCGTGCCGGCGGGCGCAAACGCCTCGGCAAGGGCGTCCACCACGTTGTCCGCCCCCGCGCCCGGATTGAAACTGCTATCCACCGAACCATCGGTCATCAGGCGTGCGACAAAGTAGCGGGTATAATCGTCCAGTGTGGTGAAGGCGCCGGCCACCAGCAACCGGTCAGCGCCCAACAACGCCGTCTGCGCCACGACGGCGTTCACCGCGGCGTTGGCACCGGCCATGTTGTTCAAAAAGGTCGTGTCGAGCGAGCCGTCGGGGTTCAGGCGCGCAATCCGGCTCCGCGCCGTTGGTCCCACGGCGGTGAAATTGCCGCCGGCCACAATTTGCCCGAGCGAATTCTGCGCCAAAGCCAGCACGTCGCCATCCATGCCGTCGGAAAGGAAGGTGGCATCGCCGGAACCGGGCGGCTGGTTGTAAGACTCGGCATCCAGCAGATGCACCTGAGCCACGGCCGGTGCGGCCAGGACACCGTTGGTCGGGTTGGACAACGCGACGTTGAAGTAGAAGTTTGCCGGCGGCGGGTCCACCACACCGTCGTCCAGCACATACACGCGAAAGCTTCGCGCCGTCTGGCCAGGCAGGAAGGTCAGCACGCCGTTGGTCGGCACGTAATTCACGCTGGCATGCGCTGAAGCGTCGCCGGTGGCAAATTGGACGGTGTCGGTGCCCGTGATGCCTCCAGTGCGAAGGACGGTGAGCAACGCGTAGTTGTTGGTCGCTTCGTTGACCAGATAACTGGCGATGCTGAATTGCAGGGCGCCGTAGCTGTTGTCATTGCTGATGGTGCAGGTGGCGTTGGAAATGACGCCGATCAACGCCGGCGTGCTGGCCAGGCCGTTGGTGAACAGCCGGATGCGGAAAAAGTTGCTGCCGCCAACAGCCTGCGTGGGCAGCAATGGAATGGATATTGTCTGTGGCGAGACATCCCCGCCATTCCAGGTCAGTGTGCCGCTGGAAGCGACATAATCCACATTGGAAAGTGCCGTGCCGTCGGCGGTGGCATAATTGACGCTTACGGCGCCAAGGCTGCCGGCCACACGGTTGACGGTCACCTTCATAACGCCGGCGCTGGTTGTGCTGCTGAAGTTGGTCGCGGCCAGCGTCACGTAGCCCTGGAAATTCGGATTGATGATGCGCAGCACGGCGTTGGAAATGCCGAAGGTCGCTCCCGGCGTCGTGCCCAGGTTGCTCAAACGCAGATTGACCGTCTTCTCCACGTTGGTGATGTAGCCGTTGTTCAAAATCTGCACGGTGAAATTCGTAGCGGTCACACCGGTGTTGAACACCACCAGTTGGTTGGTCAAACCCCGGTAATCCGTCCCGGCCACCGCCGTGCCGTTGGTGGCCCAGGCGCGCATGGAAACCACGCCAAACGTGCCGTTGCTGCGCACCAGCGTAATGCTGACCAAATTGCTCACCGCCACGTAGGTGGGCGAACTGAAGCCGAACTGGCCGGGAGACGACGTGTCGTCAATCAAAATGAACGGCGCGCTGGAAACCCCCAACGCCACCCCCAATGGAATTTCCTCACCGCCCAGGTAAAACGCATCCGGGTTCGGATTGGCCATTTGAAATTGCGCATTCAGGTTGCCGGGATTGGCCGGGTTGTTGATGATGTTGACGGTGGTCCGGGCCAAATTGTTGACCGCGGTGTCCGCCTGCGAAAGGCTGGTGCCAAAGACATCCAGCAACAGCGCGTTGCCACTCACGCCCCACAAACCGTCTTCGCGCATCCGCGTGAGCAGATTCAGGTAGTCCCAGCCGATCCAATACAGCGGCGGCGCCGCCTGATACGAATAGTCTCTGCCCGGCTGCGCCAGTTGCGGTTGCACGATGAAGTTGGCCGAGGCCGCACCGAGCGTGCCGTTCGTGCGCACCAGCGCCACCGTCAGAGTGGAAAGGCTCTTGTCCTGCGAATAGCTGTTTTGATTCAGGCCGATATTCCCCGGTCCCGGGGTGGAGCCGCCAATCAGCCGGGCAAACCCGGTTCGGTTACGGAAACCATCGCGCGTCTTCGGTTCCACCCACAAGTTGGCATCGCCAAAGCTCGGCGGATAAAACAACTGGCTGTCCAGGAAATTGGCCACGTCGGCATTGGCCTGGCCGCCGCCGACTTGCAGGAACGAACCGCCGATCAGCACCCCGCCATTGGCCTGCAACGCCGAGGCAAACACCGCCGGCGAATCCCACGAATAAATCTTCTTCAAACCGGCAAACTGATTGTAAGCGGTGTCCAGGAAGGTCGTGTCCACCGTTCCGTTCGAATAGAGGCGCGCGAAACCGCGGCGCAGAGTGCCGTTAATGGAATTGAACGCGCCGCCGACATAGATGGCTCCGGGAATCTGATCCAGCGTCAGGCTGTAAACCACGTCGTCCGCACCGGAACCTACAAAGAAGTTGGTGGTGTCAATCGAGCCGTCGCGATTGAATCGCACGAGGTGATTGTAAGAAAGCCCGTTGACGGAATTAAACTCGCCCCCGGCGACAATCTGATCATTCAACTGCCAGCCCAGCGCATGAACGATCCCGTTGGGGCCGGTGCCCGGATTAAACGTCGGGTCCAACGTGCCGTCGCTGTTCAAACGCGCAATGTTCGCATAAACCTGACCGCGGACATTGAAGTTGCCGCCCACCATAATGCCCTTGACGGGCTGCGACACGCTGATCGTGGCGCGGTAGGTCCACGCCGTGCCGGAATTGGTCGAACCGCCCTGGTTCATTACAATGGTCAACAGATTGGTGGTCAGCAGCGTGCCATTGACGTTGTTCACCGGGCCGAACGGCACGATAATTTGCCCCGCGCCATTGGTCATGCCCGAATCATAAATGAGCACACCCGTGCCTGCCGGCGTGTTGGTATCGCCGTAGAAAATTCGCATCTCGTCGGGAATGGAATAGAAGTCGTAATTTACCGTTAGTGTAGCGGAAGTCAGCGGCCCCAGGTTGAGTGGCTGAATGTCCTCTTCCGGCCCGCCGCTGGCATTGCGATCCAGGCTGAAGACCACCGTGGGCGCCTCGGCCAGACTATACACCGGTCCGGTCAAAATGTTGGACGGATCAAACGAGGTATCCAGGCTGCCGTCGCTGTTCAGGCGCGCGATGTAATTGCGCGGCACGCCGTTAAAGTGGGTGAAATCGCCACCAATCAGCACTTTGCCGTCCGGCTGCACCAACAACGCTCGCACCGCGCCGTCGGCGCCGGCGGCAGTGTTAAACGTCGTGTCCCGCGATCCATCGCTGTTGACGCGCACCACGCCGTTGGCCGGCGTGTTGTTGTAGGCGGTAAAATTGCCGCCAAGATAAAACTGGTTCCCCGCCACCGCCACGGCGTTGACCCGGGCGTCGTTGCCCTGTCCGGAAATATCGCCGCTCACCCCTGATCCGGGATCAAACGTCGTATCCAATTGCCCGTTGGTCTGGACCAGCGCCACCCCGCTGCGGGCCACGCCGTTGTAAGTCGGAAAATCGCCGCCGATAAGCGCCTCGTCGTTCGTCCAAACCCCGATGGCATACACCTGTCCGGGAAACACCGGACTGCCGACGCCCGGATTGGAATTGTTGCCCGGCGTCGTCGGCGGAATGCGGCTGGGCAACGTGGCCATTTCCGTGTTGAAATCGGCATTGAAAAACTCGTCCACTGAACCGGCCGGCGGATTTTCGTCATTAAATAAAATCGTCACCGTGGCCTCGGCATTCATCCCGGTAATGTGCGGCACCGAGTTCCCGCCCACCTGCACCATCCGGTAGAGCGAGATGCGGAAATCTTTGTTGAACTTGGTCGCTCTACTGACCGGAATGGTAATGTGAATCGGCTGATAAAAGACCTCCGGCCCGCCGGTGGAGGGAAAACTGACACTCCCATCCGCCACGTCGAAATCGTAGTTCCGGGACACGCCGTCATAAACATTCAGAGGGTAATTCCGAATGCCGCTGTTTTGATTGGTTGACGACGGCACGGCATAATCCGAACCCGGTTGCAACGGGAAATAATTATTGAACTGATGAATGCCCTGGTTGTAATTTAGAGTGGAATCTACTCGATAATAAACCGTCTCCGAGGCCGTATTGGTTCCAAAGCGTTCAACATAAAGCGTTACTGTAGGCCAGAAATACGGTTCTATCGCCGAATCATTCACATCCGCCGGCACGCGATAATTGGCCTTTTCAAAATTGAAAATCACGTTGGTGGGGGCCAGCGCTGCCACCATGTTGGTGGCGTAAAGATAGTTCGTGGCCGTAATAATTCCGTTGGTATCCACCGCATATTGGATGTTGGTCAAAACCAGCTCCGGTACCCAATCCGGGCCATAGGGATCGGCGTCCGTATTGAGAATTTTAATCTCGGCAACGCTAAAGAACGGGTCCACGCGCGGCGCCGAAACATCTGCCGCTTCCAGCGGATCAAGCTGGGCATTGGTCAAGACCACGCCGAAAACGGCGTTGGAGAGATTGTTGACCGTCTGCTGATTCAACGTCACCGTTCGGAACGGATTGCGGCTCACTACCAGGTTTGTCGTAATGCTGGGGTTGCTCAAATAACCTCCGGTGGGGTTAATGGGGATCAAAATCGTTTTGCTCATTTCCCCATCGTCAAAAACCAGCGTGCCGCTGACGGGCGAGTAATCGCCGATAAAGATGTTGGTCACGGCATATTGCCCCGCTGAATTGGTCGTCGCGACATAAGTGAGGGTGTGGTCATTGGTTGCTCCGGCAGTATTCTGATCCAGCGACGGCGTAAAGTTGGTGGTTACATACACCACGATGTTGGTATAAAAGGCATACGCCGGCACACTCGCTCCCACCCTTAAACCCGAACCATCCACGGTGTGGTAATCCACGCTGACCCGGCCCCTGGAACCCGCCGTCCGCGTTACCGTCACCAGCACCCCGGGCGCGTTATAGGGGTAATAAGTCGTGACCACGGAATTGACATCGGCAGCCGTTCCCTGCGGCGTCTGACTTTCTGTTCGAGAAGTTTGATACTCGATTTGTTGAGTCACAGGATCCACATCCTCCGTAGCAAAACGGAAAACACCCGAGGATTTGTAAGCCCAATTCAACGAGATGTTGCCCGCCCCCGCCTTGGTATCCACCGCAAAATAATACGTCTGCCCCGCCCTGGCGCTGAATCGCAAGTGGCTTGGACCGTGGTAAGGCAGGGTGAGAATGCTTAGCGAGGACAGCAGATCAGAATCCGGTGTTCGCAAATTTTCCGAAAAACGGGTGTTGACGGGAAACAAATCATCGTTCGCCGCCAACTGCGTCAAATACCGCACATCGCTCCCCTGATAAACACCCAGGACCGTGTCGAGTTGAGTGACCGGAACGAGGTTGGTCGCGTAAATGACCTGTTGCAAATTGGTGTCATAACCGACCACTGCGATGTTGGTTACCACCAACGCGCTGCCCGCCGTATCCAACTCCACGTCGCCGTCGCGTGGCGCCGTCCACTTATACCACAACGGATGGTTGGGTGGAAATCCGGCGATGTTCGGCGCGCCAACGTCCGGCACCACCCCCGAGTTGTTGCCTGTCACCGCTCCCCAATCGCCGTCGCCCAAATCAAGAGCCGCGCTGAAACTCGTCTGAGCATGGGCGGCCGCCAGGGGCCACAAAGCCCAAAGCAACAACACTCGCCATATCCGGCGCACGCCAACCGTCGCCTGCCGCCAACTCGTGCTCGCAAAACCTCGCATAAACTTTCTTCAGTTAAAATCCGGAACCGTAAAGGACCGTGGAATTGGGATACACCTGCACCTGATAAAACCGCATCACGCCGTTTACCGGATCATACACCCGGTTGACAATCGGCCAGCCACCGGCCGGCGGAATGGCCGCTGGCGAGACAAAATTCGTCAGCACCTGATTAAACGGCCCGGCGCTGTTCGTGGAGTAAAGCACTACATTTGTTGCCGCCGGAATCGAATTCCAGGTAATGACTGCCGTCAACGGCGGTAGATTAGTTGTCGTCACCTTCAACCCGATCTGGCCGGGTGTGAAGAACGGCGTGGGATCGCTGGCGTTGGGAATGCCGTCACCGTCCGAATCCACATCGCTGGCCCCCGCCAGCGCCGCATTGAAGATGTTGGTGGAACCGTCGGGATAGACCAAGGCCACGGAACTGAAATGACCGGCGTATTGCGGCACCCAACGGAGGCGACCGTTGTTGGCGCCGTTCAGTTTTTCGGCGACGGACTGACCGTTCACCCTGGCCTGAGCAAAGTAGAGAATCAGGTTGGTGTTGATGTTCAAGGCGCTGAAATTGCCGTTCTTATCCATGACCGTGGCGGCATCCGCCAGTTCCAGGTCGTCCACGTAAAGTGCGTTGCTGGCGGCGGCGCCCGTGAACGTGAATACTCCATTTTGCTGCGGGTTTGACGGATTGAACGAGGCGTCCAGAACGAGGCGTCCCACCGCGACATTATTCGTGTAACCCAGCGGCAGAGCGCCGTAATTCGCCGCCGCCCATGTACTGACCACATTCCGATTGACCGGTGCGTAAACTGTGACGGTCGTGCCCAGCAAATCGCCGCGGTTGGTTGGATTATTGGGTAACAGCAGGAGATTGAAACCGCTGCCCACACTGTTGGTGCCTACGAACCAGAGGTTTCCATTGGTTGGCCCGGTGTCGGTCAGCCAATTCGTCACCGCCAGCGTGAGCGAACGATTCGCCGTCAGAAACAGATTACTGGTCAGCAGGCTGTCAGCAGAAAGGGTAACGTCGCCGCCTCCATTCAAGGCGCCATTGGTGAAGGTTGCTGTCTGTGCCTTCAAGATAAACGGCGCCTGTGAGCCATTGGTGAAAGTGCCGTCGTTTTCAAAGTTGGTAACATAAATAATCGCGCCGTTGTCGGAAAGAAGGCTGTGGTTAATAAAAGCTCCGGCCGGCGAAGCGGCTGAGCCAAATGTGAGGGGATTGACGTTTGCCACGCGAATAACTCCGTTATTGGTCAGATTCCTCAAATTCGGAAAGGAATTGGACCAATTGATCCCGGAGAACAGGTTTAACTCGCCGTCCAGCGAGGTAGCACCAGCGCCTGGTCCGTTGGTGGTCAGCGTGAGGTTTTGCGCATCCACCGATAATTTACGCAGCACATGGAAGCTGTCGGCCAGAACCAGGCTGTTGGTGCCGTGCAACAACAGGTCCTGCACATAAGCCAGCGCCGCTGCGGTCAACTGGCTGCCGACAATAAGAACACGGAAATCATTCGTAACACCGTTGGCATCCACCGCCAGCCAGCGCGTGCTCCAGGCTTGAACCGTGCCGGCCCAGTTGGGAATTTGTGGTTGCATCAGATTGGAAATGGTCAAAAATCCGTTGGTCACCCCCACATTAATGTCGGCATAGGGCGCCACGATGCGCGCGCCGGCGCTGCCTTCAAATTGATAGGGAGACTGGATGGAGAGGTAGTTCGGGCCGGTGATAGTGGACAGAGTCAAATCCAAATGTCGCCCGGCTTGAATTTCCAGCCGACCGGGCAGATTCGTCAGTGCGCCACTGGGATTCCGGTTGCTGGCATTGGTGGCGGTTGTCGCAGAAATCAGTTGCGCGTTGACGAATGCATAGAAGTTGGTCAACGAACCGCTGGGGAAAACATTGAAGAACCCCGGCACTCCTTGAACTCCAGCCTGTAACGGTGTTACACTGGATCTAAACAAAAAGTTGTCGGGAACACCATTGAAATTGATCGCCGCGTTCGTGGAAGCGCCCAGAACAACATCATCATTCAGGTAAAGGTAATTGGTGAATGTGACACCGCTGGCTGCGTCCAGATAGGAACCCGTCCATTCAATGGTTATATCGCCCGAGCCCACCGAATTGGGGCCGAAATAAACTTTGTATGCAACACTCGGCGGGCTGGTATCCTCAGCAAACACCGCCCAAATAATGTTATTACTGGGGCCGACCGATTCCGCCGCAAAGTAAGGCGTGGAATTATTCAAGAGTAAATAGCCGTAGCCCGGAATAAAGGCCGATTCAGCAGTACTGGCGGTTAAAAAAACGCTCGGATCCCAATAATTGGTATTCAATCCCACCACACCGGGTGCACCAAACACATTCGCTCCGCTTCCTTCCACCGTCAGGGTCCCGCGGCTCAAATCCACGTTTGTTCCGGTAAATTTCATGAGACCGTTCTGGCTGACGATCACCTCACCCGGATTAACAATGTTGGTGGCTGAGGCTATGAATTCCCCGATACTGGTCTGGGAGAACAGGCTGAGCACCTGATTGCCAATGACAAAAGTTAAACCGTTGTTTCCATCCAGGATTGAATCGCAATGAATTGTTCCGGCATTATAAAATGTATCCGCCATTACATGGGAAATCACAGCATTGGTCTGTGTGTCAAATTCATAACCCACGCCGGTGCTCTGAAAACTGAAATTCCCGTTTGTCGGAAACGGAGCATTGATGATCAGGGAGCCGTTATTGGTGAAAAACCGCGTGTTCCACCACGGTTCACAAAATTCCACCTGGTTGTTGATCCAGGAATTGTAAGTTACACTGTAAACGTTTTCGTTGTCGAAAATCGTAGCGTCAATCTGCGGCGGCGGATTGCCCGGCACTGTGTAATAAAGTGCCGAATAATTTTGATAAATGGGGTCCGTCGCCCACACCGCAGACACCCCGAACGTCAGGAACAGCAAAATTATCAACCCCTTTCCCAGCCGTCTCAAATGAGGCCTGGTTTGAAACCGATTCAGCGCCTCACCGTTTTTTCGAGAATAATCCGCAGCAGAACGGCAAAAGGATGGCCCAGCCCCGAATCCACTTGCTTCGACGCTGCGTTGCGCCCGACAGAAGACAGAGGCTCTGCTCTCAACTGAAATATCAAACTGAAAAAGGGCGGATGGCATGGCGCTAATGGATGATAATGGTGTAATTTAACGTCACGACCCGGGCGGTGGAGTCGGTCATTTGGATGGAAAAGTCATAAATACCGGGTGGATTGCCCATGGGTGTTCCGGAAAGAACCCCTGTGTTGTAATTCAGAGACAATCCATTGGGCAATGGGGTGCCCGCTGTGGACCAGGTGTAAGGTGCCTGACCTCCCGTGGCGGTGAAAGTGACGGTATAGGCCACCCCATTAGTGCCGTCCGGCAAAGAAGTCGGCGAAATAGCAATGAGCATTTGATTTTCCAACTGCTGAACGCTCAAGCTGCTGGGATAAACCACCGGATCGTTGGTAGAACCATCAAAGGAAGCCCACAGCAAGGCGGGAACCTGGGTTGTTTCATTCACTGCACTGGCTTCCCCTGCAATGAACGAATTCGTATCCGGAAATGGGCCATTATAAAACACCGTGCCGACTTTATTATAGTCGAATACTGTTTGGCCATCTATCACCCCCGGCCCGGCCAGATTCGGCAGAATCGTTCCATCGTTGAAATGAATGTTCCGGATGACCGAGCCGTTAAACGGCACCGAACTCGGCCCGAAGGCCTGATCCGACGCGCTCAGCAGAATGTCCGGAGCCGTCACGATGCGCTGGAACGTCCGCGTCGAAATGGTGTAATTGGTGGGATTATACCAGTTCATCGTGTAGGTATTGGTAATGGGAATGAAGAAATTTTGCGTCAAAGGATCCACGTTGCCATCAGGCACTCGGACAAATTGAACTTTTTCAATGCCCTGATACCAGCTCGGGCCATTGGTGACCAGAAAACACGGCTCGGCCACATACCAATGATTGGTAAAGATGCGAACAAGATTTTGCTGGAAGAAAAACGTGGTCGTGTTAGTCGGCGTGACAATGTTGGTGACGGCACTGACGATATTGGTTTGGATAATGTTTGTGATGATGGTCACGTTGGTGTAAAGCGGAAATAAAATGTTATAACCGCAGGAGCCGGGTGGAATGACGTAGTAATCGCCGGATGGCACATTGGTCAAGACGACCGGCGTATAGGTGACGTTGGTGAACGGCGGCGTGCCAAACGCCGCACCCGTTTGCGTTTTGACACTGATGGTTTGAATGTAGGCCAGGGTGTTGCTGGAATAAGTATTGGTCACTACATTGGCAAAGGTATCCACATAATGGAGCAACGGTGTGGGCGTAAAGCCATTGGTCGTAATCACCAGAGTCGGCGGGTTCCCGAAGGCCTGCCCATTGACGTTGGTATAGTAAGCCACCACGTTGGGCACCTGTTCCACCGTCCAGTAATTGGAGGAGTAACTCACAATAACGCCGGGGAAATTGGTCTCCACCATTGCCGGAGAATTACTCAGGGAAAACATCACCAGGTCTGTGAGATTGGAGGTCATCAGCACGATGGT
>DASRCU010000222.1:0-1410 GCA_035652955.1 Verrucomicrobiia bacterium | reverse complement strand
GTTGTTACGCCTTTTACCACAAAAACTCCACGCCCGAATAGGCCGAATCCACAAACACCTGCTGGAAATCCACGCGCGAGTTTGGTGGAATCGTTTAAGCGTAAAAGAATTCCGGCCGACGCCCGGTGAGCTTGCGTTTTGTCCAATTCTCGACGGTTTGCAATTCACTCGACGTCACACTTATCTCGAAACGGCAAACGATTGCGGCGAGGCGCCGGCATCCATTGGCAAATTCACAACGGCCTCCTGCCCCGCCTGCAAATTCAGCGTGGTGACGACGCCGTGAACATTGCTGACAGTATAGGTGGCAGTGGTTGAAGCAGTGAAATGCAGCGTCACGGAATGCGCCGCCGTATTCTCGCTCTCAATTTGGAAACCGACTTGCGACAGGTCCGGTTGCAGCTCAATCGGCTGCCCGACGGCAAAGCGGTCATTGTCCAGCACCAGATGCAGATAGCCGGTGTCGAACATGGCGTGGAACCGCCGGCGCACGCCGTCCAGTGGAATGATTTCAATCCCGTCGGTCGCGTTGGTCCAGTCACCACCGTAACAAAACCGGCCAAAAATTGGATCATCAGCCAGAATCGTCGCCGCCATGCGAATCGCGGCGCAGTAACCGAGATTTTCCTCGGCGGAATAATACCACGCGCCGCGATGCATCGGCTGGCCGTTCAACCAGGTGTAGTTGTAGGGTGAAGGTTCAAAACCGCCGCCGCAACCGCCGTCCCAGGCAGCGCCGGGATACCAGAAGCCGTAGTTCGGCGGCGGTCCGCTGTTCATCGTGGACCAGCCGTTGAGATACGAACCGTAGCCAAGCCGGAGATAATCGGTGGCGTTGGTGGCGTAATAAAGCGCGTAGTCGAGCAGTCCCCAGCCTCCCATTTGCGACATATAAGTCACCACGTAATCGTTTCCCATATCGCCCCGGTAATCGCTGCCGTAGTAATAGTAAGCCGTCTCCAGCCAGCCGCGATCAAACACGTTGGCCGTGATTTCCGTGTTTTGATATTGCTGGACCTGCTGAAGAAAAGCCGCCGGATTATCCGAACCCATCAATGGGTCCGAGCCGGCATGTTGAATGGCATACTTCGCGTAGGCTTCCTGCGACTCAAATCCGGTGGAGTCAAAGGCGTATTCCGAGGCGAACAAGTCTGCATTGCCGTTCACGTAATAATTGACCTTGGTTTCCCAGTTTGTTCTTAACATTGCCGCCTGAGCGGTCATACCTTCGGCGTTTAACGCGTCAATCAAATCGGGAATGACCACTTCGTTCATCAGGCCGACCTGCGTGGCCTGTCCGCCGCCATAATTCCACATTGCCATGGCCGTGCCCCAGGCGCGTTGCAGATATTCCTGCGCGCTCAACGCGGTGGTAATTTCCGGATGGTACTTCGCCACCCGATACATGCC
>DASRCU010000221.1:0-1214 GCA_035652955.1 Verrucomicrobiia bacterium | reverse complement strand
CGACACGTAAACCGGGCTGGTATGATTCAAATAAAAGATCGCCGCGCCAACGCACAATAAAACGGAGAAGAAAATCTTCCCCAGATTCTTTCGGAAAAGATCTCCTATGTCCCAAAGATCGATCGCGCCCGCATCCCGCGGGCGCAGTGATTCAATCGGCGTTCCTGAAAAATTTTTTGGCGTTTGAACGTTTGGCTGCATCGGCCCTCCAGCACCTGAATGGCTTTTAACTAATTGGTCTTAGGCACCTTATATACTAAATATAAGGGACTATGCCCGTCGCCGCGCGATAGAACATTCTGCGTGAGGTTTGTTCCGCCGCTATGGAGACATGATGCAAATTTTGCGATCGGCAGGAGGATGATGAAAAAATTTATGCCGCGGCGGACGCGCCCGCGCCGCTCTTTCTCCGCCCGCCGTTTCCCTCACTCGCACGCTCTTGGCCGTGCGCTGTGGTCCATTAGGTAAATTTGAGCCTGACGATTTGGGGGGGGCAATTGACGCGCGCGGGCACGTCGGTGCAGCCGATTCCGGCGCTGACGATCAGGGTGCAATTGCCGGCCTTGCTATATTTGCCCAATGGATACTTTTGTCCGAGCGCGGGCAGGCAAATCGGCCGGTTGAAAAACCGGACCTGGCCGCCATGGGTGTGCCCGGCCAGATGCACCAAATCGGGTTGGACGTACCGGTCCCACTCGTCGGGCTCATGACCGATGACGATCTTCAGGCCGGAAGCTTTCAACAAGGAAATCCTCTGCTCGGCGCGGAGAGCCGAGGGCAAACCGATAAAGGTGAGCCCACCCCATGTCTCGGTCGTGTTGCACAGCACAGTCACGCCGCTTTCCCTTGCCTGATGCATGATACTGCCCTTGGAGCGGCGCGTAAGATCGTGATTTCCCGGCGCAAAAAGCACCGGGCATGCCGGCGACCAATGGACAAAAAACTCGGAAAGATCCGTCTGGGGAGTCTGGGCCAGATCTCCGCCCATCAAGACCAGGTCCGGCTGGAGCCGGGCCACCATGGTGTTGAGGGCCCGGGCCTCCTTCGGACCGAAAAAATTTCCGTAGTGGACGTCGGTGATGAACAACGCGGTTTTTCCCTGCCAGCCCGCCGGCGCCGGAAGGGAAAATGATGGCAGCGTGCAAAACGCGGGGAAATTCGTTTCCCTCGCACCGAATTTTAACGCAGCTCCGCCCGCTCCGGCGCCCAGTAGC
>DASRCU010000220.1:0-1785 GCA_035652955.1 Verrucomicrobiia bacterium | reverse complement strand
GATGTTCCGTTTTGCGTGGATTGGAGATGAAGACAAGTCTTTGTTTATGCGGCTTCAATGTATCTCGCCAGCTTCAACTTGTGAAATTATTCGGGAAATCCGGGTTTAAGCCTTCCGGTTTGGGTTTCAAGTTTTTCGGGGCGCCGTTCTTGTGCTTGAAACGAAAAACATGAAACTTGAAACTGCCGCCATGCACGATCGAGAAGCGCCGGAAAATCTGCCCGACGAACCGGTTGCCGACGCCGACACCGGCGCCGGCAGCGCGGCGGGGCAAAGTCCCTACGCGGTTTTGCGCAATGCGGATTTTTTTCGTTATCTCATCGGACGTTTCGTGGCTTCCCTGGGGCAACAGATGTTGGTGGTGGCGATTGACTGGGAGTTGTACGACCGGACGCATTCGGCGTTGCCGCTGGCCCTGGTGGGGTTGTCGCAAATGGTGCCGATGATTTTATGCACGATTCCCGCCGGCCATTTTGCCGACACGTTCAACCGTAAAAACATTATTCTGATGACGACGCTGGTGCTGGCGGCGGCGAGTCTGGGGTTGACGCTGGCGTCGGCATGGGTGGCGCCGCTGGGCTGGATTTATTTTTTTCTGGTGATCATCGGCGCGGCGCGGACGTTTCTGTGGCCGGCGAGCGCGGCGTTTGTGACGAGTCTGGTGCCGCGCGAACAATTTGCGCGCGCGGTGACGTTCAACAGCGGGGTCTTCCAATTTTCATCGGTGGTTGGGCCGGCGGCGTGCGGGCTGGTCATTGCCCTGGCGCATCATCGGGCGTGGGCGGTTTATGCGTTGAACGCGCTGGCCTCGCTGGCCTGCTTCGGGCTGGTGGTGCCGATCCGCCATGAACATCCGGTCCGGCCGGCCGAACCGGTTTCGGTGCGGAGTTTAATCGAGGGATTCCGGTTCGTGTATCAGAACAAAATCATTTTGGGCATCATCACGCTGGATTTGTTTGCGGTGCTGCTGGGCGGCACGGTGACGATTCTGCCGATTTACGCGCGGGACATCTTTCACGCCGGGCCGAGCGGGCTGGGGTGGTTGCGCGATGCCATGCCGGTGGGGGCGGTCATTTGCGCGTTCATCCTGGCGCACCGGCCGCCGTTGCAACGGGCCGGACGGGCCATGTTGTGGGCGGTGGCGGTGTTTGGCGTGGCAACGATTTTATTTGGACTGGCCAACCCGAATTGTTTCGGGCACTGGCTGCCCGTGCCGGTGTGGTTCTGGTTTTCATTTGCCATGCTGGCTTTGGCCGGGGGCGTGGACAACGTGAGCGTGGTGGTGCGGCAGACGCTGGTGCAAATCCTGACGCCGGATGAAAAACGCGGGCGCGTCTCGGCGGTGAACAGCCTGTTCATTGGCACCTCGAATGAACTGGGCGGCTTTCGGTCCGGGCTGGTGGCGTATTGGTTCACCGAGCCGTCGTTCCTGGGCAATGCGGCGGCCACCGGCGCGATTGTGTCCACGGTGACTGGCGGCCTCGGCACAATTCTGGTGGTGCTGGCGGTGGCGTGGATTTGGCCGGAAATCCGGCGCTACGGCAAACTGGGTTGAGGGTCACACCAGCCCTTCCAGGACGTGGGGCAGGCGTTCGAGGCTGCGATGGAACGAGGCGCGGGCAATGGCCTGTTCGGCATCGCGCGGGTCGTGCCAATGGGGAAACAGGACGTGCCAGCCCGAAGCCCGCAGGCAATCGCTGTGAGTCACCGGCACGTAATTGCCACTGCAACCGATTTGCGCGTGGCGCATCAGCAGGTCCGCAATCTGCACCGCGGCGACAATTT
>DASRCU010000219.1:0-1133 GCA_035652955.1 Verrucomicrobiia bacterium | reverse complement strand
CAGGGGATAGGCAGCCACAACGAATTGTGTTAAAAATCGTGCAGAATTTGCCCGGAAACAATTCAAACAGATGATGTTTGTTATGAAACGACCCTTCTTCGCGCCTCAAATCGTTACTGTTCTTTTTGTCGCCGCCATGATGCTGACGATGTCCATCGCCAGCCATGCGCAATACGTGATGACGGCCAACGACGCAATCGGCGCCAGTTCCTTTAATTCCGCTGGAACTTGGAATTCCGGCGCGGCGCCGGCTCCGGGAAATACCTATTCCACCGCCCATTGGCTGTTGCGGTCACCGGCTACTGCCGGGAGCTACACGTTTGCCGGCGATTCCCTCACCATAGGCGGGACCGATGGAACGGGAGGCAGCCAACCTTTTTCTCCCGTCACGGCCAACAACGACGCGTTGATATTCAAGGCTAACGGCGTCACCCTGACCGTCAATAATCTGATTTTGGACGGCGGCCAGATTCGGGATGGGAATGGAGACGGCCAGAATGCGCATCTGGCGGGCAACATCTCCGTTACCGCCAATGGCGGCGCCTTCCTGGCTCAGGAGACAAACTGGATAGACGCTGCCATCAGCGGCTCGTCCGTCATTTACATCGGTGACAACGGGAGCGGCGGAGCAACCCGCCAAATTGTTTTTACCTCCCCGGCAAATAGTTTCCTGGGCAACATCGTGATGACCAACACCCACAACAACGTGGCCTACAGCCGGCTGATTCTCGCTCCCGGCAGTTTGTGGAATTTCACCATTGGGGCCAATGGGGTGAATAACAGCATCTCCGGTCAGGGAACGCTGCAACTTAACGGCACGCTGTCGTTCAACCTCTCCGGCGCCGACAACACGGTCGGCGACAGTTGGACCATCATAAATCAGACGACGCTCAGCGTGAGTTACGGCAGTTCTTTTGCGATAAATGGATTCACCCAGAACGGCACATTTTGGGATACCACAGCAAACGGTGTGACCTACCAGTTTGATACGGCAACGGGAATTCTCTCTGCCCTGCCCGTGCCCGAACCTTCCACGCTGGCGCTGTGCGGGCTGGGCCTGGCCGGATTGGTGGCTTGGAAACGCCGCAAATAATTCAATTTTCCCACCGCGGTTTGCACCGCCCGAAGCCGCC
>DASRCU010000218.1:0-27030 GCA_035652955.1 Verrucomicrobiia bacterium | reverse complement strand
GAATTACAACTGCAACCGGCCAACACTGCCATCAGCGCCCCAATACCCGCCGGGAGATACTGCCGAATCGCCGCCCGGGAACGGCGTGGCAACCGCAAACGCCAGACGCTGGCCAATCTGTTGAGGATGTTCACTACTCTCCTTTCGTTTTGGTTTTGGCGCCGGCACCGGACAGGAACAGCTCCACAATTCGCTCGGCAGCGCGCCGATCCAGCCGGTATTTCGGCAGCATCAGATGAGACACGACGTAAAAATGACCCAGCCCATAAAATCCGTAGGCGAGTTCGCGACTGTCAAAGCGGCGATCCAGCTCCCCCCGCGCCCGCGCCGTCTTGATCACCGAGTGCACCACCTCAAAGTTGCGGCGGCATTTGTCCAGGTAACAAACATTCGCCGGCACTTCGCCCGGTGCGGCAAACGCCGTGGAAAACGCCAGACGCGTCAGCTCGCGATTTTTGTGAAAGTAATCAAACAATGCCGTAAGAATTTCCACCAGTTGCTCCCGCAAAGTTCGTCCCCGCGCCGCCGCCTCCCGCATAGCCTCATACCGCTCCTCGTGCGCTTCGCTGACCAGCGCCTGAAACAAACCGGCCTTGTCACGAAAATGATAATACAGCGCCGGCTTGGACACCCGCGCGTCATCCACAATCTGCTGAACCGACGTGGCGGCGTAGCCGGCGTGGGCAAAATGCTTCAGCGCCGCGCGCAGGATATGCCGGCGCGTCGCAGAGTCGGACCGCAGATGGCTTTCCAAGCTCGCCATAAACTTACCGAATGGTAAGTAAGACAATGTCCGATGTCAAATTTTTTTGCAGACCTTGCCTCCCCCGCCACTTCCCGCCACATACCCGGCCGCAACGCTCGCGATGGAAATCAATGAGACCTCCCCAAACGCGGCTCCGATTTTGCCGGTCATCCAATGTTCCCGTTTTGATCGCCGCTCGAACGAAATGTCCAGGCACGGACCTCCGTGGGGATAAAGTTGCGAAATTTAATTTTCTCTTTCTGCTCATTTTGTTGTTCTCTCACTGGAGTGACGAATGAATCGCTGCCGCCAGGACAGGGAAACGCCATTTTGTGATCGAGTGGAAACCAGCCATTCACCTGAAAAAATTGAACGACTCGTCCCCCCGGGTAAATCAGACAAAACCGCCCTTTGGCCGGAAGAAGGGAACAGACGCGTCGTTTGGATGCCGTTTTCCGGCGCTGGAAGCCCGGACAGGAACACGTTGACACGGACTTTGGAGAGAGGCTGCGCCGCGCAACAGCGTCGTTTCATCCGAGTGGTGGAAGCGACATCTCTTGGAATTCAGCAGGGACGAGGTTCTGAAAACGATTCGACAAACGTGCGGCGGCCGAATATTCTTGCCGCCCCATGAAAATTCTGTTCCTCAACGGTCCAAACCTGAATCTATTGGGCCGCCGTGAGCCGGAGGTGTATGGCCGCGCGACATTGGCCGACATAGAGGGTCAGGTCCGGCAGCGCGCCAGACAATTGGAGGTTGAAGTGGACTTTCGCCAAACCAACTCGGAGGGCCAATTGCTGGATTGGATTCAAGAAGCTTCAGGAAAATTTGACGTGATCGTTCTCAACGCCGCTGCTTACACCCACACCAGCATTGCCTTGCGGGATGCGATTGTGGCGGCAGGGGTGCCGACGATTGAAATCCATCTTTCCAACATCCATGCGCGGGAGGAATTTCGGCAAAAGTCGCTAATTGCTCCGGTTTGTTGCGGTCAAATTACTGGTTTTGGCGTGAAATCGTACATTTTGGCTGTAGACGCTGCCGTTCACGTTAACGAAACCAAAAATCACCATTAAACAACCGGTTTTTGACTAATTTTGACTTCAGAATCTGCCGAGTTTTTGTGGCTTGACCAAAGTTTTATGGCTGGCTAAACTGTCACTGAATTAAATGCTGTTCAAAGCAGAGTCGTTCTTCGACTACTGCTTTTTTGGTTATAGGCCAAAGGCAGAGCCACTTTAACGAAAACGAATCGTGGACTTAAAAGACATCAAAGCCATCATTGACCTGATGAAGAAAAACTCCATCACGGAGTTTGAATTGGAGCGTCAAGATTCTAAAATCAGGCTCAAACGGGGATTAAACAGCAACCCACCCGTTCAAGTGGACGAACCGGCGCCAGTGTTGGGCGTACCTATGCCACCGGCGATTCCCACGCCAGCCGCCTCGGCGCCTCCGCCACCGCCAGCCACCCCAGGAGAAATTGAGATCAAATCGCCGATGATCGGCACGTTTTATCGGTCACCGTCGCCGGAAGCGGCGGCGTACGTTGAAGTGGGGAGCGAAGTCAACCCTGAAACCGTAGTTTGCATCATTGAAGCAATGAAAGTGATGAATGAAATCAAAGCCGAGGTTAAAGGCATCATCACCCAGGTGCTGGTGGAAAATGCCAAGCCGGTTGAATTTGGCCAGCCGCTGTTCAAGGTTCGACCCAGTTGATTCGTTGAACGGTGAAGCGTTGAAGCACGATCCAATCGCGGACTTCCACGCTTCAAGGGTTCAATGCTTTAACGCCGATCATGTTTGAGAAAATTCTGGTTGCCAACCGCGGTGAAATCGCGGTGCGAATCATTCGTGCCTGCAAGGAACTGAACATCCGCACCGTGGCGGTTTATTCCGAGGCGGATGCCAATTCCATGCACGTGCAGATGGCCGATGAAGCGATTTGCATCGGCAAGGCTCCGGCCACGGAAAGTTACCTGCGGATTGATCGCATCGTCAGCGCGGCGGAGATTTCCGATGTGGACGCCATTCATCCCGGCTACGGTTTTCTGTCCGAAAACGCCCATTTTGCGGAGGTTTGCGAACAATGCAACATCCGGTTCATCGGCCCAAGTCCCCGGGCGATGCAGGCGTTGGCCGACAAGGCGGTCAGCCGTGCGCTGGCCAAAAAAGCCGGCGTGCCCACCCCGCCGGGTTCCGACGGTCCGGTGGAAAAGGAGCAAGAGGCCCTGGCGGTTGCCAAGCGCATCGGATACCCGGTGATGATCAAGGCGGTGGCCGGGGGCGGTGGACGCGGCATGCGGGTGGCGCACAACGACGTTTCGCTGGTCAAGGGTTATCACACCGCGCGCAGCGAGGCGGAAAAGGCGTTTGGCAACTCAAAAGTGTACATCGAAAAGTACATTGAAAATCCGCATCACATTGAAATCCAGATTTTGGGCGATCAACGCGGGCGCATCATTCATTTGGGGGAACGCGACTGTTCCATCCAGCGCCGCAATCAGAAGGTCATCGAGGAAGCGCCGTCGCCGCTCCTGGAAAACAAATTTCGCAAACTGCGCGAGAAGATCGGCAAGGCTGCCATCCGGATTGCCGAGGCGGCGCGCTATACCAACGCCGGCACGGTGGAATTCATCGTGGATGAACACGGAAATTTCTATTTCCTCGAAGTCAACAAACGCATTCAAGTGGAACATCCGGTGACCGAGGAGGTCACGGGCATTGACCTGGTGCGTTACCAGATTCTGCTGGCGGCCGGCGAGCCGCTGCAACATTCTCAAAGCGACATTGAAATCAAAGGCCACGCCATTGAATGCCGCATCAACGCCGAGGATCCCTTTGATGATTTCCGCCCCAGCCCCGGCCGGATCGAGATGTATTACCAGCCGGGCGGACGGGGGGTGCGCGTGGATACGCACGCTTACGCCGGTTACACCATCCCGCCGACGTACGACTCGATGATTGGCAAGTTGATTGTGACCGGCAAGGATCGGCGGGAGGCGATTGACCGCATGAATCGTGCGCTGGGGGAATATCTCATCACCGGCGTCAAGACGACCATTTCCTTTCAGCAGGCGGTGATGCAGGACCCGAATTTCCGGCGCGGCGTTTATTCCACGGGCTTTGTGGATCATCTGCTGGGCGGTCCGCGGAGGGAACTGATTGAGGAAAAGACCTGATTGCCGGCACCGTCATTTGGTGAAGTAAAGTTCCTCGGCATTCCAGGTGACGCGGTAATAGGTCAGCGCCGTGGGGCGCACATTGCCAATGTCCGAGCGAATGGCGGCGTAATAATACGGGGTGACGGTAAAAATCATCGGCTGCTCTTCGGCCAGGATTTCCTGCACTTCATCAAAGTCTTTTTTCCGCTCGGCAAAATCCAGCGTCCGCATTTGCGCATCCATCAAGGCGTCAATGCGCGCTTCCCACGGTGTGGAAGGGGTCGTTTCGCGAGGAAACCATTGATGCGTGTAGGCGTCGGATTTCAGAACGTTCATGTAGGAACCTGGATCAGTGCTGCCGCCGCCAAGGCCCAGCAGGACGCAGTCGTAATCGTAGGTGACATCAATTTTGTTGATCAGCGTATTGAATTCGAGAGGCTGAAAGACAACCTTGAATCCCAGGCGATTCAAATCCGACTGAATCATCACGGCGGTTTTGGCACGCGCGTCGTTGCCGGTGTTGGTATTGAGCACAAATTCAATGGGGTGTCCATCGGCGTCTTCCAAAATGCCCTCGGCGTTGCGGCGAGTGATGCCCATTTCCGCCAGAAGCTGGCGGGCCTTGGCGGGGTCGTAAGGGTACGTTTTGACATGCGGATCATACCATTTTTTGTTGCCGGGCGTCACAAAGTTGTAATTGGGAACGGCCCGCCCGGCAAAAACAGATTTGGCGATGGCCTCACGATTGATGGCGTAAGAGCATGCCTGACGGAATTTCTTGTTGCGGAACCACTGCAGCTTGACCGGGTCCACGTAAGGTCGCCCGGTTTGCGGGTTGATGTTGGTGTTTTCGTTGAACCAGAAGAAACTTGTTTCCAGGCCGATGCCCGGTTCCTCAAGTCGGAAGCGTCCGCTGGCCGCGGCGGCCTTGAACTGATCATAGGCATCGGGCGAAATGAAATCATCCGCGTCGCTTTCGCCGCTCAAAAAGCCCAGGTTGATGGCGTTCATGTCCGGCGCCACGGTGTAAATGACGCTGTCCAGGTACGGCAGGCGCTGGCCGTTGCTGTCCACCTCGAAAAAATAAGGATTGCGCTCCAGCAGGGTGTATTGGGCCGGTTTGAATTCCTTGAGTCGGAACGGGCCGTTGACGACGATGTCCCGCGGCTTCCAGTTGATGCCGTAGGCGGAAAGAAACGTGCCGTCGGCGACTGATCGGGCCAGAACGTGTTGCGGAAGAATTGGCACGCTGCCAAAATTTTGCAGCATGGGGGCGTAGATTGTCGGAGTGACCACTTTCACGGTCCAATCGTCCACCGCCGTCACGGTGAACTTCTTGCCGTTGACGATGAACAGGTCGCGGGTGACGTTGTTGATGGCCGGGTTGTAAATGATGTCGTTCCAGGTGAAGGCCACGTCGGCGGCAGTCAGCGGCGTGCCGTCGCTCCAGCGAAGATTTTTGCGGAGCCGGAACGTCCACGTTTTGCCATCCGGCGAATTGGTCCACTCATCGGCCAGCCCCGGTTCCACCTCTTGCGAAGGCCAGTCAAATCCCAGCAACGAGGCGAACATCAAGCGCACGATTTCGTCGGAAGACTGCTCATTTTCGGTGATGGGATTGAACGTTTTGGGGTCGGTGAACGAAGCCACTACCAGTCGCCCGCCCGGTTTGCCCGGAGGACAATGAGCCACCAGCGGCGGATCGGGCAATGGATAGTTCGTCACCGCGGTTGTGGAAGAGGCGCCCTCCGGCCGTTTACTGCAGCCCAAAAGGCAAAAGGCCAGGGCCGCCGCCACGGCGCCGGCTTTGAAAAAATTCTTCATGGGTTGAAGGTGAACAAGGAACCTGGCGGTTTCAAGTTTTCAATTTCCGGCGCGCCATTCCTCCGCCAGGCGCGCCGCCGAAAGGTAAAACTTGTTCTGGCCGCCGGAGATGTTTTTTGCCACGTTGCCTCGCGCGATGGCAATGTGGCAATTTGTTTTTAAGAGATTTCTGCACATGATTCCGTTGCTGCTGGGCGTGTCCCTGCTCACCTTTCTGCTGCTGTCGCTGGCTCCGGGCAACTATTTCACCACGCTGCAACAAAATCCGCAAATCTCGCACGAAACCATCCTCCGACTGGAAGCGCAATTTCATCTCAACCAGCCTTGGTATGTTCAATACATCTTCTGGCTCAGGAACGTGTTGCGGGGCGATTTCGGCTATTCGATGGCTTACAACGTTCCGGCCACGTCGCTCATCTGTTCGCGGCTGGCCAACACTTTTGCCCTGTCGCTGGCGGCTCTGTGGATCGCCTGGGGGGTGGCCATTCCCCTGGGCATTTTCGCGGCGGTTCGGCGCGATTCCTGGATTGATCAGGGCAGCTCGCTGCTGGCCTTTGTGGGACTCTCGATTTCTGAAATCGTTCTGGCCCTGCTGGCGCTGTGGTTCGCCGCTGTTACCGGCTGGTTTCCCATCGGCGGCGCCGTCAGCCCGCTGCACGACCTGATGTCGCCGGCTGAGCAATGGTGGGATTACCTGCACCATTTGGTCCTGCCTGCATTGGTCCTGTCCGCGGCGGACATCGCCGGCATCATGCGCCAGATGCGTTCGAATTTGCTGGACACCCTGCAGGCGGAATACGTCACGGCGGCGCGCGCCCGCGGCTTGAGCGAAATGCGGGTCGTCGGCAAACATGCGCTCCGCAACGCTATCAACCCGTTGCTGACACTTTTCGGCTATTCGCTGGCGAACCTGTTGAGCGGCGCCTTCATCGTGGAAAACATCATGGCCTGGCCCGGCCTGGGGCGCTTGACGATGGAAGCCTTTTTGGCCCGCGATTCGTATCTGGTGGTGGATTGTGTGGTCCTGGCCACGGCGCTGCTGGTGGCGGGTAATTTCCTCGCTGACCTGCTGCTGGCGTGGAGCGACCCGCGGATTCGACTGGAATGAAACCGACGACGCCAGGCAACGAAGGAACGCCGCCGACCGGACGGCTTGGACGGCAGCCGCTCCAGCGGCCCGCGCCCGCCAGCTCCGGCCCGACGGCCGCCGGGGGGAGCAAAGCGCGCGTGTTTTTGGAGGATTGTTGACGATGGAAACCGCCGCCCTTCTTTCCCCGGTGGAAACCCCGACGCCGCTGTCACCCTGGCGGCTGTTTTGGTTGCGGCTCCGGCGCCGCAAGGTTGCTTTGGCCGGCGGCGTGATTTTGATTGTTCTTTACACCGTGGCGCTGTTTGCCGGGTTCCTCGCCCCTTACGGCTACAATCACATCCAGGAAAACAGTTTCTTTCATCCGCCGGTCTGGCCGCGCTGGGAGGGCGGACATCTGGTGGTGCCCCGTTCGGAAGAATTGCCCGGCAGTTATGCCTACCGGGAAGTTCCGACAGATTCCCGACCGCTCCGTTTTTTCATCCGCGGCGACCCGTACAAACTGTTTGGGTTCATTCCCGCTTCGATCCATTTGTTCGGCACCGGGGACGAGCATTACCCGGTTTATCTTTTGGGAGCCGACCAGTTTGGGCGCGACGTTTTTTCCCGCATCCTTTATGGCTCGCAAATTTCGCTATCCATCGGACTCATCGGAATTTCCCTTTCCTTCACTTTAGGCATGATGATCGGGGGCATTTCGGGATATTTTGGAGGCGCGACGGATACCGGGATCATGCGCCTGTGCGAACTGATCATGTCCGTGCCGGCGCTGTATTTGATTATTTCGCTGCGGGCCGCGTTTCCGCCGAACCTCAGTTCGTCGGAAATCTACGCGATGATTGTGATCATCCTGAGTTTCATCGGCTGGGCGGGCATGGCGCGGGTGATCCGCGGCATGGTGCTGTCGTTGCGCGAGCAACCGTTTGTGCTGGCGGCGCGCGCCATCGGCCAGTCGCACGCCAAAATCATCGTGCGCCACCTCCTGCCGAACACCTTTTCCTACGTCATCGTGGCGGCCACGTTGAATGTGCCGTATTACATCCTGGGCGAGGTGGTCCTGAGTTTTCTGGGCGTGGGCATTCAGGAACCGCAGGCCAGTTGGGGCAATATGCTCACGGCGGCGGAAAACGTCCAATACCTCCGGAATTATCCCTGGTTGCTGGCGCCCAGCGCGGCCATCTTTATTACTGTTCTGGCGTTCAATTTTCTGGGAGACGGCTTGAGAGACGCGGCGGACGTAAAGACGATATGAATCTGCTCGAAATCAAAAATCTGAAAATGGACTTTGGCCGGAATGCCGGGGCGGTGCGCGCGATTGACGACGTCTCCTTGACCGTGAAGGTCGGGGAAACCGTCTGCCTCGTTGGCGAGAGCGGTTGCGGCAAAACCGTCACCGCGCTGTCCATCGCCCGGCTGGTTCCGGCGCCGCCGGCCCATTATGTGGGCGGCGAAATCCTGCTGAACGGCCGTGACGTTCTGAAAATGTCCCCCCGGGCGCTGCGGGAAATCCGCGGGGGCGTGGTCAGTTACGTGTTTCAGGAACCCGGCGCGGCCCTCAACCCCGTTTTCCGCGTGGGCAATCAGATCAAGGAATCGCTCAAACTGCATCGCCCGGAAAAGGCGACCGACCAGGAAGTCATCCGCCTGCTCAAACTGGTTGGCATCCCGGCGCCGGAAGCGCGCCGGCGGAGCTATCCCTTTGAACTTTCCGGCGGCATGCAACAGCGGGTGATGATTGCCATGGCTTTGGCCAGCGAACCGAAATTGCTGGTGGCCGATGAACCCACCACGGCGCTGGACGTAACCATTCAGGCACAAATTCTGGACCTGTTGCGCGATCTGAAGCAACGGCTGGGCATGGCCATCTTGCTCATCACCCACAATCTGGGCATCGTTGGCGATCTGGCCGACCGTGTGGCGGTGATGTACGCCGGCCAAATAGTCGAACTGGCCCCGGCCCGGGAATTACTGCGTCGGCCGTTGCATCCCTACACCCGCGCGCTGATGGCCAGCGTGCCGAAATTGCGGGGCGACACCGGCCGGCTGGTGGCCATTCCCGGAAATGTGCCGCGCCTCGGCAACTTCCCGCCCGGCTGTCGTTTCGCTCCGCGCTGCCCGATGGCCCGGCCGGAATGTTCACAAAAAATTCCCGAACTGCTCGAAGTCGAGCCTGGTCGCCACGTACGCTGTCCCTTTTGGAAAACGGAGGGGCCGGGGGTTTAGCGCAGGAACAGCTCCGCCGCCGCGTCGGCAAACCGCAAGCCCGCCGGCGTGAGCCGGAAACCCTCCGGCGATCTTTCGCCCCAGCCCCATTGGGCGAGCCGTTCCATTTCCGAATTCCATTCGTCGCGCAGATCGAAGTTCGTCACGCGCCGGAACTCCTCGAACGGCCAGCCGGTCGTCAGGCGCAGCCCAAACGCCGCCGTCTCGCCGGCCCGTTGCAGCGGCGGCAGGGCCTCGCGCGATTCGATGGCGCGATGCCCCCGCTCCAGTTGTTCGCAATAGCCCTGCGTGTGGGATACATTCTTCGTCCGCACGCCGCGCACGTAACTGGTCGCGCTCGGCCCCAGCCCGTAGAAATCGCCGCCGCGCCAATAATTGACGTTGTGCCGGCAGGCGAATGACGGAAGACAGTCACGGGGCCGGGAAGAAGGAGAGCCGGAGGGGGCGCCCGTTTGCCTATTCCCGCGCTCCGGCCTTCCAGAGCTCCTTTTGTCTTTCGCAAAATTCGCAATTTCGTATTGCACAAATCCCGTCTCGGCGGCCCGCGTCAACAGTTCCTCATACAGGTCGCAGGCCAAATCTTCGTCCACCTCGAATTTGCCGGCCTGCAACTGGTGGAACAGCGGCGTGTCCTCCTCGTAAATCACTTCGTAGCACGAGAGATGTTCGCTGCCCAGCGCCAGTGCCTCGTTCAACGTCGCGCGCCACAGTTCCCGCGTCTGGCCGGGAATGGCAAACATCAAATCCAGGTTCACATTTTCAAAACCGGCGCGGCGCAGCAAATCGAAGGATTGGAAGACTTGCCTTCGCGAATGAATCCGGCCGAGGCGCTCCAGCAAGGTTTCGTCCAGCGACTGGACGCCCAGCGAAACACGGTTCACGCCGAAATCGCGCCACAATTTTGCCTTGTCCAGAGAGACCGTCGCCGGATTGCATTCCACCGTGAATTCTTCCGCGCCGAGCAGGCGGAGCTTTTCCATGGCGCGCAGGATGGTTTCCCATTGCTGCCGGGTGAGCAACGACGGTGTGCCGCCGCCGAAGAAAACCGTTCGCGGCGCCAGGTCGGCGGCGACAAGTTCCAGCTCACGGAGCAGCGCGGCCACGTAGCGGTTCATCATCGCGCCCGACGACGCCTCGGAATAAAAGGCGCAATAGGCGCATTTCTGCGCGCAAAACGGCACGTGAACATAGAGGCTGGCGACCGGTCGCGGGCGGGCATCCATCATGAGGTCATTTTAGACCGAAGCTTTTGCGCCGACAACCCTTCGTCCGCAGCAGGACCTCACGGCGAGCGCAGGGAAAGCGTCAAGTAATAGTAATGCTGCGGCGTGGCCGGCGCGGTGAAGGTGATCTTGAATTCGTCGCCGGCCACCTGAACGGGCGCGGACACCGGCAGGTCGGTGAACGGCTGGGTCAAATCCGCCGTGTGCCGCACGCCGAAGTTGAACCGGCCGATATACGCCGCGGGCCAGAGGAAATGCAGTTCCACCTGCCCGCCCGCGCTTTGAAATGCCAGCACCGGCGGCGTGAAAACCACCGGCGGTCCGGCTGGGCGGCCGTAAGAATCGTTCGGGTCGGAGCCGTCCAGCATTTCCTGCAAATTCTGGTAGCCATCGCCGTCGGCGTCGCCAAACGGGTCCAGGCCAGTGCGACCGAAAAACCGTTTTTCCCAGGAATCAATCAGCAGGTTGCCGTCGTTGTCGGCGTCGCTGGCAATGGGCACGCTGTTGAGCATGGCGGCGGTTACTTCAATGGCCGGCCAGCCGCACGGCGCGTTGCCCACGTCCGTGTATCCGGAAACAGCGACGAGCGTGCCGGGCAACATCTGAAAATTGCCGGGGAAGGCGAACGGCAGCCCGCGGCTGTCCACCAGCGCAAACGTCCCGCCGCTGCCATACACATCCAGTGGCCGGCAATCGGCGCTCAACGTATCGGCGCGCACCACCAGCAGCACGTTCGTCGTGGGCCGCGGCGTGAGCGCGGCGAGGATTTCCACCGCGCCGTTGCTGGCGGCGGCAAACTGGCCGACGGTCGTCGCCCATGCCAGATAGTTCGTGTCCTCGGTCCCGTGCCAGAGGAAATACCGGATTTCGTCCACCGGCGAAACGAACGTAGCCGGGTGGGAATTGTTGAGCAGGCTGGAGGTGCGATAAATGTCCTGCGCGACGGCACGCAGGCTGGCGATGTCCGGCGCGGCGGAATTTTCCACCAGATTGCTGATGGTGGCGAATATGGTCTGCAGGCGGTGGCCGGGCTGATTGGTTGTGGCCGTTTCCAGCGCCAGCAGCGTGTCCTGCGACGGGTTGACACGTCCGGCATCGGCCGGCCGGAACGGGAACAGGGTGAGATTCGTCCACCAAACGTTGCTGCGGGCGCCGAGCAATTGCGCCACGCTGCGCTCGAACAGCAGCGATTCGAGAGTGCTGGCCACGGTCAACCGGTTTGTCAACGTGGCATGCGGCAGGTTGACCAGGGCGTTGGACGCCGCCAACACCCAGGCCGCGGCTTCGTTGGAAAGAACGCCGCCGGCGCTGCCGAACGTGTAGTTGATGGCGGGAAATTGCAGCGCCGGCACCGGCACCAGACCGATCATTTCGCGCCCCACTTTCGTGTCCACGTTCGTCGTCACGATGTTGTAGTGCAAATCCGAAGCCTCGGCGATGAGCGGGTCTTCGGCAACAATGGTGATGTTGCTCAAGGCGACGGCGGGGTAAAAGTTGGACAGCGTGCCCTCGCTCAACAAGCTGCCCTGCAAATCGTAGGCGTAAAACACCGCGCCGGTCGCGGCCAGTGTCGGCGCATTGGAAAATCCGTCCCACGGCTGCGGGGTGACGCGCAGATTAAACACCGCCTGGTCGTCCAGATGCGGATAATTCGTCGGCGCGCTCGCGGCATTGGTGGGACTGGTTCCGCGAATCAATTCCTCCAGATCGGAGTAACCGTCACCGTCGCTGTCGCGTCCACCCGTCGGGTTGAGACCGTAGGCCAGCTCCACAAAATCCGGCACGCCGTCGCCGTCGGAATCCTGCGTCGAAACCGGCGTGGTGAAGGTATAGGCGGCGGACTTGACAAGCGATTTGGCGTTGCCGCTGTTGGTCGGCTGGCCGTAATACTGAACCACGGTGTTGCTGAAAACCCAGGCCGTCACCCCGTTGCTCCACAAATTCCACCCGCCGGAACCGATTCGGAAGAAAATTTTGTCGCCGGCGCTGGCGGCGGCGAACTGAAGTTTGAACGCCTTCGCGTAAACGCCCGCCGGCGGCGAAATGGTCACGTCGCTGACCTGGTCGCCCGCCGGCGGCGTGAAGCTGAAGAGCGAGATCATGTTGCTGAACTGATTGGCCAGACCGAACTGTGCCAGCGGATGCGCCGGGCCGACTGTCACCGGCGTCGGATTGGCCAGACCTTGCGTCGCGCTCAAAAACGTCTCCGTCTTCACCGAAATGTTGCCGCCGCTGAAACCCGGCTGCTCGGTCCAGTCGCCGGCGTTGTTGAGCCGGAGCAGGATCGGATTGTTCGTCACGAACGGCTCAAAGCGAAACTGCATCACGTTGCCCGACGCGCTGAAGGGCGAAATCCGCGGCAGACTGCCCGACGCGGAATTGGAGTAGCCCGCGCCGGTCCAGTCCCATTGGCGGAAACTCGCCGACGTGTTGATGCCCAGCGGCGCCGAGTAAGCCATGAACCCGCTGTTGGCCAGCACGCCCGCGCCGGTGAAATGCTGGCCGGCATCGGCATTGAACGTTTGGACCGGCATCGGCGGATTCACGCCGTCGAAATTGAACACCGCCGCCGTCGTGTCGTTGGAATACAGCACCAGCAGCTTCGTGCCGTTTGTGCCCGGCAACGCGAAAATACGGTCCACAAAATTCGTGAACGTGATCGTGTTCGTGTAAGCCAGCGCATAATTGCCTGACGTCGGCTCAATGACTTGATACTCGTAAAAATACCAGCCGCCGGGCGGATACAGCAGGAATTGCGTGTAAGGATTTGTGCTGATGAATTGGCCGGTGACGTATTCATAAGGCTGGGGCGTGCGCGACGTGGCCACAGAGGCCACGCTCACCGCCGTGCCGCCGGACAGGTCGAGGATTTCAAGCACGTCGAAGTTCGCCCCCGCGTTCCGGTCGAACAACGCCAGGCGCGGGTAACGATTCGTGTGAATGAGCACCGGGTTGGCGCGCTCGCGTTCGTAGGCCAGGGGATTGTCCGCCAGCACGGTGCGGTTGGTCGTGCCGTCGTTGCGCACGAGTGTTTCGCGATTGGACACTGCGCCATTGTAAATGCTGGCCACGTAAAGATCGTCGTGCGCCGTATTGCCGCCGCCGCCGATGTCAAGGACACCGACGAGGTTCGGCCCCAGCGACGGAATGAACACGCTGACCGGCAGACTGGCGCTCACGGTGTTGCTGGCGTCGAGAATGACCAGGCGGTTCGCGTCCGGTCCGGTCACGGCCAGCGAATCGAAGGTGAGCGAATCCAATTTGCCGATGCCCAGCCCGGTGGCGCTGGCAATGCCGCTGGCGCGCGCCGGCGTCCAGGTGTAATGCCCCGGCGACAACTGGTAGGCGACGCGGCAATTGCCGGTGACCTTGTCCACGATGAGCAAATCGCTGCGCCCGTCGCCGTCAAAATCGCCGCCGGACTGCAATTCGAAAGGGTTGTCATAAACGAACGCCGCCTGCGCGCCAAAAGTGAACGCCGTCGCCAGTGACAACAGCCATTTATGATTCACGGTTGGTTTGTGATTGAACCAGCCTCGCGCCGGCGTCCGGCAAATCGCAGATCGCAGATGGCAGATCATAAATCCCTCCTTCATGGCACATCCACCTCGTTGGACGGGATGAGCTGGTCAATCTCGTGCGTTACCGGATCGAATCGCACCAGGAGATATTTGTAACGCGCGCCGGAAATCTGCGGCTGGGTGTCGCGCAGCCACAAAAAGGCGTAAGGATAACTGGCGCTTAACGCCACAAAGGGGTCCAGGACGAACGTGTTGGTGCCCTGTCCCGCAACGCCGCTCCACTGATACGCGATGTTTTCCATCAGCGGCGAGACCTGGATGACGTCGCCGGACACCGTCGGGAAATTCGCGTTGGGCGTCTGGTAACGATACAGCGCGCAGGGGAAAATCACGTCGCCCAACCCATTGGTCTCCAGCAACGCGTTGGGATTCACTCGTCCGAAAATTTCCTTGACGTTCACATTCACTCCCCGCCCGATGTTGCCCGACCCGATTAGTACCCCGATGCCCGACGGGGTGGCGGTGGAAATTTTGAACGCCGCTGCCGCGTTGGTGGGTGAGAGATAAAACGCCAACGCCAGGAAGTTGGCATTGGTGGAGGGCAACGGTCGTGCCGGCCAGGGCACCTGCAGCGCCGGCGGGTTGCTGGGCGTCCAGATGAACGGCTGAAAATTGCTCCAATCACCCGGGTCGCCGTGCCGGCTCAACGCGCGAACGGCCACGTAATACTGCTTGCCCGGTTCGATGGCGCACGGGACGCTGAACTGCGCGCCGTTCCCGAATTGCGGCCCGACTTTCGGCGTCAGGAAGGAGAAAAACGAGGCGTTGAGATTGGTGCCGTTGATCGTGAACACGACCGGCGTTGGCGGCGCGCCGGTGCTCAACAGTTGCGGCGAAAGCGCGTTGTAATTCGTGTCCGGCGGCGTCGGTTTGCCGGCAATGTAAAGCTCGAAACGGTCCACGCCGTAGGGCGGGCAGAACCACGCCAGGCTCATTTGCGCATTTGTCGGATCCGTTCCAATGGGCGTGATTTTGGCCAGCACCGGCGTGGGCAATTTTTCCACGGGCGCCGTGTCCACGCAGCCGATCCACGTGAGCGGGCTGGGATTGCCGTTTTCATCCAGAAACTGCACGTAGAAACACATCGTGCCGCCGTTGACGGGCGTGTTGTTGTCGCAGGCCTCAATGTCCGGGCTGTTGCTCACCGCGCCTGCCGCCAGCAGCGTGAGCGGGCCGTCGTCCACGCGGCGGTAAATGCGATATTCCTGGCTGCGTGCCGAGGGCTGGACGTGGACGCAGATGTTGTTCGTGCCGAAAACGCCTCCGCCCCCGCCGCCGGGATCGTGCTCGGTGCAGCCCTGTTCCTGGCCCCGCACGCCGGCAACGGTGCGGATGCTTTGCGCCACCGCCTGGAAATCCACTGCCGCATAAGTCCCCAAGCCCGGCGCGGTGACGTTCTGAATGTTGAACGTCGAAATTTTCCCATTGTTCAATGCCGCACGGCACCAGACCTGAAAGCTGATCGAAGTGTATTGGTAGCCCTGGCCGCTGGGGTCCTGCGGCGGCGTCCACCACGCGGTCACCGTTGAGTTGCCCAGGTAATACAGCCGGCCGAAATAGTTGCTCACCGTGATGACGATGGGCGGTCCCGCGCCGGCCACGGTGTAAGTGCCGATGCCATAAAATTCCGCCCAGTCAAAACGTGAATCGAGCCGCGCGCAGTTCAGTTGAAAATCGAAATTCGTCGGGTCGGCGGCCTCTTTGACATAGCGCGTGCCCACGAAATTTACGACCGGTCGCAGACAATTGATTTCGATGTAACCCGTGCCCGCCGCGGGGCCAACGCGCTGGCGAAGCACGCCATAAGCCGGTCCGGCCGGCTGGGACAAATTTTGTCCACAGGCGCCCGCATCACCGGCCCGCACGGTATACCAGAACGTCTTGCCATAGGCGCCCAGTGCCGAGGGCGAGCCGGCGCCGTTGTCGAGGAAACTGTTGTTTGTCGCGCCGGGAAGGTGGGCAACAATGCCGATGAGATTGTTGTTGGGGTCGCCGGAATACGCGTTCATCTCCATGAGGTTTGTCCAGCGGTAAATCCAGTAATTGACGATGGTGTCGTTAGTGTGGAGGTTTTGCTTCCAGGTGACGCGCAGCGCCTGATTCGAAACTGCGGTAAGCGGGTCGTATTGATAATCATTGACCACATGCACGTCGGTGGGCGGCAGCGGCGGCATCCGATCGCACACCGTGGCCAGCAGTCCGCTGGAAAGCTGTCCATCGCGCCCCAGCACGTCGCGCGCGGCGACGTAGTAGTAAAATTGCGCGCCGTTGATCCAATTGTAATTGGTGTAGCCGGGCCGGCCGCGACCGTCGTCGTCCATGATAAATGACGTGTTGGTATCGCCGGTCGGCGGTGTGAGATTCGCGGCTTCGGTGAGTGTGAACTGCACCGCGGGCGTGACGGGCACGACGTTGACCCGTTTGGCGGCGGCAGGGTTGGTGGCGATGAGCGCCAGCAATGCGGCGTCCGGCGGCGGCGTGGCGGCATTCCAGCCGTGCGCGCCGGCGTAATTTTTTTCGACACGGTAGAGGTTGAAGCCGAATTGCATCAGGCCGAGCCGGCGCAGATTGTCGGGCGTGCCCCAGCGGAATTTCAAATTCAAGTCGCCCATCGGACTGTTCACCGGCACCAGGACGGGCGGGCCGGGCGCGGGCAGGACGGTCGGATTGCCGGCCTCGATGGTTACGCGGCCAATCACCGCCAGGTCCTGGCTGGTGACGGGGTCGAACACGCGCACTTCATAGGTCCATACCGGCGAATTGGTCGGCATCAATTCGGCGTCGGCCAAACCCAGCGCCATATCCACCCCCGGATGATTGCGCGCCAGCAGCAACAGGTTCTGGTAATACACCGCATTGCCGAGCGAGCCGCGAATGACCGCCGAAAGCTGTTCGGCGCGCGTGACCGACGACGACGGGATGAAGCTGCCGAACAATTGCTCAATATCCTGGTCCAGCTTGACCAGGTCATCGCCCACGTTGGCCGCGCGTTCCAACAGCGGTTCGATGACGCGGGGGTCGGTCTGCACTGCGACCAGCGAGAGACGGGCGTAAGGCACGGGATTGGTCGCCTCGCCCGGCTTGGCGTAAATGGCGAAGAGGCGGTTGCTCACCAGGCTCGGTTCGACGCCCTGCCACAAAAGGTAGGCCCAGTCGCGTCCGTGGGTGTCGCGTGCCGTGGTGCCCACGGTATAAACGATGTCGCCGACGCCGTTTTGGGCGCGGACGGCGCCGGCCAGAAATACCAGCAACAGGAGCAATGAATTCGCCGCAAACGCCTGCGCAGAGCGCCAGGCTCTCGAAGCCGGGAAAATTCCATTGCGCTCCGGGCGTTCGTTCGTGACGAAAACGGTCGTGGGCGATTTCATTGAATGCTCCAGGAATTGTTCAAATAGGCTATGCTCACGTCCTTGCTGACCGAGATGCAGAACGGGCAGGGGCCGAGCGAGGCTTCAAAATGGCCCTTGCCGAGGAACTGCACGTTGCCGCCGTGATCCACGCCGATCAATGTCACGTCGCCCTCGATGCTCACGATGCACAGCAACTGGCCGGAGACGCCCAGAAACATCTTGCCGCCGAAGGTCGGGCCTTCGGCGAAGTAAAACGCGCCCGCGCCCACACCAGCCGAAATTTCAAACAGGCAGGTAGCCGGGATGCCTGTGACCAGTTGCGACACCGGCAGCCAGCCCTGCGCATACACGTAGCCGCCGGTGAAGGGCGGGTTGCCCAGCACACTGGCCACGTCAGGGTCAATCAGTTTCAACGGGTCCAGCGTGCAGGTGCGTCCGAAAAACGCCGCGCCGGAGAAATCAAAGCCGTTGAACCGCACGCCACCCTTGAGGGCGATGTAATTTTCCGTGGCGCCGAACGCCATGGCCACCGCCAGGTCGTGCAGATCGAAGGTCTGGAAATTCACGTCGCCGTTCAGCGCCATCTGGCCGCCGAGATCAATCGGGAACGGCACCACGCCGTCGAAGGTGAACTTGGCCTCCACGTCGGCCGTCAGCCCGGAGCTGATCCAGTTCAGCGGCACTTTGTCGGCGCCGAGGGTTACTTCGGTGAAGGGCGCGTTGATGTCGCCGCAGCCGTTGCCACTGCCGTCGGAGTTCAGTTCCTTGATTTCCAGGAAGGCGTCCAGCTCCATGTTGTCGGGCACCTTGAACTGGAAATGGCCGTCAATGCGCAGCAGCTTAAGCGAATCGCCCACGATGTCTGCGTGACCCTGCAGACTGCCCGCACCCATCACGTCGCTGACCGAGCCGAGGCAGGAATTGATGGAATTGTCAATTTGCGCCAGCGACTGGCTGATAAGGTCGCGCATCATGCCGTTAACCTGCTGGAAGACCGAGTCAATCTGTTGCTCCATCAGCGCGTCCAAATCGTAGAGCCGCTGGCGCAGCGCGGTTTGAATTTGCACCGCCGGCACCGACGCGAAGAACTGGTCCTCGACCCGCTGCCGGATGAATTTTTTCACGTCGCCGGCGCTGACAGCCTGGAACGGGTTGTCAATGTTCAGATTGAGGTTGCCGAAGTATTGGGTGGTGGCGAGCGTTACCTGCATGGTCGCGCTGCTCAAGGCGAGGGTGGCGCCGGCCAGGATGTTGCTCAATTCGGCGGTGAACTGGCCGGCGGCGTTCAATTGGGTATTGACCTGGATCATCGCCGCCTCGACCTGGCCCAGCGACTGCGAGATTTGCGAAAACGCCGGCTCGGCCTGCGCCACCAGGTTGCTCAACGTCGGACCGATGGTGGCGTCAATGAATTGCGGCGCCAGTTCGCCAATGAGCGAGGAGGCCAGTTTGCCCACACCGTCGCGGCTGCCGTCCAGTTGCTTCGTAATCAGGCCGACGACATTGGAACCGAGGTTCTGTCCGTTGGTGCCGATGCTCACAACGCCGATGATGGATTCGATGGCGTTGGTGCCGTCGCGCAGGTATTTCTGGATTTGCCCGATGAGGTCGCTGGCCGAATTGACGCCGCTGCCCAGTTGCGTCAGCACGGCGGTGAGATTGCTGCTGACGGGATTGCCGCCGTTGCCGACAAAATAGTTCAGGCCGCTGTTATAGACGCCTTGAATGAATTGCTGGCGTTGCGCGAGACTTAATGAGTTCCACGTATTGGCCCATTGGTTGGAAAGATCGTTGTAAAAGGCATCAATCACCGGGTCCACGGTCCGGTCGAACACGCCGTCCATGAGCTGCTTCATCTGCGTGTTGAGCAGTTGGTCCATTTCATCCAAACCCGTGCTCAAGGCGTCTTCGATGGGTTTGGTGGCGGATTTCACGATGGCGTCGCCCACGCCGGTGGCCTGGTCAATGGCGTTGAAGGCGAGGTTGGCGATGCTGATTTTGGGCAGGCCGGAATATTGCGCGCCGAAATCCAGCGAGCAATGCAGCGGGTCCAGGTAAGTGACCTGATGTTCGATTTTGACGATCAACAGGTCGTTGGTGACCGGCTGCCAGGATTTGAACGTGCGCAGCGAGAAATTCCACGAAAGTGGATAATCGAAATCCACCACGCCCAGCCAGAGCCGCTGAGCGCGCGGGTGATAATCTTCGCCGGTGTTGTCGTGGTATTTTTCAATGGAACCGGCCGCGCTCGTCCAGCCGGCGTTGACGGTATCGAAGATGTTCGTCTCGAAGGGCGTGCGTCCGGAAATTTCCCAGCCGTGGTTGGGATCGCTGCTGCCGACGCGCGGCCAGCCGCCAGAGAGATAAACCACCGCGTTGCTCGCCGCCGCGCCGTTGGTGTGACAACCGGTTTCCAGATGCAGTTGCAAATCCTCGAAGAACGGCACGTCCATCTTGCCGAAGAGGTTCATCCAGCCCGGAGCGGACGAGGCGGCATCGCGATTCGACCAGGTGTTGTAATAGCCGTCCTGTGCCGGCGTGAAGGTGTAGCTGGTGTTCGTTGGACCGTCCAAAGTGATCAGGTTCGGCAGTTTCAAGCGCGAGACAACGTTGCTCAAACCGAAGGCGGCCGGAATCTGGTCGCCACCCGGGAAAAAGCCGATTTCGCCGTAAAGCGGTTTGTTCACATGCGACGCGTAACCTTCGATGCCCAGCACGAGAAATCCGCTGGTGGGCGAGCAGCCGTTGTTGCTCTTGAACGTGATGGAATGCGTCTTGAAATCCGCCAGCCAGTAGGCCATCAGCTTGAAGCCGTCGCCCGGCGGCACTTCGCCCGCTTCGGGCGCGCCGAGGCAGGAAAAGGTCATGTGATTGAATGCCTGGGCGAAATTCGCCGGATACGGCAGCGTGATGAGGCCGTTGACCAGCGACGTGGCCGGCGGCTGGTCATTCCGGCTGTCCAGGTAAGACAGGCCGTAATTGCTGAAGTTGAACTGGTAACCCCACAACGTGAGCGTTGCCGGGAACGATCCGGGTACCGCCTCGTGAATGCCCGTCACGCCGCCATAACGCACGTAGTATTTCGAGCGGCCGGTGAGCGACCAGTTGATGCCCGTCTGGCCGGCAATGGTGCTGCGCGCCGTGTGGGCGTTGTCCGCCAGACAGCGGAAATTCATTCCGGCGTAATCCGCCAGCCCGGCCGTGTAACCGGCCGAAAGCGGACGTTCGAGATAATTCAAATTCGACGCCGCCACGCCGGTGAACAGAATTGTCGTCGCGCCCTGCACTGGCGGCAGCAGATTCTGGTCGCCCCGCAAAAACGCGCCCGGCATGTGGAACACCGCGCTGGTAAACCCGAGCGCCTGTTGCGCGAAATCAAACACCGGCGAGCCGATGTAACCCCATTGCAAATCCACCGTGCTCGTCGTCGCGCCGGAGGCGATCAATCCGCCATCGGTCGTGAAATAAAACAGCCCGCTGGCTGCCGACAGGGTCGGTGTGCCCGGCGGGTAGCTGCTGCTGCCGCAATCCACGCAATTGCGCGTGTAAGGCACCGTCACCGTCGTCGCGCCATTCAACACACTGGAAGCGCCGACGGCCACCAGATCGTCCGTGACCTTCATGCTGCCGGCGCCGCTCCATTGCACCACCGTGTCGTAAGGGAAATGCGCGCGGAATGCGCCGGCGCCGAAATTGAACGTCGCCGTCAGCAGCGAATTGCCCTGGACGTCCGGACGCACCGTGGCCGTGCCGACGAGGGCGTTGAGCGAGAGCCAGTATTTCTCGTTGGACCGTTTGTCGCCCATGTTCGGCGGGTCCACGAGCAGATTGGAGACGGACTGCAGATACGCGAATTCATCCGCGCGCACGTATTTTTCACCGATGCCTGTTGCCGGCACGTCGAAAGTCCCGAGACTGACGTGCCAGAGGATTCGATCCGAAACGAGCCAGGCCGGCTTGTCTTCTTCCACCGCATAAACACGCGCGCCGGGCAAAAACGCCAAATCGCCCGCCGGCGTCAACGTCTGCGTCAGCGGCACGCCGCTGAAGGGCAGAAAAGCCGACACCACCAGATTGCTCGTGTCGTTCAAACGATAGCCGAAACCCGTCGGCAATGTCACCGTGAGGTCGGCGTTTGCGCCCGAAGTTGAGAGCGTGATCGGGCCGCGCTGGAATTTGACGCCCGCGATGCTGTCCAAATCCGGCGAGGCCGGCGGATTGAGAGTGACGCTGCCGGCGGTGAGAATCGCATCGCCGTTCGGTTGCAAATTCACGCCCAAACTCGCCGCGGTGGAAAAGGTGAAACCGGCCTTGCCCGCGAGATAGCCGCTGACCGGCCCGAGAGAAGTGGGGATGACGCCGCCGCCCGGCGGATTGACCGGGGGCGCGGCGCCGAGGCCGGTGATGATTGTGGCGAGGGCGCCGAAATAAAGATTGCCGTTGAAATGCAGCAGTTCGTCCGTTCCGGTCACCAGCGTGTTGGCCGTGAGGACCTGGCCGCTGAATGGATTGTTCGTGTGCGAAAGCGTGACGGTCAGGTAGTAAGTCTTGTTGACGGAATCCAACTGACCGGCGGGCTGAATATCGAGCACATGCGCGCCGTCGAGCGCCGTCGGCGTTTTGAAGAAAATCAACGTGTAATTGGCCACCGAATCGTAAAACGTCTGGCTGGTGTTCGCGAGCGGCACCACGTTGCCCCCCGCATCGCGCAGCGTGTAATTGAACACGACGGGGATGTTCGCCGACGAAATGGCCGCGTTAAAATCGTCCCAGCGCCGGATTTGATAGCCGACGTTGACCTGGAAGGTGTTTTGCCCCGGAATCGTCTGCACGGCATAAGTGCGCGACCACGAGTTGTTCGTGAGATTGAGCAGCACGTTGTAAGCCGTGTCGCCGCTGACGGTGTTGGTGAAATGATAATAATTCGTCGGCACCGTGGTGAGCGTCTGCGCCAGCACGCCATTGGTGAACAGCCGGCATTCCAGGTAAAATTGCGTGAACTGGCTCATCCAGGCCGCAGGGCGGATGTAGGCGGTATTCGTGACCGTCACGTTGGTGCCGGCGGCCAGCAACAGAACGTTGGTGATGTTGTAGGTGTAATCGGTGTTCGTCGCCGTGTTACCCCAATCGTAAATCGGCTGCGGCGTGTTGCCGTTGGTGTTGATGAGCCGGAAGGCGAGCACATTAGTGTAAGTCGCGCTGGCGCCGGTGAAATTCTCCGCGTTCCAGACGGCCTGCGCCTGGATGTTGCTGCGGCCCAGCGCCGCGTCCGAGTCCAGCACGTAACCGGTGTAATTGGCGTTGGCGAGCGATTGCAACGAAGTGGTAACCGGCTGGTTGGCCGCGCTCACACGGATGTCGTCCAGATACGCGCCCTCGTAAAAAACACTCACGTCCGAATCGAACTCAAACTTCAGCGTATGGCTCCCGCCAAGGTAGGCATTGAGCGGCAATGCCAGAAACTGCCAGCCGGCCGTGTTGGTATGCGTGTCGAACAACAGCGTCGCGTCCATGTAAACCCGGAAATGGTCACAGCAGGTTTCAATGGAAGGAATGTCGTACCAGAAGCTGAGATTGGCGCCGGTGTAGCCGGATAAATTCACCGTCCGGCTCATGGCGTCGGTCATGTTATTGGTGTAGGTGGGATTGGAACTGGTGCCGCCATAACCGATGCCGGCACAATAGCCTTTCCAGGAACCGGTATGGGCCGGCACGGTGCCAAAAGCGGTGTAAACGTCTTTCCAATAAACCGCCGGCGCGCCAGGATCGCTCACGCTCCAGACGCCAGGGAACGCCCCCTCAAATCCTTCCGAAAGCAGCGTGGTTTGCGCATCGTCGTCCACGGCCGCTGACGACATGAATCCCGCCACCGCCGCCACGCGAAGCCAGCGCAGCACCGTAAAATTGCCGGGTGAAATTTTTTCCGCGACCGATCCGGCTTGACGAGCATGTTGCCCCACATTCATGCAGTGACCGAGATTCAATCCGCTCCACCCTCCCTTTATCCCCAAGCGCCTGAACACCAGGCACATTAACGTTTAATTAGGGTTGATAATGCGCAAGTCTAATCCCGTTAAATTTAAATTGCAAGCAAAATTTGAAAATTTTTTTTGCCCCAATGGACTTGAGATACATCCTGCCGGGCGGACCGCTGGATGAGGACGCGGCAAAATTCCTTCGCCGGCCCCCGCCGCTGCGAATGTACAGGCCTGCCGGGCTCACATCCACGGCAATAATTTGGACAAGGCAGCAATTCGAGCCAGGCTTCAGTTCGGGCTACTCGCCGTAAATGATTTTCTCCGGCCCGCCGGGTTTGTGAGTGTAAACCGCTTTCATCGCCGGCATTTTCGGTTCGGAAACGGAAATGTCAATGCGGCGAAGGAACTGATGATTTTATTTCTTCAGAAAAAGCTTGCTAATTCATGGCGAACAGCGTAGAAATGGAAAGTTCTTTGCAAAAGCAATTTGCGGAGCGTTGGCCGCTACTCAAAGCTCCAGAAAACCGACCAAATTTTTCAAGGCATTACAAGAACAAGGCCAAGGCGCGCCCAAGCGGGCGCCACCTTGTGTCGTTTCTTGTGGCGCCTTGATCGGTGTGCCTCTGGGGGCGCATGAGGTGTGCGCCTTCCGGGGTTCTGGGGACAAACAACCGGCCAAAAAGAGAAAGCAGAAGTCATGAAATAGTTCAGAAAGTAGTCACGGCGAGCGCGCTGGTCTTGGCACTCACCGCAAAATCATTTGCCCAAACACCGCCGTGTTTGAGCATCTCAAATGATTCTCCGGCATCGGTTCAAGTGAGTTGGACAAATCAGGTCGGAATAACTTATCGCGTGTTTTTCACGCCCGACATCGCTACGCCGCTTTTGCTTTGGCCGCCGTTGGAGGATGCGTTCTCGGATGATTTCATAGTTTCCGTCGGTGTTTCGACTGCCGACAGCTCCACGGGCTTCTTTCGGGTTCAAATTCCCACGAATGGCGCTTCGCCCGCCGTTCAAATTTTTTCTCCGGCCGACGCGCAGATCGTCAGCGGCGAAATTGATGTCCGCATGGGCGCGCAACTCGGCGCGCAAGTTCAGGGAGTCAACCTTTATCTGGACGACGCGCTGGTCGGTTACCTCGATTCCGGCGGCATGGATTTCAAACTGGACACGACGCACTTTGCCAACGGCCAGCACACGATTTATGTTGGCGCTGTGGACACGGCAAACAACGAAACGCTTTCCAGTTCGATCACGCTGGACTTTGAAAATCCCGTGCGCTGGCTGGATGCCTGTTCGATGTTCAATTCCCTTGTGCCGATTGACGTGGAATCGGACATTTATCCGGCGGACTGGATGGTGACGGTGATGGGCACCAACGGCACCATCGTCCGCACCATGATCGGTTCAACGGACGACGGCATTATCCAAACCAATTGGGATGGCACAGACGACAACGGCCAGTATTTGCCCGTCGAAAACTTGTATCAAATCCAAGTTATGGTCGTTGAACAAGGTTCTTCGATAACGTCGGCATCGAGCGCGACGGCTTCCGGCACAACGGTGGAAAACGATGTTTCCGCCGAATCCGATCCGATGACGTCCTCTCTTGAACTGCTGGAGAATTACGAAAACGCTCCCGACGAAATCAAAATGCTTTACCCGCCGCTGCCGCCACCGCCTGTTTCCACAACGCGTTCAACGGTCAGCGCGCCGAAAGAAATGTCGGCGGCGGAAACTTTTCTGGCGGAACATTCCCTTTCGGGAACATCGCCTTTAGACGCCGAGTCATCCCTGCGGAGCGGTTCAACGAAAACGCTTGTTTGGTGGGAAAACCCATGGAACAGCGGCCAGACCATCGTGGCACGCGTGCCGATCTCCGGCGCCTTTGGAACGACAGTTGCCAACAACTGCAACCAAATCGCCGCTTTAATCGAGAACGCAGCCGATACGGTTGGCAATAATCGGGATGTCTATCTCACCACCGTTCAAGTGATTTCAAGCGCAGGAGATTTGGCCAACCTGACAAACGCATTTGTCAATCGAAACATCACCGCGCTTTATTTTTACGTGCATGGCAACACCAATGGCAACGCCATCGGCACAACGAGCGCCGGCGTCTGGGCCAAAGATGTAGGCACAATATTGGGAAATTATTTTATCCCTGCTTTGCCGCCGTCCTACGGGTATCTGGCGGGCAAGCCCGGACTGGTGACGCATCATCCGTATTCGCTGGTTTTTCTGGACGGCTGCAACACAGCGCTGGGCGATTTTCCCGAAGCCTTCGGAATTCCCAAACATGTCTCCGGCGCAAGTCTTAATGAAGCGGGACTTCATAAACGCCTGTTCATGGGCTGGAGCGCGCCGGTGGTCTTTCAGTTTGACAGTTCCCATCTGGACTGGACGCTACAATTCTGGACCGCTTGGATGAATGACCCGTCCTATGATGAGACCGCCTCCGATGCCATTCGCGTGGCCTATCAACACGACCCGTCAGTGCTCAACAATGTGCCGATTCAATGGTGTGGCAATGGCTCGCTGAAATGGAGCGATCGATGAAAAAAATAATTTCCATCTTTGCCACGTTGTTCCTTTTCCCCGCGCTGCTGTTGGGCGGAGAAAAGGAAGAGGCTTACCTTAAAGCAATCATGATTCCGCTGGCGCAGGAATTTTTGCAGCGAATCGGAGAGACGAATGGTCTGCCGTTCACAACGAACCAAGTGCAAAAATATAGGGTAAGCTACTTTGGCGACCGTCCTGGCTGCACCGCCGACATGAGGCTCACGAACGGTCTTGTGTTCAGTTTCTACACGGAGTCAAACAAATCGGAAGTCTGTTCATTTCATCGCAACATCAGGACTTATTTTGAATTGAACAATCCGCCAAAGGAAAAGATCGACGCGTTGAAAGCGTTGAATCTTCAAAACAAACTTAACAAGAAAACCGCCGCAGCGCTGGCCGCTAAATATTTCAAGTCACTCGGCCACAAAAAGGAAAATTTCCATTCCCTGGACTTTTATCCGCCAGAAGTCACCCAAGGCTATTGGGTCAGCACACCGGAATCTCTGCCGGCCAATGAAAGACGTCTGCCCTACTACGAAGTGACTTGGTATCGCAAAGACGTCACATCGAAAGAGCTTGAAGACAATGATTCCGCCGCGAAATTGAAAACAGTGATCATTGAGGTATCGGGCATTGATTTAAGTTTGATTTCCTATTCACGAGGCCTTTTACCCATCGGCAGCGATTTTTGAAAACGCTGATTTTCCGTTCTTGCTGTTGACCACCGCCTTCGGCCCAATTCATTTGTTGGCCTTCACGGTCACCGCCTGGCCGGTGTAATTCACCACGGCATCGGGCGATTCGGTTTCGGCGATGCCGGCGCCATGTCCCTCGCTCACGAACACGATGCCGAAGGTTCGCGTCTTCGCCATGCCAGGATAACTTCCGCGCCGCGGTCCGATGGTCAGTGTCCCCGCCGCGTCATCCCAGGTCAGCGGAATGGTTGAGTATTCACCTTTTTCGTAATCATAGTTGTCGCCTTCGTCGTTGTAGAGCGTAAAGGTGCCGTTCGCGCCGCGATAGACGCGGATTTCCAGGGGTTTGCCCGATTGCTCGGCGGCGTATTGGACGACGGGTCCCATCGGCACGATCGCGCCGGCGCGCGCAAACAGCGGCATCGAATCAATCGGCGCGGCGGTGTCAATTCGCCGGCCACCCGCGAGGCGCCGGCCGGTCCAGAAATCATACCACGCGCCCTGACCGGGTAGATAAACGTTCCAGTGGGTCACGCTTGGTTCGGTGACGGGGCAGGCCATCAGCGCCGGGCCGAAAAGAAATTGGTTCCCGAGAGC
>DASRCU010000217.1:0-5705 GCA_035652955.1 Verrucomicrobiia bacterium | reverse complement strand
CGTTCGCCATTGAAGACCGGCACCAGGACGCTCACTGTCATGCCGTCATCCTATTGAAACGACCTCGGAGGGCGAACTGTTTTCGCCGGCGGGAAACGCCTTGACGAGGCGCATCAATGACGTAGCCTCGGCGCAACCAATGCGAATTGGTTTCCTCAACAATCAAATCTGCGAGCGCGGTTCCACCTGGCAGGCGTATCTTTACGCCAAATACGCCCGCGATCTCCTGGGGCATTCCACCGCGGTGCTGTATCCGACCCGCGGCTACATGTACAACAACTCAGCCTGGACGCGCCTCACCCGCCTTTGGCTGTCTCCCTTTTCGGCCAAATACCGCAAAAAAATCTCCGTCCCATATGACGCAAAGATGGCCGAGAAAATCACCCGCGAGGGAATGGAATTGATTCGCGTGCCGCTGTGGGGAGATTTCCGCCGTTTCGATGCTATTCATCATTTCAAATGGGGAACCCGCGACGCCTTCCGGCCCCGTGGTGCGGCGTATTGGGTTCATGCGGTCTTTGACGCTTCCCAGCCGCATGGCGACCGTTACGCCGCCGTCAGTCGCTGGCTGGGCCGCCGGGATGGCGTGCCGTTTGTGCCCAACCTGATCGAGGTAGCCAACGATTCGGAAAACCTCCGCGCCGAGCTGGGCATTCCGGCGGACGCCGTTGTGTTTGGGCGTTACGGGGGACGGGATACGTTTGATCTGCCTTGGGTCTGGGAAGCCATTGCCCAAGTGTTGGCGCAAAGGAACAATATCTTTTTCCTGTTTGCCAACACCGAAGTCAAACTGCGTCATGAACGCATTCTCAATTTGCCGACGATGTATGACGGCGAAGTACCCTTGGAAATCCAAAAACGACGCTTTGTCAACACGTGCAACGCCATGTTGCATGCCCGCGAGCGGGGAGAAACCTTTGGCATCGCCGTGGGCGAATTTGCCGTTTGCGGCAAGCCGGTGCTGACTTACGCGCGTTCTCCCGAACGCGCGCACCTGGACATGCTGCGCCATCCAATCCTTTACCACGACGCCGCGGAGCTGAAACGGGCGATTGAAAAGGTCGCTTCCGGCGACGCGCCGTCCGAAGACGGTGGCGCTTATCGCGACTGCACGCCGCAAAATGTCATGAAAATGTTCGACGAAGTTTTCATCCGCTGAATGTGCCGGGTGATTTCACCTTTGCGTGAACGGTCATTGGGGATGATATGATTTACGACGGTTTCCTTTTCTTCAACGAACTGGAGTTGTTGGAATTACGTCTCCACGAACTGGCCGGCGTAGTGGATAAATTCGTGCTGGTCGAAGCCACACGCACTTTCACCAATCGCCCCAAACCATTATTCTTTCACGAAAATCGTCAGCGGTTTCGCGAATTCGAGCATCGGATCATCCACGTCATCGTCGAAGATTCGCCAGCCACGCCGGATCCCTGGGCGACGGAATATTTTCAACGCAACTGCATCGCCCGCGGTCTCACGCAATGCCGGCCGGATGATTGGGTTCTCATTTCCGATGTGGACGAAATTCCACGAGCCGAAACGGTGGCCCGCGTTGTCCGTGAACACCCATTTCCCCGCGGCCTTTGGGCCGATGGTTTTGCGCGGCCGTTGATCCGGCTCTTTACTGCCTGGAGTTTTTCGCAGGGCCGCGTAAGACGCAACAATCCCTTCGTCCTCAAATTGCAGCAGAGCAACCATCGGCACTTCATCAATTGCGTCACCGTTGGCCCACCGGCGCGGGTTCACTGGTACGGGACGCGCATGCTGTTTTATCGCGATTTCAGTTCGGCCCAAATAATCCGGCACAGCGGTTACAAAATCGTGAAGAACGGCGGCTGGCATTTCACTTCCATGGGTGGCGCAGAGCGAATTGTGGAAAAGGTCAAATCCTTTGCCCATCAGGAATTCAACCGCCCGGAGTTCCTGGCTGTGGAACGGGTGAGCCAGGCGATTCATCGCGGCCAGGCGCTGTTTGATCCGACAGAAGAGCTCCAGTTTGTGCCTTTGGATGATTCCTATCCCCGCTTCATCCGCGAACATCCCGAAAAATTTGGTTCCTGGATCAAACCTGTTTGACAAATGAAGCCTGTCCCACTGCGGCCGCACGCAAACAACCGGCATCTCTCTCATCGCAGGCAGGTTCGCGATGCCTCTCTATCAGGCGGCAGATTGCGATTGAGTCCTGGAAGGCGATTGGAAAAACTTTGTTTGTCCGTTGAACGCGACCACGCTATCCACCGCCCGAAGTTTTTTTGAGCGCACGCGCCACGTCCGGAAAGTCCTGGTGCTGGATCTTGGTTTCCTCGGCGACACGGTGCATTTGCTGCCGGCGCTGTGGATGGTGCGGCAGGCGTATCCCCGCGCAGAATTGCACGTGGCCGTTGCGGCGCACATCACCTCGCTGATGGAGTGTGTGCCCTGGGTGAATCGTGTCTGGGGTTACATGCGCTATCCGCGCCACGCCACCTGGCGCGAGAACCTGGCCATGGTCTGGGGTCTGCGCCGGGAGAAATTTGACGTGGTCATCAATCTCAACGGCTCGGACCGCTCCAGTTGGCTGACGTTCTTGAGCGGCGCGCCCGAACGGCTGGGCCGGATGCCCGACGACGGCGGGCCGCCGTTCTGGAAACGCATGTTCACCGCACACGTGTCGCATCCGTTCACCGGGGAGCCGGTTTATGTGCAACGCTGCCGTTGTCTGGAAAAAGCGGGTTTCCCGCCCGCGCCGCCGGAATTTCACGTGGAAATTTCCCCGGAACATCTGCGCGCGGCAGGGCTTTCGCCGGCGGACGCAGGAACTTATTTCCACATCAGCCCGTTCACGACGGCGGATTGCCGGGAACTTTCACCGGCGCAACTTGCCGAATTGATCGCCATGTTGGTGGAAGCTTTTCCGGAAAAAAAACTGGTTTTGTCCTGCGCGCCGACGCCGCGGGAGTTGAAGAAGATGGAGGAATTGCTGCCGCTGCTGTCGCAAAAACCGTGGCGCGTCTTGGCGGGAAATTTGAACCTGGTGCAGTTGGCGACGGTGATTCAACACAGCGCGCTGCATTTGTGCGGCGATACGGGGACTTTCCACCTGGCGGTGATGACCAAAACGCCCACCGTTGCCTGGTTTTTTCCTTTTTCAGAAAAACACATGCGCGAATGGGTGCCGGTGGATGGAAGATACCGCGTGGTCGTCGGCGCCAACGAGCCGGGCGTGCCGTTTCTCGACAGGGTGGCCACGGATGAGTTGATCCGGGCTGCGCAAACTCTTTTGCAATCGGGCAGATTGAAATAAAATGTCGCCAGCAATCTCATGCTCAAACTGCCCATCTCCGTCTGCCTCATCGCCGGCAACGAAGCCCGGCGCATTCGCCGCGCGCTCGAGAGCGTCGCGGGCTGGACCAGCGAAATCATCGTGGTGCTCAACGACGACGTGAATGACGGCACGGACAAAATCGCGGAGTCATTCGGCGCGAAAGTGTTCCGCGAGCCGTGGAAAGGCCACATCGCACAAAAAAATTCCGCCGCCGCCAGGGCCGGGGCCGAATGGATTCTGGGATTGGACGCCGACGAAGCGGTCTCTCCGGAATTGCGCGAGGAAATTGAAAAGCGCTTCGCGGCGCCGGAAAACCTTCAACCCTTCGCGGCCTTCAGCTTTCCCCGCTGCACGTTTTACTGCGGGCGCTGGATTCGCCACGGCGACTGGTATCCCGACCGGCAAATCCGCCTCTGGCGGCGCGGCATCGCTCCACCTGCGGTGATGCTTTACGAACCGACGGGACATGGTTCTGGTCCACTTCCGGCAGCAATTCCGACTGGCGCAAATGGGTTCTGTCCGGTGAAAAAACCGTGTTGTTTCGGGTGAAATCCGCCGGGCGAAAAACTCTCGAGGAAATCAATACCGGCAATTTGATTTTCGTTGCGCAAGCGATTTTGGCCGCGCCGTGAAAGGGCTTTCACCCAGCCGGCTGAAAAGTTAAACTGTGCGCGGACTTGATTTGCCATGCCCGAGCCGGTCAGCCTTTACGTCATCGCCTATAACGAAGCGCCCAACTTACGGGAGGTGCTGCCCACCGTTTTATGGGCCGATGAAGTGGTCGTCGTGGACTCGTTCAGCACGGATGACACCGCTGCGGTCTGTACTCAATTTGGCGTGCGACATGTGAACATCCCATTCGAGGGTTTTGGGAAGCTTCGTAATGCCGCGCTGGCACTGCTCAAGCATGACTGGGTGGTGAGCATTGATTCGGACGAGCGCGGCACGCCGGAATTCGCCGAGGAAGTCCGGTGTACGCTGACTGCGCCCCGCCACGCGGCTTATTTTGTGCCGCGTCGGAATACCTTTTTGGGCAGACCGGTCCGCTTCGGAGGCATGTATCCGGACTACCGTCAGCCACAGGTTTTTGACCGGCGCAAGTTCCGCTACCGCGAGGACCCGGTCCATGAAGGTTTTCATTGCGACGGGAGTATCGGTTATTTCAAGCACTTCATCTGGCAACACCCGTGGCCATCGCTGAAGGTCATCATGCAAAAAGGCGATCGCTACACCACTCTGGCGGCGCAGCAAAGGTTTGGAAGGGGACAGCGCGCCGGTGCACTACAGCTTTGGGGCCATCCCCTCGCCGCATTTTTAAAAAAATATTTTCTTCAGCAGGGTTTCCGTGACGGCGTACCCGGTTTGATGATTGCCACGCTGCACGCCTTTTACACGTTCGTAAAGTATGCCAAGATGTGGGAGCTTCAACACGGCAGGTCGCAACCATGACCCTTTCGCTGGTCATCAACACCTTCAACCAGTCGGATTATCTGCGCCGGGTGCTTCAGGCCGTGGCGCGACAAAGCGTCTTGCCCGACGAGGTATTGCTCGCCGACGACGGTTCGGATGATGAAACCCGAATCGTTTTCAGCCAGTGGCGAACCACCCAATCATTCCGTTGTGAACACATCCGGCAAGAGCATCAGGGGTTCCGGCGCGCGCGTATTTTGAACCGGGCGATCGTCGCTTCGTGCGGCGATTATCTGGTTTTTCTGGACGGCGATACGATCCCGCATCCGCAATTCATCGCCGATCACTGCGCGGCGGCCAAACGTGGCTTTTTTGTGCAAGGCCACCGCGCGTTGATTGAGCAAAAAGCCTCGGTATGGTTCGGCAAAAATGATTTTTTCGCTGACCGGCGTCGGGCCATCCTGCAAAACCAGATTTCGGGACTGAAGAACGCCTTCCGTTGGCCGTTTGCCTTCCGGACCATCCACCACAGCCTGCGCGGCATTCGCGGTTGCAATCTGGCCATCTGGCGCGCCGATCTGGTCCGCGTGAACGGCTACAATGAGGCGTTTATCGGCTGGGGCCGTGAAGATTCCGAACTGGCGGTGCGCCTGATGAACTCCGGCGTGCACCGACTTGATGTCCGCGGCCGAGCAATTTGTTACCATCTCTGGCACCAGAATATCAGCCGCGCAGCGCTTGCCGACAACGACGAACGGTTGGCTCAGGCCATTTCGGAAAACCGTACCCGTTGTGAACAAGGTCTGGATCAGATTCCAGCATTTGAACGGTGCTCCGTGGTGGATAAACCCGAATCATGACTGCCAGCCCAAACCTTTTGCTGATCCGGCTCAAGTCCATCGGCGACATTGTGCTGACGCTGCCGGCGGTTCATGCGGTGCGGGAAAATTTCCCCGATGCAAAGATCACCTTTCTCACCTCAAAGGAAAAC
>DASRCU010000216.1:0-2077 GCA_035652955.1 Verrucomicrobiia bacterium | reverse complement strand
CCGCCCAGCAAGATGCGCTCAATGGGTGTGCGACACCGGGGACAGGGTTTGCCTTTACGGTCATAGACGCTGAACGTTTGCACCTCGTAGATTTCCGGGCCGCAGGCGATGGCCTTTTGCAGCACGCGAATGATGCTGCTTTTTAGTCGCCGCAATTCATCCTCGTTCAGCCGGTTGGCAGGCCTTTTTGGATGGAGGCGAGCGCGCCACAAGGCTTCGACGGCATACATGTTGCCGATGCCGGCGATCAGTCTTTGATCCAGCAACGCCACTTTGATCGGCCGGCGGGTGCGTTTTAGACACGCCAGATCAAATCCGCATGACAGCGGCTCCGGTCCCAGTTTGGCCAGAATGGTTCCCTCTCGTTCTGCGGAAACCACGCGCACTTTCCCGAACAGTCTGGGGTCTTCAAAATAGGCGGTGCCGTCATCCGTGCCGATGGCCATTCGGTAGCGTGGCGGAGGGGTGAATTCAAACCAGCCCGTCATGCCCAGATGAATGAGCATTCGCCGGCCGTCATCCAGGTGAAGGCTGATGAATTTCCCGCGCCGGCAAACTTCCGTGATTTTATGGCCCGCCAAATCTGGCGGCAGGCGAAGTTTGCGGTCCCGGACCTCAACCCGCCGAATCGTTCTTCCGCCCAGGCGGCTGGACAATTGACGCGCGCAAATCTCGACTTCAGGCAACTCAGGCATGGCGTTGGTGAGTGGTTTGACTATCGGAAGTGAGTTGGCCGGCGGCGTCAAGACGATCCAGCAGCATGTGGAAATAAACCAGGCCCGCATACGGCTGCCAGCGGGCAGTGACGCGCCGCACGCCGTCGTAGTCCAGCGGCTTTCGGAGCTTCAGCCAGCGTTGCAAATTGTTGCGCGCCCCGACATCGTCGCCGGGATAGACGTTCAATCGTCCCAAACCGCGCAGCAGCACGTATTCGGCGCTCCAACGGCCAACACCTTTTAATTCGAGCAACCGTTCGACCACCGCCTCGTTGTTCGAGCCATCCAGCGTCTCCAGGTCAAGCTGGCCACTGGCGCAGGCGCGGGCCAGAGCGATGAGCGATTCACCTTTGGCGCGGCTGAAGCCCAGTCGCCGAAAATCCATCGGCTTGAGGCCGGCCAGATCTTCCGGCCGCGGAAACGCACGAGCCGGCTCCGGCGTGCCATCCATTGCCAGGCCGAATTTCTCCGTCATCCGGCTCAACAACAGAATGCCCAGCGACAGGGACATTTGCTGGCAGGCAATGGCGTTGGCCAAAGCCTCGAAAACCGTGGGAAACCGCGGCGGCTTCATTCCGCGAAAACGTTCCGCCAAGGGCTGCAGCCTGGCATCCATGGCGGAACGCCGATAAAAGTCTGACAAGTTGATCCGCAGGCCCAGCAAACGTTCCAGCGCTTTCACGGCCGCCGCCCTCATGTTCGATGTGATTCGCGGGGCGGTGAGCGTGACTTGCAGGCGCGGTGAGTTTGCCGGACCGGACTGGACAACGGCGGCCTCAACGGGCTGGCCGTCCAGCACCAGCACGCGCCGGTAAGTCTGGCCGTCCCATCTGTCAATCGCATTGCCCGGACGCCGGCGCAGCACCCAGACGGTTAAATCCAGCCGGAACGGCGGAATGGGTTTGAGCAGAAATTTCGCCGTTGCGCTCATGGGAGCGGCGGAGCTGCTGATTCCCAATCATTTCCCATACGCTTCCCAGCCTGATTATTTTATAGGTTCATCCGGCACCGGCGGCTGGGTGGCCGGGCTGCTGCGGTCGCTCAAGCTGTTGATATACCAGATGATCGCGTTGAGTTCGACTTCGTTGGTGTGCTGAGGACCGGAAAGCATCGCGCGGTAGGACGTCGGCATCGCGCCCGCCGGGAAACCTTGCAACTGGAGGTGCTCGGGATAGAGAATCGCATCCTTCAAAAATTGATAATCGGCGATTTTGGTTGTGCCGTCGGCCAGTTTCTGCGGGTAGCCGGCCAGGTTTTTCCATGATGGTCCCACGGCTTTGGTGCCGTCAACATGGTGGCAGGCGATGCAACCCAAAGTCTGCGACAACCTCTGCCCCAAAACATGAAGCGGCGCGTTTGGC
>DASRCU010000215.1:0-1250 GCA_035652955.1 Verrucomicrobiia bacterium | reverse complement strand
AGCCACGAAGACACTAAGAAAATCAAAATTTTTGTTTTGCTGTTCACTTGAGGCGCCTTTCTTTGTGGCTTAGTGTCTTCGTGTTGGATTTTGGTTTCGCCGTGAACAAACGTCTTCGTGGCTTTGTGTCGGACGTTGGTTCCGCCTTAGTGGCTCGGCCGGTTGCGCATCACTTCGAAGGCGTGCATCAAGCCCGGGAAAAGGGCGGCCAGCCATTCCTGCGCCGCCTTGGGGGAACCGGGCAGCGTGAGGATGAGGCTCCTGCCCCTCTGGCCCGCGATACCGCGGGAAAGCATGGCGTAAGGCGTCCGCTTCTGGCCGTAGGCGCGGGCGGCTTCGGCGATGCCGGGGATTTCCCGGTCGATGATTTCCCGGGCGGCTTCCACCGTCACGTCCCGGGGTGAAAGGCCGGTGCCGCCGGTCGTGAGGATCAGGTCCGTGCCCTTGCCGTGAAGGCTTGCCAGGAGGGAAATGATGCGGGCTTTTTCATCGGGCACGAGGTGATAGGACGGTTTGACGATGCCGAGGGATTTCAAGTAAGCCAGAAGTGGGGGGCCGCCGGCATCCTTCCGCAGGCCCCGGCTGGAACGGTCGGAAACCACCACCACGGCCGCCTTGAACCTGGGGGATAAATGAATGGCGTGGTCCGATTTGCCGCCGGTTTTCTCCAGCAGCCGGACATCCGTGATGGAAAGGTTTTTATCAATGGGCTTCAGCATGTCGTAAACCGTGAGCGCCGCCACGGTGGCGGCGGTCAAGGCCTCCATCTCCGCGCCGGTTTTGGCGGTTAAGGCCACCCGCGCCTCAATGCGGATGTGGCCCTTGCCGGTTTCCAACCGGACCTCGACGGCTTCGAGGTTCAAGGGATGGCATTCGGGCAGCAACTCCGGGGTTTTCTTGGCGGCCATCATGCCGGCGGTACGGGCCACGATGAGGACGTCCTTCTTGGGAAGGTCGTTTCGTTTCAGGCGGCGGAGGGTCGCGGGCGCCGCCCGGATGACCGCCTGGGCCCGCGCCGTCCGCCGGGTTTCGGTTTTATGTTCAATGGAAATCATGAGCTCTCCTGGAGATCAGTCGAGAATTTTAAATTCTCAATGTTGAATTTTAAATTTCAGAAGTTTTTGAACCGGAGGTTCAAAAACATACGGTTACTCAACTTTTTAAAATTTGGTTTTGATGTCGTTGCGAGGAGCCCCGCCTTTTCTTTGGGGCGACGCGGCAACCCGACGTAATCCCAAAACGGCCGTTTG
>DASRCU010000214.1:0-24148 GCA_035652955.1 Verrucomicrobiia bacterium | reverse complement strand
GAGAATTCGTTCCAGCAACCGCGGCACCTCGGCAAACGAAATACCCCTGAAAATTTCCCGGCCAATGGCCGCCCGGTCACCCACCCCGCCGCCCAAAACCACGTGGTAGCCTTCCACCGATTCGCCGGCAACATTCACTTTCACGCCCTGCAGTCCAATGTCGCCAATGTAATGTTGCGCGCAGGAATTGGGGCAGCCGGTCAGGTGGATGTTCAGCGGCTGGTCGAGCTTGACGGTTTTGGCCAGGTGCGCGGCCAACATCAAGGCGTGAGCTTTGGTATTTGTGGCCGAAAATTTGCAGCCCGTATTGCCGGTGCAAGCCACCAGACCGCCGGCGACGTGGGCGGCTTCGTAGTGAAACCCCAGGCGCACCAACTGACGCTTTACGGTTTCGACAAAACCGTCCGGTATATCGGGAATCAACAGGTTCTGCCATGGCGTCAGACGCAACTGGCCGGAGCCATAGTGGGCCGCCAGATCCGCCAGCCGCCGCATCTGACGCGAGCTCATCACGCCGACGGGAATCACGACCCCGATGTAATTTTTGCCTTTCTGTTTCTGCCGGTACACACCGATGTGTCCGTGCGGCAGCGGAGGCGGGCGGCGACGGCATTTCTCCAGGGGAACGTTCACCAGCGGAAAGGCCAGCTTTTGCTGCGTGGCGTCCAGAAATTTTGGGAGACCCCAGCGGTCAATCAGATATTTGAGGCGCGCCTTTTTTCGGTCGGTGCGGTCGCCGTTTTCCGCAAACACGCGGATCATCGCCACGGCCACGGCCACCAGCTCCGCCGGTTTGATCAAAATGCCGGCATCGCGGGCAAGTTGTTGGTGGCCGGTAATGCCGGCCAGTTCGACGCGAAAATAGACGCCCGGTTCCACCGCCAGGGTTATCCCTTTCCGAAACGATTCGCCGGCAAGCTGCTCTGCCACCTGAACTGCTGTGAATCCCAGATCGTTCGTCCCGGACACGGTATCCACCGAACCGCCGCCGTCGAAGGCCACATTGAACTTGCGCGGCAGGTTGTACAGGTCGCGATGATTGAGGATGTAATGGTGCAACGCATGGGCGAAGGGGCGGGGATCAATCAATTCCTGGGGGTCGAAACCCGCCGTCGGCGAGGCGGTAATGTTCCGCACGTTGTCCACGCCGCTGCCGCGCGACGTGAGGCCGAGCGCCTGCAGCCGTGTCAGGACATTAACCAGATGGCGCGGGGCGATCTGCCGGATTTGAATATTGGAACGCGTGGTGATGGCGGCCTGGCCATCGCCAAATTCATCGGCAATGTCCGCCAGACCTTTGAGTTGAGCCGCCATCAATTCGCCGGCCGGAATCCGGCAGCGCAGCATGAAACTGTTTTGCGCTGGCGCAACGTAAAACAAACCAAAGTTGCGGAAGCGAAACGTGTTTTCTTCATCCGGAAATCGTTCCGCCTCGGCGTGGGCCAGGATGCGATCCCAACCATCGAGCGGATGTTCTTCGTGTTTCCAACGTTCCTGTCTGGTCACCTCGCTCAGCGGCGTACCGAAAATTGTTTCCTCCGTCGCGCGCGACGGCTGACCTTCAGAGGAGGCGGCGGTTGGAGGTGCAGGCACCTCCGGCCGGCAGGCCGCCCCCGCCAGAAAACCGGCGAGATACTCCTTCTGTTCCGACGTAAAGGCCGCAGGGGATTCAAGGGTGAAGAGTGGGGTGGACATAGAGCGCTTGGCGTCAAACAACTGACGTGTCTGTCTGGAAGTGAGATCGGGCATACACCGATTCGGTCTGGAAAGTCCGGGGTTGCGCTCCGGCGCGATTCTCACGGCCTGGCTGAACGGCCTGATTGAACAGGTCGGCGCGAAAAACCCGCCGGCCCAGTTCGGCGTTTAATGCAGATGGATTCGGGCACAAGCCACTGTTCCTCAAATGCTGCAGCACCCAGGCGGCCTTGTTCGCCGAAGGTTCGTTGGCGCCGTCACGGTGAAACAGCAAAAAATCCGGAACCGTTCGGACACGTCCGTGGCCGCAATCCAAGCGGCCTTCCAGCCCGCGCCAGAGTGTCACGGCGGAAGCGTTCACATAATCCGGCCGGGCCAGTGTGGCAACCAGTTGCTCGCGGTTCTCCGGCGCGTCGCACCATTTGCAGGCGTCCCACAACGCGGCGACCAGCGCCAGGTGTTCTTCGGGCCGTTGCTCGGCGAAATCACGCCGCACCATCAGCACCTTTTCGGGATGGCCGGGCGCCAATTCCGCGCTCGTCGTCACCACCCAGCCATCTTGTGCCTGAACCGCCGCCGAGTTCCACGGTTCACCGGCGCAAAAGCCGTCCAGATGACCGGCCTTGAGGTGGGCTGCCATCTGCGGCGGAGGGACAATGACGATGCGCGTGTCGCGGCCGAGAGGGATGCCGGCAGCTTCCAGCCACTGGCGCAGCAAAAAACAGTGTGATGAAAACGAAGAGACTGCCCCGAAAATGAACGTTTTTTCGCCGCCCGGCGCGCGTTGGGAGCAGATTTCCTGCCGCAGTGTTGCGCCGTCACGCACGCCCCGCCGCCAAAGGTCGGCGGACAACGTAATGGCATTGCCGTGTTGGCTGAGCACCAGCGCCGTCAAACAGTCGCAGGGAATCGAACCCAGCCCCAGCGTGGCGGCAAACGGCATGCCGGCCACGGCGTGAGCGGCATCCAACTCGCCGTAAATTACCTTGTCCCGGATCGTCGCCCAGCCCGGCTCGCGGCTCAAAACCGCGCGCAATCCGTATTTCCGGAACAGGCCAAGTTCTTGGGCCATGACCAGCGGCGCGCAATCCGTCAACGGAACAAAACCCAGCCGCAACGGTTGTTGCGCCGCCAAGCCGTTTGCTGACGGTCTTTTAACGTTCATACGAACTCCCACTTTGCCGGACCGCGGGAGAACAAGCGACGACTATGCCAAAGATGTTTAAGGCGCCAATAAACGTCGCCCGTAATTTCCATGCCTTCGATGAATGGCGCTCATGGAGCGGGTTTTTGCGCGTAAATACGCCGCCAAACATTGCGGCCAGGCAGCTTTGCGAAGAGGAGTTTGCCGGGCTTCAACGCTTCTTTCCCTCAGGCCGGTTAAAGTCGAACACAGCGGGGGCTGGCTTCTTTTGGTCAGTCTGACCAAACGTTTGGCGGCAAGTCCCCGGCGCGTTCCAACTGACGAAGCAATGTGCGTCGCGCGCTCCGACCGGATACAGCTCAACCCAACCCGATTGCACGCAACATGGGCAAAAGCAGTCGCGGCGGGGTCGCCGTGCTGCAAAAGATCCAAAGCCAATCCGGCGGCCATTTTGGGGTAAAGCGCCGCCAACGGTTCCAGGCGCCGGCCAATTCGCGGAAGCACGCCTTTACCCTTGCCGCCGTTTTTCAACAACCGTTCCAAAACAGCGGGCGTCAAATTCGGCATATCCACCGCCAGGACCAGCAAATGTGTGGAAGAGCTGGCCACCAGCGCCCGTTCCATGCCGGCCAGCGGACCGCCCTCTGGAAAACGATCGAGCAAAACCGGACAGTCGAACCGGGAATAATCCCGGTCTGCCCGTCCGGAGATGAAAATTTCCCGCGCCCCGACTTCGCGAGGCAGTTGAATCTGCCGGGTCAGCAAGGGCTGTCCGGCGATTTCCAGCCGCGCCTTGTCGCGGCCCATGCGCGAGGAATTTCCGCCCGCCAGGATTGACCGCGCCAAAGTTCACGCTTCCACCCGCAAAACGCCGTCGCTCAGAATCCGCGCGCGCAAGCCGCCACGGCCGCGCAGCGCCGCCTCGGCTCCCGGCGCAATGGCCTGGTCCATCCAATGGCACGGTGCACATTCGCAGACGCCTTCAAACATCACGTTTTGCACCGCAAATTTTTTCCCGATGTACTGGTTCCAATCCACTCCGCGTGTGATGACGTTGCGGCGCGTCTCGCCCGGCGATTTGCCGCTCACTCCCAGTTGGCGGCAAACCTCCTCGAAAACCTCCGCCGAAAAGAAGGTCACCTGGCCCTTGTAATCGGACTTGAAATCGAAAAACCGGTCGTTGACCAGTCCGCGACCGGCCACGCATTGAACCTCGTTGACCGCGATCACCGGCGATTGTCCCGGCGGGCGGCCGTGATGGCCGAAGAAATTGTGCCCCGGCGAAATGAACAGGCCGACGACGCGGCACGGAAGGGCCTCGTTTCTGAGGACAGGATTGGCGGGATTCATGAAACGGGAGATTTTACAATTGTCAGGGCTTGATGAGCGGCGCCCCTCGCGATGCTGGCGGGGCTCGGGCACGGCCATGGCAGCGCTTGTCGTTTGAACCGGTCGCAGGTGATGCCGTCCATGTGCACGGGATAAACGCCGGCGCAACAGCGTTTATGCTCGTCGAAAATTTCCCGGGCGGTGCGATAGGGAAAGGATTCGGCAAATCCCAGCGCGGCCGCAAAGCCGACGGCAGTTTCCCAGTCAGGCCGGCCGTCGCCGGGCGGCGGCAGGCAGGGCTGCAACAGGCCGATGACGCGCTCGGAATTGGTCATGGTGCCTTCGATTTCCAGGCCCATCGCCGCCGGCAGAATCACGTGAGCCAGCGCCGGGGTTTCGGTGGGATGATAACCATCCTGCACAACGACGAGCCGGGCGCGTTCGAGCGCGCGCGGCGCTTGAGGCGCTGCCAAAGGACCGGATGACATTCGGCCCTGTTCGCGCCGACTATGAGAAAACATTCGGCGTGGTCGAGATCGTCGTAACAGGTTGGAGGGCTGGATACCAGCGGCTGGCCGGCGGCAACGCCGCCGCAAAGCTCGCACCGGCTACGCCGGGCAACAGCCCGACGCAGTAGATTCTGCCGATGGAATCCGCCCACAACCATCCTCCAAACAACGGCAACATCGTGGCGGCCATGCCCAGGCAGCCGGTCTTCTTCGGCGCGATCCGGTCGGTCAATTGGCCGAAGAGAAGCGGCAACAGGGAACCGCTCAGCAGCGGAATGGCGGTCATCAAACCTTTCTGCGCCGCATTGATCTGCAGGGCCGCGGCCGCATAATTGCCGAGCGCACCCAGCAACACCCGGATCATGAAACTCACATCGAAGTAAAGGAAAGCGCTGATGAGGGTGGGCAGATGGCCCGATTTCCAAAATGAATCTCCGGTTTTCATATTGTTTGTCCATGCTGTTTTGTTTCCTGCAGGCGACGTCTGCGGGACTCGAAACGAACCCAGAGCGATGCGCGTGCCAGTTGCGGCTATTGGCCCGATGATTGCTTCCCGGAATTTCCATAGGTTTGATGAAGACCATTCATGTATGAATTTTCCGCTGGACAGCCGGCAGCTTCGTGCCTTCACAGTGCTGGCGCGTACCGGCAGTTTTACGCAAACGGCCCGCGAGCTGCACCTGACCCAATCGGGAGTCAGCCACTCCATCAAGGCCCTCGAACGGGATGCAGGCTGTCGTCTTTTGGACAGGCTGGGCAAAAAAGTGGTGCCGACTCTGGCCGGCGAACAGCTTCTCCATCACGCCACAAAAATTTTGCAGGAGATGGAGCTCGCGCGCGCGGCGTTGAGCCATTTGGGGCGCTGGGGACGAGGCCGGTTACGATTGGGCGCGACCATTACGGCCTGTCAGTATCTCATCCCGCCGGTGCTGCGGGAGTTTAAGGAAAGCTTTCCCGAACATGTTCTCACCATTGAGCCGGGCGACACCCCGGAACTGGTCGCGGCGTTGCTGAATCATCGCATTGACCTGGCCATCGGTCTGGCGCCGGGTAACGAGCCGCAAATCCAGTTTGTTTCGCTGTTCGCCGACGAACTTCAGTTCATCGTTGGCGCGCGTCACCCCTGGGCGCGCCGCGGCCGAGTTGAACGTTCTGAAATTCCGCGCTCCAATTACATCCTTTACAGCAAGGGCAGCGTCACCTTCCAACTCATCGAAGAGTATTTTCAGCGCGAGGACCTGGTGCTCAAGGCAGTCATCGAACTGGGCAGCATGGAAGCCACCAAGGAGCTGGTGAAACTCGGCCTGGGCGTCAGCATTTTGGCGCCTTGGGTGGCGCGGAAGGAAATCGAGGAAGGTTCACTGGTGGCGTTGCCATTGGGCCGCCGCAAACTGCCCCGCCAGTGGGGCATCCTGCAATGGCGCGGCAAACGGCTCACCCTGGCTGAAGAAACCTTTGTCGGCCTTTGCAAGACCGTCGCGGAAGCGCTGCCCACCGGTCGTTCTCCATCGGCAACAACTTGAAGCGCAATCAGAGACCGCGGCGTTCGCTCCGACCGCGGGAATCCGTGCCTGAGTCCGTCGGGAAAATCACCGGCCCGCCATGGCCAGCCCACCAACCGGCAAAGTGGCGAAGGGAGGAAACCGCCGCTGGGGTACGCCCTTACGCCCTTACGCCCTGGCCAGCAATTGCCGCAGCACAAAGGGCAAAATGCCGCCGTGCTGGTAGTATTCCACTTCAATCGGCGTATCAATGCGGCATTTGACCGGCACCGTTTCGGTCCGGCCGTTGGCGCGACTGATTCTCAGCGTCAGCTCCTGTTGCGGCTGCAGATGGTCATTCAGGCCGAGCACGTCGTAAATTTCCGAGCCATCGAGCTTCAGGGTCTGGGCGCTGACGCCTTCAGGAAACTGCAGCGGCAGCACGCCCATGCCGACAAGGTTGCTGCGATGGATGCGTTCGAAGCTTTGGGCGATCACCGCGCGGACGCCCAGCAGCGCCGTGCCTTTGGCCGCCCAGTCGCGTGAGGAGCCGGTGCCGTATTCCTGACCGGCCAGGACCACCAGCGGAACTTTTTGCTCCGCATACTTCATGGCGGCGTCGTAGATGCTCAGGGTTTCACCGCCGGGCTGAAACCGCGTTACGCCACCCTCCACGCCGGGCACCATGAGATTTTTGATGCGGACATTGGCGAATGTGCCGCGGGTCATCACCCGGTCGTTGCCGCGCCGGGAACCGTAGCTGTTGAAATCTTCCGGCTTGACGCCGCGTTCCATCAGGTATCGGCCGGCGGGGGAGGATTTTTTGATCGAGCCGGCAGGAGAAATGTGGTCGGTCGTCACGCTGTCGCCGAAGATCGCCAGGGGTCGCGCGCCTTTGATTTCGAGAATTTCGCCGGGTTGCATCGAAAAACCGGCAAAGAACGGCGGTTCCTGAATGTACGTGGAATCTTCGTCCCACGCATAGACCAGGCCGGTGCTTGAAGGGATTTCGTTCCACTTGGGATTTTGCCGGACGAAGTCGCGATACATCTGCCGGAAAACTTCCGGCTGCAACGCGCTTTGCATTTGTTCGCGGATTTCCCGCAGGGAGGGCCAAAGGTCTTTGAGATAAACGGCCGCACCGTTGGGGTCTTTACCCAAAGGTTCGCGGGTCAAATCCAGATTCACGCGACCGGCCAGGGCGAAGGCGACCACCAGCGGCGGCGACATGAGAAAGTTGGCTTTGATGTTTTGATGGATGCGCGCCTCAAAGTTGCGATTCCCGGAAAGCACCGCCGCGACCACCAGATCATTTTTCACCACTGCCTCCTCGATGGCCGGATGCAACGGCCCGGAATTGCCGATGCAGGTGGTGCAGCCGTAAGCGACCAGGTTGAAGCCCAGGGCGTCCAGATATTTTTGCAGGCCCGACTTGTTCAGGTAATCGCTCACCACGCGCGAACCGGGCGCCAGCGACGTCTTGACGGTGGACGGCACGCGCAGCCCTCGTTCCACAGCCTTTTTGGCGAGCAATCCGGCGGCCAGCATCACGCTGGGATTGCTGGTGTTGGTGCAACTGGTGATGGCGGCTATGAGTACGCTGCCGTGGCCGATGTCTCCTTCCACCCGCGGTGCTGGAGTGTTCACCGGATCGGGCGTCGGGTGGTTGTTGGCCATTTCCCGGTCGGTGTGAAGGTTGATGTCCGCGATCCGGGCGCGTTCCGGCAAATCCGGTTCCTGGCTGCCGCCTCCGGGATGAAATGCCCCGTTGGACGAAACATGAACTGTCTTTTCCAGCTCGGCGGGCGATTTGCCAAAACCGCCCTCGGTGAGCGGGCGGGAAAAGGCGGCGAGGAATTGCTCTTTTAATTTCGGCAATTCGATGCGGTCCTGGGGACGTTTCGGGCCGGCAACGCTGGGCACGACGGTGGCCAGGTCCAGTTCCAGTTCCTGTGAATACTGGATGTCGCCACGCCGGGGCATGCCCCAAAGCTGCTGCGCGCGGTAGTAATTTTCGTAGAGACGACAATGCTCCTGGCTGCGACCGGTGGCGCGCAGGTAATGAACACATTCCTCGTCAATCGGGAAAAATCCCATCGTTGCGCCGTATTCGGGCGCCATGTTGGCAATCGTTGCCCGGTCCACCACCGGCAGCGCCGCGGCGCCGGGACCGAAAAATTCCACAAACTTGCCGACTACTTTAGCCCGACGCAGCATTTGTGTGAGCGTCAACGCCAGGTCCGTCGCCGTCACTCCTTCGCGCAGGCTGCCGGTCAGGTGCACGCCCACGACATCCGGCGTCAGAAAATACACCGGCTGGCCGAGCATTCCCGCCTCGGCTTCGATGCCTCCAACGCCCCAGCCGACGATCCCCAGACCGTTGATCATCGTGGTGTGCGAATCGGTGCCGACCAGCGTGTCGGGATAAAAAATTGTCCCTGGCGAGCCGGAAGTTTCGACCTCCGCCGAAAGCACGCCCTTGGCCAGATACTCCAGATTCACCTGGTGCACAATGCCGATCCCCGGCGGCACCACCCGAAAGGTGTCGAAGGCCTGCATGCCCCATTTCAGGAACTGGTAGCGTTCGCGATTGCGCCGGAATTCCATTTCAAGGTTGCGGGCAAAGGCATCGGGCGTGCCGTTCACGTCCACCTGCACCGAATGGTCCACCACCAAATCCACCGGCACAAGGGGTTCGATGATTTTTGGATTTTTGCCGAGCCGCGCCACGGCGCTGCGCATGGCCGCCAAATCCACCAGCAGCGGCACGCCGGTAAAATCCTGCAAGACGATGCGCGCCACCACGAACGGAATTTCCGCGGTGCGCGGCGCGTTCGGCTGCCAGTTGGCCAGTTCGCGAATGTTTTGTTCGGTAATCTTCCGGCCGTCGCAATTGCGCAAAACGGATTCGAGGACAAGCCGGAGAGACACCGGCAGCCTGGAAATCGGGCCGACGCCGGCTTTTTCAAGGGCGGGCAACGAATAAAAAAAACCGCTCCGGCCGTTGCCTGGATCAAATTCCTGCAGTGAGTCGAACAAACGATGCGCTCTCATGATGTCGTTCCTCGAAGGAGAATGAAGCCCGAAAGGAAACGTGTCAAGGTCGGTCAAGGCGTCCGCTGATTTACCGGCACCACGGGCGTTTCTCCGTTCGCTCTTCCGTTCACGCCCGCGTTAGCTCAAAAAATTCGCCGGCCGTTCCCGGATGTCTCTTCGCCGCCCGAAAACGGGAAGGCGACGTGTGCAACATCATTTGAAGTCCCTTGAGGCCGGGGCGTCATTCAGCAGCTCGTCAATGCGGCGCGCCAGGCGCTCCCAGTCGAGCGGCTTGGTAAAAAAATCTTCCGTTGAAGCCGTCATTGTCCGCCGGGCCGCCCGGCCGGACAAGGCGCTGATGAAAATGATGGGAATCTTTTTGGTGGCCGGCTGGCGACGCAGAATGTCGCGAACCGACAGGCCGTCCAAATCCGGCAACAGGATGTCCAGCAGAATCAAATCCGGCTGGAACTGTCGCGCCAGGCTCAACGCCTGCACGCCGTTGGCGGCGGTGAGGATTTCGCCGTGCAAAGGCGTCAAGCGGAATTTGAGTATTTCCACAAAGTCACTCTCGTCATCCGCAACCAAAATTCGCGGTTTCATGCCGGCAGGATAGCCCACATGACCGGCGCCGCCACGACGTTCCGGCAAAAAAGAGGTGACGTTTGGGAAACAAGCGGTGCGCCGCCTGACGCGCCCCGAAAATTGAACCGGCGGATTTTATTTCAACTTCTGCAATGTCGCCCGGACGGCTTCGAAATGCGGCAAGTCCTTTGGTGTGGGCGTTTGTTCGGCGTACTGCACCACGCCGTTTTTATCAATGACAAAGGCCGCCCGTGCCGCGGTGTCGCCGATCCCCGCGAGCATGGGGAATACGACATCGTATTTCCGGATGACTTCCTTGTTCAAATCGCTGGCGAGGGTGATGGTAATTTTTTCCTTTTGCGCCCAGGCTTCCTGCGCGAACGGAGTGTCCACGCTGATGCCGATGACGTGGGCGTTCAGGGCGGCGTACGCGTTGAGGCCGGCGCTGATGTCACACATTTCCCTGGTGCAGACGCTGGTGAACGCCGCCGGGAAAAAGAGCAGCACGGTGTTTCGTTTGCCGAAGTTGTCGCTCAACTTCACGTCCACCAGGCCGGAAGGCTGTTTGGATTTAAGAGTGAAATCGGGGGCCTTGGAGCCAACGGGGATTGCCATAACTTTTTTTCTTTGGTTGTCGGTTAATTTCTTTGTGTTCCCGGCCGATTGTCTCCGGTCTTCAGAAAATGTCAAATCCAGACCGGGCAGAACGCCGTGTTATGCTCGTCGCTTTCATCCTGGCAACGCTGCCAGGATCTCCGCGGCATGCGTTTCCGGCCTGACCTGCGGCCAGATTTTTTTGATGCGGCCGTCCGGGCCGATGAGGAAGGTCACGCGATGCGTGCCTTTGAATTTGCGACCCAGGAACGTTTTTTCGCCCCAGACGCCGTAGGCCTGCACAAGCTTCCGGTCTTCGTCGGCCAGCAGCGGAAACGGCAGTTGGTATTTGCCCGCGAATTGGTCGTGCGACTTCACGGAGTCGGTGCTGACGCCGAGCACCACCACGCCGCGTTTTTGGAATTCAACGAAGTGGTCGCGGAAGGCGCACGCTTCCCTGGTGCAGCCCGGCGTGTCGTCCCTCGGATAAAAATAAAGGACGACGGGTTGACCCTTGAAATCCGCCAGCGAGACCGTTCCGCCGCCGCTGGCGGGCGCCGAGAATTCCGGTGCCACGTCGCCTTCCTTCAATTTCAGTCGAACGCCCTTTGGCATATTTTGCGCCTCACTGGGCGCAAAAGGTCAAATAACCTGTTTTCGGCAAAAGTCCAGCGCTTTCACCTTTCTGGCGGAACCGCTGCCTTTGCCTGTTCCGCCGAACTGGCCGGATGCGTGCTCAATTGCCGGCTGCCGTCCCAAATATACAGCAGCCCGGAAACGCCGGTGAAAACGCCGGCGGCGAGCATCCAGATTTGCAGCCAACCGCGGTGAAAATCCCAGCGCAGCAAGATCCAACTGACGGTGAGCATTTGAAACACCGTGGCCAGTTTTCCCGTCAGCCGCGGGCGCACGGTGATTTTGCCGACAATCAGCCACACGACCATCGCGCCGATGCCCAGCAGGACATCGCGTCCAATGATGGTTCCGGTCAGCCAGAGCGGGATTTGCCGGAAATACGGAGCGTTGTCGAAACTGAGCAACACCACGCCGGAGACGAGCAATAATTTGTCCGCAAGCGGGTCGAGGATGGCGCCCAGTTCGCTCTTCTGATTGTAGCGTCGCGCGATGTAACCATCCACCCCGTCGCAAATTGCGGCCACGGCAAAACAAAGGATTGCCGCCAGCCGGTGCGCCTCCAGACCGGTGCGAACATAATAAATGGCCTCCACCACAAAGAAAGGAATCAGCAGGATGCGGAGAATGGTAACCTTGTTCGCGGTGGTCATGGGCGCAAAGATTTAGCGCAAGGCGGAAACGAATCAAAGTCGAATCATGGAATGTTTACCCCGCGCCAACGGGGCATTCAGCGGTCCAACGAACGCCGGGACCGCCCTCCTGTTTTTGCTCAAGACCGATTCGGCGCAGGAACGAGGGCCAACGGTTGCGACGCTTAAACGAAATTCCGATGGCCGGCCACGCCGCCGCCCAAAACCCGTTGGGAAGTCCGGACCCGATTCGACAAAAAAAATTGCCAGTCACCGCAACTTTCTGCTCAAATTTTCGGCGCATGAGCAATTCAACCACAACATCTGTTGGCATTTTGATGGGCAGCGATTCGGATTGGCCGACCATGAAGCTGGCCGCCGATGCGCTGTCGGAATTCGGTATCGCCTGGGAAGCCCGGGTCATTTCCGCGCATCGCGACCCGCGGGGACTGGAGGAATACGTTTCCGGCGCGCCGGCGCGCGGCATCAAGGTTTTGATTTGCGGCGCGGGCGGCGCGGCGCATTTGCCGGGCGTTACCGCGGCGTTTACCACCCTGCCGGTCATCGGCGTGCCCATCCTGGGAAAATCGTTTGACGGATTTGATTCGCTGCTTTCCATCGTGCAAATGCCGCCGGGCGTGCCGGTCGCCACCGTGGCCGTCGGCGGTGCCCGGAATGCGGGAATTCTGGCGGCGCAAATTCTGGCCGTGAGCGACGCGCGCCTGCAGGAGGAACTCAAGAAGTTCAAGGTGAGACTGACGGAGGAATCGCGTGCCAAAAACCGCACGCTGGCGCAATGATTTTAGAAAACCGACCGGCACGCGCCCATGCAACGGCTGATTGAAGGCGTTCATCGTTTCCGAACCGAGGAGTTCGGAAATTACCGGAACCTCTTCCGCAAGCTGTCAGCGGAAGGCCAAAAACCGCACACGCTGTTCATCACCTGCTGCGATTCGCGGGTGCTGGCGGAATTGATCACACACAGTCAGCCGGGCGACCTGTTCGTCGTCAAAAACATCGGCAACATCGTGCCGCCGGCGGCGGTGCGCGGCGACACCAATTCCACCGCCGCGGCCATTGAATTTGCCGTGGAGTATCTGCGCGTCGGAGACATCGTCGTCTGCGGCCATTCCCAATGCGGCGCGATCGCCGCCCTGCTGGGCCGGACGCCGGTGGGCGATGAGGCGCCGCATTTGCGGGACTGGCTCACGGTGGCCGCGCCGGTGCGGGACACCTTGAAAAAAGACTACGCCCATTTGCAACAGCCCGACGAGCAGGAAACCGCCGCGACGCTGGAAAACGTTTTGTTCAGTCTGGACAATTTGCGCGGCTACCCGTGCGTGCAGCGCCGGCTGGCTGACGGCGCTCTGCGCCTGCACGGCTGGTTCTTCAAAATCGCCACGGCGGAACTGTTTGCCTTCGACCCGGAGACGCGGCAGTTCGCGCCGCTGGTGCCGGAAAAATAACATCCGCTGCTGTAAAACTTATTGAAACCTCGGGAATCCGAAACCGCGTTCCGTTTGCCAGCGGTAAATTGATTCGTTCAGGAAGCCGCCATCGTCTCCGGCTTGGTGTTTTCCACATGTGCGCGCGGCTGCAAGGCCAGGGCCGCGACGGTCAAAAATAATCCACTCAGGACCGTCCAGGTGGCGGCGTCGCGAAGGCCGGCGTCCAGCAACGACGTGGCGGCCAAGGCGACCAGGGTCAGGTTGGGGCAGAGCAGCAGGTAAGTGTTCCGGTCCCCGCCGGTTTTCAGCCAGCGCCGGTGAACCATTTCGCGGAAGCCAATCAACAGAAACGCGCCGCACAACGCCAGGAGTGCGGCACGGGAAACAAGCATGCGCAAATTGACCATTAATCCCAGCGAGACAAAGAAAATCGGAATCAAAAACCGGCGGCTGATGGGCGCGATGATTTCCTCAATGCTTTGATGTTCAAATTCGGCGCGGCTCATGAACAGGCCGAGAAAAAACGCCGTTTTTGATGCCGACAGTCCCAGGCGTTCCCCCACAGCGCAAATGATGAGCACCAGCAGGACTAAAAGATGCACGCGCCAATGCGTCGTGGTTTCGATGATTTGTTGAAATAATTTGGTCACGTGCGACGAAAACCGGCTGATACAGTAAATCATCGCCGCCATGCCCGCCACGCGCGCCAAAATCGGCCAACCCAGGCCTTGTTTCAACAGGGCGCCGCCGACGGCCAGCACCACCATTGCCAGCACTTCCAACGCCACCATGATTTGCAGAACAAATGTCCGCGTGTTTCCCGTCAGCCCCGGAAAATGTTTCCATCCGAAATAGGCCATGCTGACCGAGCAACTGGCCATTGCCACCGCGGCGAGCAACCCGGCGGATAAATTCAATCCGGCTACCGCGCCCAATGCCCACAGCAAGGGGTATTGAACAAGCGACCAGGCGACGGCAAATCGCAGCGGCGGCAGAAATTCCCGGAGCGGCGGCAAATCAATTTCCAGACCCACTTCAAACAGGACGAGGATAAAGCCGACTTTACCGGCTTCAATCAACATGGTGGTGACGTCCCTTTCTGCCACCAAACCCAGCGTGAAACCAAAAACGACGAAGACGGCATTGATTATGGCTGGTCGGCCGATTTTTTGGCACCAATCCGGCACGGCCATGAACAACAAAATCAGGCAGATGACCACTTCAATGCTGTTCATTGTCTCCAGAAATGGCGGCCGGGTTTTTCCCGAAATTTTTCAGGGCGCGTTTGTGGCGCTGAGCGTCGTTTAATTTTTCGCGCCGCAATCCTTCTCGAAGCGATTGATGTTTTCGCGGCGGCCCACCACCATCACCGTGTCGTTTGTTTTCAGCGTAAAATCGCCGCGCGGCTCAAACGGTTCGCTCGGATTGTCTTCATCGGGACGGGGATTTTTGCCCGGGCGGGCAATGAGCACGACGGTGATGCGGTAAAGCTGCGGCAATTGGGCGGCGGCCAGTGTTTGGCCGTGCAGTTTGGGTCCCAGGCGCACCTCGGCGAGTTGATATTCTCCGCCCAAAAGCTGGCGCTCGCTCCTGGCCGCGTCGCGCAGGCGTTCGGTCAGGCGATAGGCCATGTCGCGCGAGGGCAAAATAACCAGGTCGGCGCCGACTTTTTCGAGGACCTGCGCATGTTTTGCGTCCGAGGCGCGGGCAATGATTTTTTTGCCTTGAGTTCCTTGAGCGCCAGCGTGGCCAGAATGCTGCCCTGCATGTTTTCACCGATGCACACCACCACGGCGTCGGCCTCCGCCACGCCTAATTCCTTCAAGGCGTCTTCATCTTCAACGTCCGCCTCAAGGACGTGAAAACCGTCCTCGGCGAGTTCCTTGACGCGGTTGCTGTCGTGGTCGGCAAGCAGGACGTCGCAGCCATATTCTGAAAGTTTTGAACCGAGATATGTTCCAAACCGTCCCGCGCCAAGAATGATGATCCGTTGTGCGGCCATAAGTCAACCGAGACCGATTTCCTCGCTCGGCGCCCGGACATGCCACGGATACGATGGCCGCGCGAGATAAACCGAAAGCATCAGAGGAATGATCCGGCCGGCGAACATGAGGAGGATGATAATCAATTTGCCCGGAGCGGTCAAAAGCGGGGTAACCCCCGCGCTCAAACCAACGGTGCCGAACGCTGAAACCGCTTCAAAAACTACTGCCAGCCAATGTTCCGGCGTTTCCGCCGCCGGGTGTTGTTGCTCGGTGAACATGAGCAATCCGACCCCCGCCATCAACACGCCGGAGGCAATCAGCACCATCATCACCGCCCGCCCGGCCACCTGCGGCGAAATGCGCCGGCCAAAAACTTCAATGTTTTCCCGGCGCCGCAGGGCGCTCCAGGCCGTACGGACCAACACTGCAAAGGTCACCGTTTTGATTCCGCCTGCCATGGAGCCAGGCGCGCCGCCAATGAACATCAGCAGCATCGTAAACAGCAGTGTCGGCGGATTCATGGCGCCGGGATCCACCACGTTGAAACCGGCGGTGCGGCACGTGGCCGAGTGAAAGAACGACCACGTTATTTGTTCGGTGAGCGTCGCGCCGGCCAGGGTGTGGCGGCGCTCAAAAATCCAGGTCACAACGGTGCCCGCCAGCAGCAGAATGGCCGCCATGAACAGGGACAATTTCGCCTGCAATGTCAAATAACCGCGTCGGCGCGGATCGCGTCGCCAAAAATAGTAGTAGCGCAGATTAATCAGCGTCATCAAACCAATGCCGCCGGCGATGATCAGAACAGAGACCACCGCCAGAATGCCCGGTCGGTAGCGCCAATGTTCGAGGTTGTCGGGATAGGTCGAAAGGCCCGCGTTGCAAAAGGCGCTGACGGCGTGAAACGCCGCGTCCCACAAATTTTGCCAGACCGGCTGTTGGGGCGCCGCAGCGTTGATTTGCAGGAAGAGCGCGACCGTTCCGGCCAGTTCAAACAATAGAATAAAAACGCAGCCGTAAAGGAAAACATCCAACGGCCGCACGCGCCGGATTTTGCCGACCGTGGCGCGAATGACATGTTCATCAGCCAGCGACAATCGCTGGCCGCTCAAGAGCACCAGCAAAATCCCGGCGGTGAAAATGCCCAATCCGCCCAGTTGAATCAGTCCCAGCAACACCCCCTGTCCGAAACGGTTGAACGTTCCGGCCACGTTCACCGTTGTCAATCCCGTGACACACGTCGCCGATGTGGAAAGGAAAAAGGCATCCAGCCAGCCGATGGATTGTCCCGCGCGATGCGTCCACGGCAGCCGTAAAAGCAGCGCTCCGATGACAATTAATCCCAGAAACCCCAGCGGGACCAGCCGCAAGTCCACTTCCTGGCGACGCACGATTGGCTGCGTCCAGGCGGGAGGAATTTTCATCGGGCTGACCGTCATTCGCCGCCTGATTAACAGAACGCGGGCCGCGTTTCAATGGTCATCCGGCAAAATCCGTCGTCGCGCGCTTCGTTTGGACAACCACCGGTTCTTTTGCTATGGTCGGCGGGCTTATGAGCCAGGAAAACAAGCCGTCGGCTGCCCCGAACGATTTCATCCGCGACATCGTGGCCCGGCACGTCGCCGAAGGGAAATACCCGCGGATTCACACGCGCTTTCCCCCGGAGCCGAACGGTTATCTGCACATCGGCCATGCCAAAAGCATCTGCCTGAACTTCGGCATTGCCCGCGAATTCGGCGGCGTCTGCAACCTGCGCATGGACGACACGAATCCAACGAAGGAAGACGTCGAATACGTGGCTTCCATCATTGAGGATGTGAACTGGCTCATTGACGGTTGGGCCGATCATTGCCTGGGCCTCAAACCGCAGGGCAAAACTCCCGAAAAAATTCCGGCCAACGGGCAAACCGATTTTTATCTGGACGCCGTTGCCGGCGGACGCAGTGACAGTCGCCATTCCCTGGAACCCTTTTACGCCTCCGATTATTTTGATCAGCTTTACGAATACGCCGTTGCGCTCATCAAAAAGGGCAAGGCATATGTCTGCGATTTGTCGCCGGAAGAGACGGACAAATATCGCGGCGCGCCGGACCGGCCGGGCAAGGAATCGCCGTGGCGCAACCGTTCACTCGAAGAAAACCTGGATTTGTTTGCGCGGATGAAGGCCGGCGAGTTTCCCGACGGGGCGCGCACGCTCCGCGCAAAGATTGACATGGCCTCGCCGAATATCTGGCTGCGCGACCCGGTGCTCTACCGCATCCGCCATGCCGAGCATCATCACACCGGCAACCGCTGGTGCATTTACCCGATGTATGACTTTGCTCATTGCCTGAGCGATTACATCGAAGGCATCACCCACAGCATCTGCACGCTGGAATTTGAAGTGCACCGTCCGCTTTACGATTGGATTCTGGAATCCCTGGAGCTGCCGCGTCCCCTGCCCCGCCAATACGAATTCGCCCGCCTGAATTTGAGTTACACCGTGATGAGCAAGCGCAAGCTCATGCAACTGGTGAACGAAAAACTGGTCTCCGGCTGGGACGATCCGCGGATGCCGACCATTTCCGGCCTGCGGCGCCGGGGGGTCACGCCGGAGGCCCTGCGCCGTTTTGCCTATCACATCGGCATCACCAAATACAACAGCCTCACCGAGGTGGCCGTCCTGGAGCACGCCATCCGCGAGGACTTGAACCGGCGTGCGCTGCGGCGACTGGCCGTGCTGCGACCAATCAAAGTTGTCCTGACCAATTATCCCGAAGGCCAGGTTGAGGAACTGGAAGCGGTCAACAATCCTGAAGACCCGACTGCCGGCACCAGAAAAATTCCCTTCAGCCGCGAGCTGTTCATCGAACAGGACGATTTCATGGAAAATCCGCCGCCGAAATTCTTTCGCCTCAAGCCCGGCGGCGAAGTGCGTTTGAAATACGCTTACATCATCCGATGCCACGAAGTGGTGAAAAACGCCGCCGGCCAGGTCGTTGAATTACGCTGCACCGCCGACCTGGACAGCAAGACCGGCGGCGCCACGGCCCATCGCAAGGTTAAGGGCACCATTCACTGGGTCAGCGCCGCGCACGCGGTCCCCGCCGAGTGCCGCCTTTACGACCGGCTGTTCACCGTGCCCGAACCGGACGCTGCCGGCGATTTCAAACAATTCATCAACCCGCGCTCGCTGGAAGTTGTCACCGCCCAATGCGAACCGAGCCTGAAAGAAGCCAAACCCGAGCTGCGCTATCAATTTGAACGTCTGGCCTACTTCACGCTGGACAAGGATTCGCGCCCGGAAAAACTGGTTTTCAACCGGGTCGTCCCGTTGAAAGACGCCTGGGCAAAGGAAACGCAGAAAGGCTGATTGTGAAGCAACGCGCCAAACGTTGCCGTTGGGCCGGCGTCCTTGTGCTGGTGCTGGGACTGGCGGCGGCGGCCGGAGTTTTTTTGCGGGGAACGCGCGACCGGGATTTGAGCGACGACCCCGCCAGGCAAGGTTTCCGCCGGGCCGAACGACAGCAGATGGGCCTGCTTTACGGCAAATCCGGCCTTTGGATAGATGGTTTTTGGGACGATCTGAAACAGCCGGCCACCCAGTCGGTTCTCATTGCCGCGGTTTCGGTGCTGACAACGGGGATTTGTTTCTATTTCGCCCGCCTGCTGGAAACGGATGACGAACCTGATGGCGGGAAAGACGGTTGACGTTGACGAACGGTCTGCCGGATTTTTTGGCAGCCAACCCACCCGTCCGGTCTATGCTGACGCGGCATGAAGATTCCATGGCCAACTTATCTGTCTGAATTCATCGGTACGGCGCTGCTGATCGGCATTGGCGTGTCGTTTGTAATTTTTGATTTTGAGACGGGCAGCCCCGTGGCGACCATGCTGCCGAACGCCGGCGTCCGCCGGCTGATCACCGGCTTTCTCTTTGGCGCGACTGGAGCAGCCATTGCGTATTCGCCGGTGGGCAAAGTCAGCGGCGCGCATCTCAATCCCGTCGTCACGCTGGCGTTTCGCCTGAAAGGCAAATTCACCACGCGCGACACCGCCGGTTATATCCTGGCGCAAATGAGCGGAGCCGTTGCCGGATCGCTGCCGCTGCTGCTCTGGGGAGAGTCGGGTCGAAGCCTCGGTTTTGGCGTCACGACGCCGGGAGCCGGTTATCCACTTTGGGCGGCGTTGCTGGGAGAAACCGTCGCGACCCTGAGTCTGATTGTGGGGTTGTTCACCCTTCTGGGCCATCGCCGGCTGCGCCCCTTCACACCGCTGCTTTTTCCGTTTCTTTACGCACTGCTGGTTTGGCTGGAGGCGCCCCTTTCGGGCACCAGCACCAATCCGGCGCGCAGCCTCGGCCCGGCGGTGGTTTCAGGAATCTGGACCGGCTGGTGGATTTACCTTCTCGGTCCGCTCCTGGGCATGTTCCTTGGTGTGAACCTTCACACCTTCAGTTGGCTGAAACGATTTGAAATCAGTGTGGCAAAGGTCTATCACTTTGAACACGACCGCTATGGCATTTTCCAAATGGACCGGCCGGCCGGGAAGGCCTTGAGAGGCGGATGAACAGTGTCTGACGATTCTTTCAAGGAATTCGTGCTCGACCAGTTGCGCGCGCTGCCGGATGTGCGGGCGCGGGCGATGTTCGGGGCGTACGGGTTGTACCAGGGAGAGTATTTCTTTGCCATTCTCGACGAAGGTCGGTTGTTTTTCAAAACCGACGCCGCCTCCGCAAAAGACTACACGGCCCGCGGAATGCCACCCTTCACTTACACCTCCCGGGGCCAAACGCTGACCATGAGTTACCACGAGGTACCGCCCGACGTGCTGGAGAATGCGCCGGAACTGGTGGCATGGGCGCGCCGGGCAATTCAAGCGGCGGCAAAATCCCGGAAAGCGGCTAAAAACAAATTCGCGTAGCGGAATTTTTTGAAGGCGGGTGCCGCCGCCTTCGCCGCCGAAAAGATTTATTCCTTCGCCCTGAGGCGGTATCCTCCAGGCGATGCCCGTCCAAAATCGCATCGTCAAAGTTCAGAAACGGAATCGCGCGCTGGTGAGATTTGACCCGGCCCGCATCTGCCGGGCCATTTTGCGCGCCGCCGAATCCATCGGAGGTTTCCAGACGGATTATCTGCCGGAGGTGAACGGACGCATTTTTGCCGCGCACGCCTCCGATGCGGCGATCGCGGAATTCCTTGCCGACACGGCCATTGTCTGTCTGAATTCCGAACCGCGCCATCTCATTTCCAATTTTCCGCCGACGATCGAGATGATTCAGGACGAGGTGGTGCACGCCTTGCGCAGCTATGGATTCCAGCAAACAGCCGACGCTTACGAATGCTATCGCTGGGGCCGTCACTGGCTGCGCGAAGGCGCTATCTCGCCGGAACAATTTGTCGGCATCGGCCAGCCCGCCGGACGCCTGACAAAAATTCTCGAATGGAACCGTGCGCACGGCGTGGACACGGTCGCGGCATTGAACGAATCCGTCCGCAGCGGAAAAATCAAGGAAGTCATCGCCGCCGCGCTGGCGGCCTATGAGAGCGCCCTGGATCAGGTCGCCGAAAAAGTCATGGCACGCCTGAACGCCGGCCAGCCGTTGCGGATGCTCTGGATCAGCGGCCCCAGTTCGTCCGGCAAAACCACCACCACCGTTAAACTGACCGCCCGCCTTCAGAAGCAAGGGCTGAATTTTTTGATGCTCAATCTCGACGATTATTTCTGGCCGGTTATCGAACACCCCACCGACTGGCTCAACGACCGGAATTATGAGACGCCTGAGGCGCTGGACATTCAACTGCTCAACGAACATTTGCGCGCGTTGCTGGAGGGCCGGACGATTGAGAAGCCCATCTACAGCTTCAAGGAGGGCCGGCGCATCGGCACCCGGCCGTTGAAACTGGAGCGCGACCGGATTTTGCTGCTGGACTGTCTGCACGGGTTTTATCCGCCCCTCAGCGAAGGGATTGATCCGTCGGTGCAATTCCGGCTTTACCTCGAAGCCATGAACGTGCTTTACGCGGACGACGGTGGCGGGAAGGTGTTGACGCCCTTTACCGATGTGCGGCTGATGCGCCGGATGCTCCGCGATGCGAAGCACCGCAATCATTCGCCGCTGGCCACGATTCTGCACTGGCATTACGTGCGCCACGGCGAATTGTTTAGCATCATTCCGCTGCAGGGCCTGGCCGATCACGTCGTCAACGGCGGCTTTCCGTTTGAGCTGCCGGCGCTCAAACCGTTTTTCATCGGTGAAAACGGATGCCTGCCCCGGCCCGAGGATTTCACACAATACGCCGGCTTCCTCGATGCCCGCATCCGCTACGAACGAATCAGGAGGCTGCTGACCGCCGTGGAAGGTTTTAGCCGGGAACAGGTCGCCGACACCCGATTCATTCCCGGTAACGCGCTGATTCGCGAATTCATTGGCGGCAGCACCCTTCCCATCCCGCACAACGAATAAGCGCAGCGGTCAATGGACCTTGCTGTGGCGAAAACCGTTCTTGCGCTCTACGCTTTTGGGGTGATCGTCGAGATTGCGCGAAAGATAAACGTGCCGCATCTCCTGACCAAAACCGGTGCGGCGCAGAAAAGCCAGCGCGTCGGCGTTGGCCTCGTCGGTATCCACCAGCATGATGCGCGCCTGACGTTCGATGAAAAGTTGCGTCAACTGGTTCAGCAGCCGCCGGGCGATGCCCCGGCGTTTGTAACGCGGGGCCACGCCGAGCCATTCCAGCCAGCCGTAACGCCAGGCGCTGCGCGGTTTGTCCATCATGCTGCCCAGGGCAAAACCCACGATCCGACCGTCATCCTCGGCCACCAGACAAGTCTCCTCGTCCGAGCGAAACAACTCCAGAATTTCATGTTCATCCCAGCAGCGATACAGCGTGGGCAATTCCTCCGCGGTGAACAGCTTCTGTCCCAGCCGAAAAACTTGCGGCAGATCATCCAGTTGCATCTGCCGGATTTCAATATTGCCACTTTGGGCCTTGGCAGGCCCCGACTTGCGTTTCATACAACTCCCATTTTACGACGCCAGTCGGTACCGCAACAGTGAAAAAGAGGAAAATTCAACGCAAGTTGTTTGAAATCAGGAAAATAATTCACAAGCAGCCCCAAGCTGGGTCGGGAGATTAAAGCCCGGCGGCACAAAGCGAAAAACGGGCCTTTCCGCCATCAAAACAGGGCTTCCGGCCTTCAGCCAAGCAAGGCTTTGACTCGTGCCAAAGCCTCGTCGAGTTTGGTCACCTCCGGGCCGCCGCCCCGAGCGTGATCCGGGCGACCGCCGCCTTTGCCACCGACAATCGGCGCAATCTGTTGAATGATTTTACCGGCCTGGATTCTCGCCGTGAAATCGGGTGAGACGGAAGCGATCAGGGAAACCGCGCCGTTCACTGCGCCGCCCAGCACCATCACCCCCTGGAAACGGCTCTTCAGTGAATCCTGGATGGCCAGCAAAAAATCTCCCTCCACCCGGCCGGCGTTGTGAACGAGCACCGGAATCCCGGCGATGATTTGCACGCGCTCGAGCAATCGCTCCGCGACGCTCGCTGCTTCGCGCTGCCGCGCCGCCTTGAGTTGTTTCTCCAGCTCCTTTTGATGCGCGAGGAGGGATTCGATCCTCTTTTCCAGGTCGTGGACCGGCGCATTGATTTTGTCCGCGAGCGTTTTGATCAATCGCCAATCCTCGCTGACGCGTTTGCAGGCTTCGAAACCGGCGACGGCTTCGATCCGCCGCACACCCGCCGCCACGGCGCTCTCGCTGACGATGCGGAACAGACCGATTTCGCCGGTGGCGCGGACGTGCGTGCCGCCGCAAAGCTCCATCGAATAACCGTCCAACTCCCCTGCCCGCCCGCCAATCTGAACAACCCGTACGCGCTCGCCGTATTTCTCGCCGAAAAATTGCATCACGTCCCGACGCAATTTGACTTCGGCATACGGCACTTCCGTCCACGAAACCGCAGCGTTTTCGAGGATGCGTGCGTTGACGAGTTTTTCGATGTCGGCAATCTGCTGCGGCGTCAGCGGCGCGCTGTTGAAGTCAAACGTCAGTTTTTCCGGTCCCACGTAAGAACCCTTTTGTGCCGCCTCCCGGCTGACGACCTCGTGCAGCGCCCAGTGCAGTAAATGAGTGACGGTGTGATGGCGTTGGATGGCGTGGCGCCGGGCGCGATCCACCCGCAGTGTGACTTCGCTGCCCCGCGCCGGAAGCGCCTCCTCACCGGGGTTGAATTCAATGAAATGCAACCAGGTATTGCCCGATTTCTGCGTGTTGGTCACGCGCCACCGTTGCTTGCCCTGCTGGAATTCGCCTGTATCACCAACCTGGCCGCCCATTTCGGCGTAAAACGGCGAGACGTCCAGCACCACGGCGGTTTTGTCCTTCAGCGAAACGACTTCGATCACTTTCGCTTCGGCTTCCAATTTTTCATAACCGACAAAGGTGGTGGGCGTGGTGGTTTCAATTTGTGAAACGGAAATGACTTCTTTCTTTTGCGCGGCGCGGGCGCGGGCGCGCTGCTCGGCCATCAATTTCTCAAAACCTTCCTTGTCCACAGTCAGGCCGCGCTCGCGCGCCATCAACTCGGTGAGATCGAGCGGGAAGCCGTAGGTGTCGTAGAGATCAAAAGCGTGTTTGCCCGAAATTTGAGGAACTGCGGAAAGCAATTTACGCCATTTGCCTGCCAAAGCTTCTTCCAAAGAAAGTTCGACGAAATTATCTCCTTTTTGAAACGCAATGTTTTCCGTTTGTGATTCATGATTTTCCAGTTTGGGATCGGCCATGAAACCAAATGGCGAGGCACTGCCAGCAATATATCCTTCTTTTGTTGCTGCACGAATAATTGCGTTAACAAAAGCTCGGTGTTCAAAAATTTCAATTCCTTTGTCCAAAGTTTTATTAAACGCCTCTTCCTCGGCGCGGATGGCTTCCTGCACTTGCTTTTTCCTGGCGCGGATTTCGGGGAAAACATCGCCCATCGTCTCGGCGAGCACGTCCACCAGTTGGTGAAAAAACGGTTCGCGGAAACCGAGGGTGCGGCCGTAGCGGACGGCGCGACGCAGGATGCGGCGCAAAACGTAGTGGCGGTCGGTGT
>DASRCU010000213.1:0-2747 GCA_035652955.1 Verrucomicrobiia bacterium | reverse complement strand
CCCCGTTGGTCTGAAAAAACCCGGCGCTGCCAAAATTCAGGGTGCCGCTGTCCGCCTCTATTGTGCCTCCGTAATTATAAAAATTTCGGGGCATCATTGAAAAAACACCCGAACCGCTGCTCCTGCGAAACATTCCAAAGTTTACAAATGTGCCGCCGTTAAACTGGCCGCTGTCTTCCGCATCGTAAATACCACCCGAAAGATTTTCGAAGATTTGCGAAAGATTAAGCGAGGCAGTATTGGAGTGGCGAAATATCCCTCCATTGACCAAACCGGTCAAAGACACAGAATTGCCTCCGGATAAGGTGATCCCTCCCAGATTGGTGAGGCCCCCGCTGCTCCCCATAATCGTTCCGCTAATCCATTGAAACAGGCTGTCAGAAAAATCCAATGTGAGGCTGGGACTTGCATAGAGGGTACCGTTGCGAAGCACGACCTTTCCGGCTCCACAACCGGTAATTTTTCCGGACCAGAAGCCGTAAAACGGATCCAAAGCCGCCCCTCTTCTAACAACAAATGTGCCATTAGAACTGAGTAGATTAAACTGAATCGTTAGCGTCCCGCTGTCCACTTCAATCGTACCCCCTGAGTTGATGAATTCAAGGGCGACGGTCGAAGTGTTGACTCCGCCGCTTTTCAGTACAGTACCCCTGTTGGTAAACGTGCTGCCGGAGTCACCAACAATACCTCCATCATCCGCAAAATCATAAACAGCTTCGGGGCAATTGACGACGAAAGCAGAGCCGTGAAGATGCAAGGTACCGGGGTCAATTTGCCGAACGATACCGTGATTGGTAAAACCTAAAAGAACGTTTAATTGGTTGCTTTCCATCAATAGTAATGTGCCAAATTGGGAAATTGTTTGAACATTTGCATTCCTGCCCGGAAAATGGCTGACGGAACTATTGGCCCAATAACTCTCACCGCCAAGCATCATCAGCCCTCCCTGCCCGCCCATGTTGAAGATAGTTAGCGTGCCATTGGATAAATTGAGGTTATTGAGCTGGATCAAAAGGTTGTTGTAGAAGTACAGATTGACTGCATTGGTGGCGATCGTCGCATTGTCGCCATCAAAAGGATAAGGGGTCGGAGCCCAAACCGTTGGATCAAACCAGTCGCCGCTTTTGATGGTGACGAAATCTCTCGCGCCGACAGCAAGCGGCTGAATCAACAACAGCACAAAGACTGCTCCGGCAGGAAAAAAGGTCGCTTTCATGCTCACTGGAATATGGGGACCGTTTGAATATTACCACGGCAACCTATTCCCGGCAAATTGGCTTTTCAAGCCTGAAAATCCTTCGAGCGCATCAAACCTCGGAAATCGAAATTTTCAGAGGCATCTCAAATCGGATCGAAAAAATTTGGCCCCGGGCCATAGCACTACTCGGTGAAAGACGACAAGATGAGCGCTTCCGCGCCTGCTACTCGGCGTTGCGATTTTCATTTGATCCTGATCTTGCAGAAACACACACCGCCGTTATTTTATTAAGCCATGCAACACTTCACTTTTTTACCGGCACTCTGTCGTTTTGCCCCGTTTCTGGCTTTTATCGCCATTCCGCTGCGCCTTGGCGCGACGGTTAGTGTGGCTGAATATCACAACCACGCGACACGTGACGGGCTTTATGTTGATCCTGCGTTCACGCCGGCAGCGGCGGCGGCACTGAGACGTGACACGAATTTCGACGGCTCCATCGTCGGCAACGTTTATGCCCAGCCGCTTTACATCGAAGGAGGAACAAATGGGCGGGCAATCGTTATTGCCGTGACCGAGTCAAACAATGTTTACGCACTGGATGCAGCCAGTGGCAAAATCATTTGGCAACGAAACGTGGGCACACCCGTTCCGCGCTCCGCCCTGCCCTGCGGCGACATCAACCCGCTGGGTATCACCGGTACCCCGGTGGTGGATTTGGCATCGCGCACTTTATTTTTTGATGCCATGACCACGCCGGACGGTGGCGCGACAAAAAAGCATTTAATCTTCGCGCTGAACGTGGACACAGGCGCCGTGTTGCCCGGCTGGCCGGTGGACGTAAATGCCGCCGCTCAATCCGGCACCAACCACTTCAATTCCTCAGTTCAAAATCAGCGGGGCGCGTTGGCCATCGTTAGCAACATTGTTTATGTGCCCTATGGCGGCCACGCCGGCGACTGTGGAATCTATCATGGCTGGATTGTTGGCGTGCCGATAAACAATCCCACGAACGTCCTGGCCTGGTCAACCACGGCGGTCGGTGGCGGCGCGTGGGCGGTTGGTGGCGTGGCCAGCGACGGCTCGTCTCCCTTTATTGCCACCGGCAATACCTTTGGCGTGAGCACGTGGGCCGGCGGCGAAGCGATCATTCGTTTCCAACCCGGACCGGTCTTTAGCGGATTGACGAACGACTTTTGGGCGCCGCCGAACTGGGGAGAGTTGGACGGCGGAGATATTGACCTGGGCGGTTCCGGCCCGTTACTGGTGGACGTGCCCGGCGCCTCGCCTTCGAAACTGGTTGTGGCGTTGGGCAAGGACGGCAATGCCTATTTGTTGAATCGGACAAATCTCGGCGGCATCACCGTGCCGGTAGCTGAAATGCATGTTTCCACGGCGCCGATTATCCAGGCGGCCGCCACGTACCGAACCGCCCAAGGCACTTACGTCGTCTTCCGTGCCGACAGCGGTGGATTGGCCGCCTTTCGCATCACGGCGACAAACCCGCCCACGATCGTCAACGCATGGAGCGTCGGTCAAAATGGTCGTGGCT
>DASRCU010000212.1:0-5086 GCA_035652955.1 Verrucomicrobiia bacterium | reverse complement strand
CGCGCCGAAAAAAACGCGGCGACCGTCGCCCAGCCCAGCCAGGCGCCACCCTCACGCGCAAACAAAGCGTAAATCGTCAAAAGAATCGCCGGCGAGAAACAAAACACCACCAGGCCGACCATTTGAAAAAAAGGCCCCGTCACAGCGCTGCTGAAATCGGCCAGGTCCGGCCAGTCGGGCATTTCATTTTCGCCGCGCGCCGTGTCGGTGATGATGCATTCCAGGTAACGCATCAAATAGCCCACGCCAAAGACCGTTAAAAAAACCAGCGCGGTAAATCCGTAAATGAAGGCGAAGTGCGCCAGGAATTTTGCCGCGTCAATCAGCGTGAACAAAATCCCGCCGCAGATCAGCAGCATCCAGCCGTCGCCTTTGAGCGGGTAACCAAACGCGCCACCGGCCCGGGCGAAAAAAGATTGCTCCACCGCCGGCGCTTGAGTCTGTTCCAGCGGCAAACATTCCACGCTGCACGCGCGGCAGAAATAACCGCCCTGCCGGTGGCTGACGCACAAGTCGCAAAACGACCGGTGGCATTTCGGGCAGCGGAATTGCGCAACGACCTTGGGATGGAACTTGCAAAAGACCGGAGCAGCGGATTGTTCTGAGAACGACGGCGGCGATGAGGCGCCGGGGATCGGGCGCGCGCGCGGAATCAAATCGCTTTCCAACCGCATCACCACTTCGCCCAACCGGAGGGTCTGACCGTTCACCAGCGGTGCTTCGTCCACCATCGCGTCGTCCACGAACGTGCCGTTGACCGAGCCGAGGTCTTTGACGCGGACGCCGGCATCGGTGATGGTCACCTGGCAATGCGTGCTGGAAACGGAGGGATGTTCGATGGGAAAGCTGTTGTCCGGTCCTCGCCCCAGCGAAATCACGCCGGGCGAGAGCGGGATTTCCCAGGCGCTGTCAGTGCCGGGGTTAACGACCAGCCGGAGCATGTTGCCCATGCCATAAAGCAACTCCGCCGGGCTGTCAAGCCCCGGCGAAGGTGCGTCGGGAGTGTTTGCCGCCAGGAATTTTCTTTACTCGCCGCGCAAATGAATTATTCTGTCCGCTCCGTTTTTTAAAATTTCGGCAACTGATTTGAAAAATTCTTATGTCAAAACTGACAATTCGAGATTTGGAGCTCCGCGGCAAACGCGTCCTGGTGCGCGTGGATTACAACGTGCCGCTGGAAGAACGGGATGGCCGGATGGTCATTACCGACGCCACGCGCATCGTCGCCACGCTGCCGACTTTGAAGCTCCTCATGGACAAAGGCGCCAAAATCATCCTGGCGTCGCATCTGGGCCGGCCCAAGGGCAAACGCGAGCCGACGATGTCCCTCCAACCGGTGGCGGACGAATTGTCCAGGCGACTCGGCAAAACGGTGCTTTTTGTGGACGATTGCGTGGGGGAAAAAGTTGAAACCGCGATTGCGTCATTGAAGGACGGCGACGTCGTGTTGCTGGAAAACGTTCGCTTTTACCCGGAAGAGGAAAAAAATGATCCGGCATTTGCCGAAAAACTGGCGCGGCTGGCCGAGGTGTATGTCAACGACGCCTTTGGCACGGCGCATCGCGCCCATGCCTCGACGGAGGGAGTGGCGCGCGTCATCGCCCGGCGCGGCGGCCCCTGTGCGGCGGGCCTGTTGATGGAACGCGAATTGAAATTTCTTGGCGATGAATTGGAAAATCCGGCGCGGCCCTTCGTGGTCATTCTCGGCGGCGCAAAAGTTTCCGACAAAATCAAGGTCATTGACCGCCTGCTCGAAAAGGCGGACACGATTCTGATCGGTGGCGCAATGGCCTATACCTTTTTGCTCGCGCACGGTCGGAAAGTTGGTCAGTCCCTCGTTGAACCGGAGCACACGCAAACCGCGCTAAACGCCGAAGCCAAAGCCAAACGGCTCGGCGTGCGGTTCGAACTGCCCACCGACTTCGTCATCGCCACCCCCGTCAACACCGGCAAATTGAACAAGAAAGGCAAACCGGTTTTCGATTATGCCAATGTCCGCACGGTGACCGGCGACATTCCCGACGACGCGGAAGGTTTCAGCGTGGGGCCGGAAACGGTGAAACGCTACGTGCAAATCATTTCCGGCGCGAAAACAATTTTGTGGAACGGCCCGCTGGGCATGTTCGAGGATGCGCGGTTTGCCGAAGCCACCAATACTGTTGCCCGGGCCGTGGCCGAGGCGACGCGCCGGAACGGCGCCAAAAGCATCATCGGCGGCGGCGACAGCGTCAAGGCCATTAACAAGGCCGGACTGGCCGACCAGGTCACGTTTATGAGTACGGGAGGCGGGGCCAGCCTGGAATTTCTCGAAGGCGCCGTGCTGCCGGGCGTGGCGGCTTTGTCCGGGAAATAGTTGCCCTGTCCGCCGGTCCGTGAAGAGAGATTCACTGTTGCATTTTTTCGATATGAACAAAGAACGCAGATTGATCATCGCCGGCAACTGGAAGATGAACAAAACGGTTGCCGAAGCGCTGACTTTGATCAAAGACCTCACGCTGGAAGTGGGCCACGTGAAGGAAGTGGACATTGTGGTTTGTCCGCCGTTTACCGCCCTTGAATCCGTGTCCAGGGCTATTCTGGCCACCAAAAACATCCGGCTCGGCGCGCAGAACGTCAACGAAAACAATTTCGGCGCGTTCACCGGCGAAATTTGCGTTGGCATGCTCAAGGAATTTTCCGTGCGCTACGTCATTTTGGGCCACAGCGAGCGCCGTCAATACCAAAAGGAATCCGACGCGCTGATCGCCCGCAAAGCGGCAGCCGTCCATGCCGGAGCGCTCAAGCCGATCGTTTGTGTCGGCGAAACGCTGGCCGAGCGCGATGCCGGCCAAACCGAACGGGTGCTGGAAACTCAATTGCGCGGCAGCCTGGCCGGATTGACGAAGGATCAAATGGTCGAGACGATCATCGCCTACGAACCGGTCTGGGCCATCGGCACCGGCAAAACGGCCACCGCGCAGCAGGCGCAGGAAGCACACGCCTTCATTCGCGGTTTGCTGGCCGGGATGTTTGACGACGCCACCGCCCGAAAAGTTCGCATTCAATACGGCGGCAGCGTCAAACCCGCCAATGCCCGCGAACTAATGAGCCAGCCGGACGTGGACGGCGCGCTGGTCGGCGGCGCCTCCCTGGAAGCGCGAAGTTTTGCTGACATCATCAAAAATTCCATCTAATCTCTCGCCATGAGTTTCATTGTTGGACTTTTGACGTTTTTGATTCTGGTCAATTGCCTGTTCCTGATTTTTCTGGTGCTCATTCAACTGCCCAAGAAAGACACCGGCGCCGGCCTGGCTTTTGGTGGCGGCGCGGCCGATGCGCTTTTTGGCGCCGGATCGGGCAACGCGCTGACTAAAATCACCAAGTATGCAACAGTCATTTTTTTTGGTCTGGCTCTGCTTCTGGGAGTGATGCAGGAGCGGATCCATCGCGTCAACACGAGCGAATTTGAAAAGCAGCTTCAACAGCAGCAACAGCCGCCGCTGACGGCGGTTCCGCCGCCCACCACACCGCCGCCCGGCGCCGTGCCGGCGACCAACGCGTCGGGACTGCTGCTGCCGCCGGTCGGCAACGCGTCATCCGCCGCCACTCCGGCCACAGCTCCAGCGCCGGCGACAACCGGCACCAATGCGCCGGCGAAATAAGGCATGAACTTTTTCGGCGCGCCCCGAAGTTTTCTCTCGCGGGCGCGTTTTTTACTTTTCAAACGGTTTCGGAAATGGTGCGGCTGCGCAAAAGCCGGTCGTCGCCGGCTGGCGACTGGACCGCTGGAGGGGCGCCCAAACCGTGCGCCGGCGGTCGGACGCTGCGTTTTTGGTCGCCTTCCAGACCTTCGTGGAATCCGGGGGCGCTGTTTTGCAGGAACGGTGTTGCTTGCGTGGTGCATGGTTCTTGCCGGCTGCGCGCGCCGCGAACCGCCCGCCGACGTCACCATTCTCAATGGCGCAGAGCCGGAGACGCTGGACCCGGCCATCCTCACCGGGCAGGCCGACATGCGCGTGGCGCAGGGATTGTTCGAGGGATTGACGCAGTTTGATCCCAAAACGTCGCGTCCCATTCCCGGTCTGGCGTGGGGCTGGGAGGTTTCGGCGGACGGCAAAACCTACACGTTTCATCTGCGCACCAACCTGGTGTGGTCCACCGGCCAACCGATTCGCGCCGCTGACGTGGTGTATTCGTGGATTCGCGCGTTGAGTCCGGCGACCGCTGCGGAATACGCCGGACAGCTTTATTATTTGAAAAACGCCGAGGCCTTCAATACCGGCAAAATCCAGGACCCGTCGCGGGTGGGCGTTCATGCGCTGGACCCCTTTACCGTGCAGGTTGAATTGAACCATCCCATTCCCTTCTTCCTGGACATCTGCGCCATGCCCATCACTTACGTCGTGCCGCGGCAGACCATTGAAAAATACGGCGACCGTTGGCTCCGCGCCAGGCCTCTGCCGTGCAGCGGTCCGTTTGAATTGGTTTACTGGCACCTGAACGACAAGGTGCGCCTGAAAAAAAATCCGCTTTACTGGGACGCCGCCCGCACGCAATCGGAGCTTATTGACATTCTGCCCGTCGGCTCGGCAAACGTGGCGCTCAATCTCTACGAAGCCGGCGAGGCGGATGTGGTGTGGGACGCGGCGCTGATTCCTTCTGAACTGCTGGACGTGCTGCTCAAACGGCCGGACTTTCACACCTTCAATTACCTCGGCGTGTATTTCATCCGCTTCAACGTCACCCGCAAACCATTCGACGACCCCCGGGTGCGTCAGGCGCTGGCGTTGGCGGTGGACAAGGAGCGCATCGTAAAAAAAATCACCCGCGGCGGCGAACAAATCGCCTCGCACCTGGTCCCGAACGGCACGGCCAATTACACCTCGCCCCAAGGACTCGGTTACGATCCGGCGCGCGCGCGGCAGTTGCTGGCCGAGGCCGGCTATCCCGGCGGCAAAGGTTTCCCGCGCTTTTCCTATTTGTTCAACGCCTCCGCAGGCGGCGGCTCGAAGATTCACGAAAAAATCGCCGTGGAATTGCAGCAGATGTGGCGCGACGAACTGGGCATTCACATGGATTTGCGCCAGGTCGAATGGGCAGCCTATTT
>DASRCU010000211.1:0-22979 GCA_035652955.1 Verrucomicrobiia bacterium | reverse complement strand
CCTGGTGGACGTGGGCGCCGAATCCACGCTGGCTCATGCCGCGCGCGTTGGCGGCGCGGCGCAAAAATCCAAACTGCTCCCCGTCCTCAAGGGATTGCGCGCCGAAAAAATCCCCGTTTCCGTTGAAACCTATTCGCCGGCGGTGGCGCGCGCCGCGTTGGAAGCGGGCGCGAACGTTTTGAATCTGACCGGCGTCGCCGGCACGGGGGAAATTTTCAAAATGGCCGCCGCGCATGACGCCGCAGTCATCATCTGCTACGTGCAGGGCCGCAATGTCCGCGAAGTGGGCGATTTCGATTTCGGCGCCGATCCGGTGGAGATGATGCGGGAATATTTTGCGCGTCGGATTGAGATGGCGCAACGCTGCGGGGCGGAAAAATTGCTGCTGGATCCCGGCCTGGGCTTTTATTACCGCAATTTGCAGGACAGCGCAGTGCGCGTGCGGCATCAAATGAACATTTTCCTGAACACCTTTCGGCTCCGCGCGCTGGGCTTTCCCATTTGCCACGCCTTGCCGCATGCCTTTGAATTTTTCCGCGAGGAAGTCCGCTGCGCCGAGCCGTTTTTTGCCGTGCTGGCGGCACTGGGCAAAACGGACCTGTTCCGCACACACGAAGTCCCGCGCGTCCGGGCCGTGCTGGAAACAATGAGGGTTTGGTAAGGCGGGAGTTGCCGTTGGTTGCCGCTGCGGCGCCCTACGGTTTGCGGCACAGGAACACGCCTTCCTCCGCCGAGCCGGCAATCCATTGCTCACACACGGCCAGTCCCCATCGCGCCAGAACTGTTTGAACGCGCTCGGGCGTGTAGCGATACGAAAAAAACAGCCGGATTTTTTCGCCGGGCTGGAACATGAACGTCTCGCCTTCTGCTTCAATCCGCCGCACGCGGACAAAATGGAAGTTCGCTACGACGCGGAGCAGACCAAAATCGCCCGCTTCCACCGAGAATTTCAACCGGCCGTCGCGCCGCTCCATTCCCAAATCCAGCAACAGCGTCATCAGCCAGTCACGGGTCAAATCATTGTCGTATTGCGGCAGGATTTTTCGGACACCGGCGGGGTAATCCGGGCCGGGCGCGAGATTGGCGCTGAACAGCAGCCAATCGTTCCGGCGGACCAGCGAGGCGAGCTTCGGCAGAATTCCCCGCGGTTCAAAATTCGGGATCATGCCGAAAAACGTGAACAGTCGCGAGGCGCCGGACACGAGGAGCGGGGCAAAAACCGCGGACCAATCCTCCGTCGCGGCCAGGTCGCAGACGAGCGGGAAACAATTTTCCGCCGGCAACACGGTCCGCGCCGTTTCGCGCGCCGTGAGTACCATCGCCACGCTGACGTCGCACGGCGTGTAGAAGATTTTTTTGCCGCTTGACTGGAGGCCGGCCAACAGCCGCGAATCCTTCTGCCCGCCGCCGCAACCGAGACCGACGACGTGAACGCCGGCCGATTTTATTTTCGCCGCGGTGGCGGCAAAACTTTGTTCGTAAATGCCGCGCACGTCCGGGTCGCGGCGCGACGGCGAATGCGCCTGATGCAGCGCGAGCCATTTTTGTGTCTGCTTGACGCTGTCGTAGTGAAATTTGGGATTGATTTTCCGGGTGCGCAGCGACGCCCGCAGCGCGCGCCGGACGTTTTCAGGGAACTGGCTTTCGTGAATCGCGACGGCGGCGGTGGCGCTCATGCGATTATTTTTGCGGGAAAATCCGGTAAAGCAAAAGATAAACGACGACGCCGGTCAGCGAAACATACATCCACAACGGCCAGGTCCAGCGGGCGATTTTTTTGTGCGCGTCGAACCGTTCGTGGAGCGCGCGGTGGAGCGTGATCAAAATCAGCGGCACGATGGCGGCAGCCAGCACCGTGTGCGTGATCAGGATCGCCAGATAAATGGGCCGGAACCAGGCGGGACGCTCGAAACGCGTGGGGCCTTGATGCAACACGGCGGCCAGATAGCCATGATAAGCCAGGTAGCCGGTCAAAAAAAGAACCGACACGCCGAAAGCGGCCATCATGCAATAGCGGTGGGCAATTCGGTTTCCGCGTTTGATAAACCCCCATCCGGCGGCCAGAAAAATCGCGCTCAAGCCGTTCAGCGAAGCGTTGACGGCGGGCAGGTCGTGGAGGCTCATTTCTCGCGCTCCAACTGGCGCACGGCGGCGAGGAGATGCGACTGGACGTTCGTCCATTCGACGCCCTGCCCTTCGGTTTGAAAGACGGCCCGCAGACGGGCGTGTTTGTCCACCACCACAAAATACGTGCTGTGAATAAAGAAATCGGTGGGATTTTGCCGTTGTTCCGGCGGAACGGGCGTGGCGCCCAGTTTCAGGCTGCCGGCGGCCAGGTCGGATAATTCCTTCGGTGTGCCGGTCAGAAATATCCAGCGGTGAAAATCTGCGTCGTAACGTTCGCCGTATCGTTTCAAAACCGCCGGCGAATCGTAACTGGGATTGCAGGTCAGAGACACCAGCCGGGCCGGGTTGTCCGGCGGCAACGCGGCTTGAAGGGATTTCATTTGCGAGGACATGATGGGGCAGGAAGCGGTGCAGCGGGTGAAGATGATGTCCGCCACCCAGACGCGATTGGTGAGGTCGGCAAGAGTGACTTTTTGTCCGTCCTGGTTGGTGAGGGTGAAATCAGCGATGCGGCCGAGAACCGGCGGCGGTTTGTGTTGCGCCTGGCTGTATTCGGCCACGGACAGCAGGTAGGCCAGGCCGAGAAAGGCCAGCAGCACCACCACGCCCACCCAGAGGGTGCGCGGCAAAGAAGTGGATGGTTCAGACATGGTGTTTCGCCCCGTTTGCGAGGTGACGCTCATCCTGTTCGCCGCCGCCCGGCCGCGAAAACAACGCGCGGCGGACAAAAATCTACTGAAAACTGGACGGCGAGACGGTGGCGGCGCTCTTGCTCGCCAGCCATTTCTCGTAGTCGGCCTCGCTCTCGACCGTCAGAAAACCACCGGTCATGGAGGAATGGCCCGGACCGCACAGTTGCGCGCAATTGAGCTGGTAAACACCGATTTTGTCCGGCGTGAACCAGCAGGGAATTCGCAGGCCGGGAATCGCATCCTGACAAACCCGCATGGCCACAATCTTGAAGGAATGAATCACGTCTTTGGAGCTGACATAGACGATGACCGGTTTATTGACGGGCACGTGAATTTCATTGAGCGTTTGGATGTCGTCTTGCGCAGCCGGGTCGTCCCGGTCCAGGCCGAACACGTTGGTGTCGGAGATATACGCCATGTTCTGCCGTCCGATTTGGCCGTCGGGACCGGGATAAAGGACGTTCCAGGCGTATTGCTGCGCCATGATGTAAATCACGGTGGCATCCTTGGGGTCGGGAAATTTATCCACCGCTTTGGCCCAAACGGGAATGGCCACAGCCACCAGCAGCAGGGCTTCAATGCCCGCCACGGCCAGTTCAATGTAATTCGAGGCGTGGTTTTTAACCCCCTGATAATCGGCACGCGGGTTGCGCGTGGCGCGAAATTTCCAGAGCGTGTAGCAAAAATAAATGCTCCAGCCGATGAACAGCGCGAGCATCAGCCAGTGAACATAGACAATCAGCGCGTCCACGGAAGCGCCGTTCTTCGACGCCAGTTCGGGCATTCCCAGAACGTGTTGGGCAAACCACTCGGTCATACCTCGGACGAATTTTGCGGTTTTGAATTGGACGTCGAGTCATCCGGCGGCGTCTGACCGTTTCTCATGACGTGAACAAAGAACAATGCAAAACCCGTCAGCAGGGTCAGAAGGACGCCCAGCAGGGTGAAAATGCCGGCGTTCATGCCGTGAGCCAGCGGCGAATCCGAATGAGCCGAGCACGTGGCGCAAGCCAGCAACGGCGAGGGCGTCAGCGTGCCGAACGCCCACAGGATTTGGCGAAGTGATTTCATAGATAACTGATCCGTTTCAATTTTTTCAAAAAATAAACGCCATAGACAATCACCACAATGCCCGCGGCGACACCGCTCACGCCGAACGCCGGGCGTCCCGCATGGAAGGCCCAGCCGGCAAAACCGAATGCCAGCAGCGTCAGCAGCGTTACGAAGATCAAATGGAACGCTTTCAACGACATGGCTCAATGCGTTGCGGTGCCGGACGGAAAATCCTTCATCGCGTAAAGCGTCAGCGCAAACAGGCCGACGACAAAAAATCCGGTGAACGCCAGGATGGCATAAATCATTTTCTTTTCAGAAATCAGGTGCATGAGGAATCCCGCCACCATCAGGGCGTTGGCGCAGGCGATGGTTAGAATGACGGCCACTTTGACCGGCCAGCCGCCGATCGGCGCAAACGACGCCGCCACCATCAGCGAAATCATGCACAGCGCCGCCGCAAAGACCAGGCCGCAGCGCCGGAGATAGCGGTTGAAATCCACCGCGTGTTCCTGCGCCGGACCGCTGGCGGCGGGAGCGGAATGAGAAGGAGCTGTTTCCATGTCGTTCATAAACGTTCAAGTCAAATATAAGACCGGGAACAGGAATATCCAGACCAAGTCCACAAAATGCCAGAACAGGCCGGACACTTCGATGCGGTTGGTGTAATGCTCCGGGTCAATGAACCAGAGTTTTCGGCCCGGCCCCCACAGGTAGCCAATGACCACGCAGCCGGCCAGGACGTGCAGCATGTGCAGGCCGGTCATGGTGAAATCCAGTGCCATGTAGTCGTTGATCCAGGGGCCGTAGTTCTGCAGGTCTTTGATTTCCGCGCGCGGAATTTTGATTTCCGTCTCCGAGAGATTTTTCTGCGCGCGCAGGTCAATCAATTCTGATTCGTCGTTCACCGTGCGGCCTTTGATGACCACGTAGTTTTGCCGGGGATTGTTTTCCAGCATGTGCCCGTCGGCGATTTGTCCGTTGGCGAGGTGAATTTCGTAATGGGTCAGGTCGTCGTGATATTCAGTCAAATGGATGCCGACGAATGTCAATCCCAGGAGCAGCGTGCAGGCGTGAAAAAATTTGAATCGTCCGAACTGCCGCACCTTGCACGCGACCCACGCCAGCAGCGTGGTGATGGCCGAAAGCGCCAGGACAACGGTGTTGAGGGTGCCCAGCGTCACGTCCTGCCAGCCGTGCGGCCAGGTGCCCGGCGCGGCGCCCACGCGCAGCAGCACATAGGCGGAGAACAATCCTCCAAAGAGCATGACTTCGGACGCCAAAAACAGCCAGATGCCCACTTTGGCGTTGTAAAGGCCGGTGTCCGGCCGGGCGTGAACAGCGTAGGGAATTTCCATTTTAACAAAGCATCATGCGCCGCCCGGTGAGCGGCGGTGAAAATCGGGGGAATTGCTCTTGGCCCTTTCCCATTCCGCGCCGAGTGCGGGCGCAGGAGGTGGGGAGAGACGGTGCGACGATTGAAATTTGAAAGTTGCTCATGAATCAGACAGGCACCGGCGTTGACGGCGACACGGATGCCGGGGTCTCCGGCTCGTTTTGGGGCGTGAAATCCGTCGGGCGGCCCGGCACGCTGTATTCGTAAGGCCCGCGGTAAATGTGCGGTGGCGTATCGAAGTTGCCGTGCGGCGGGGGGGTGGGCGTCTGCCATTCCAGCGTGGTCGAATGCCAGGGGTTGGCCTCCGCCTTTTCCCCGTGCTTGATGCTCCAGAACAGATTTACGATGAACGGAATTTGCGCGATGCCCAGGGCGATGGCCGCCCACAAAATCCATGTGTGCATTTCCATGATCGAGCCGGGCAAGGTGTCAATCACCCCCGGCACCTTGGCGGCGGAATAGTTCGCCCCGCCGTCAGCCATGCGCCGCAACATGCCTTTCATGCCCTGCGCAAACATTGGCATGAACACCAGATTCATAAACACAAACGAACCCCAGAAATGCACCTGCCCCCAAAATTCATTCATCCGCCGCCCGGTCATTTTCGGAAACCAGTAGTAAATGCCCGCGAACAACGCGAAAAGCGTTCCCGGCGCGACGACGTAATGGAAGTGCGCGATCACATAATACGTGTCGTGCAAATAAACGTCGCTGGCATTGAAGCCCAGCGGCAGACCCGTCAACCCCCCAATGCCAAACATCGGCAGGAACGCCAGCGCAAACAGCATCGGCGTGTTGAATCGAATCGAACCGCCCCACAGCGAAATGAACAGGCACGTCAAAATGATCACCGAGGGCACCGAAATCGCCATCGTCGTCGCCTGGAAAAACGCGGAAATTTTCGTGCCCATGCCCGTCAAATACATGTGATGCGCCCAGACGATGAACGACAGGAACCCGATGGCCAGCGCCGAATACACCAGCGATTTGTAACCCCAGATCGGTTTGCGCGTATTGTTGGCGATGATCTCGCACACGATGCCCATCGCCGGCAGAATCAAGACATAAACTTCCGGGTGGCCCAGGAACCAGAACAGATGCTGCCACAACAGCGGACTGCCCCCGCCGCTGACATGCGCCAGCTTGCCCCCCACATCCAGACCCGTCGGCAGAAAGAAACTCGTGCCCGCCAGATTGTCCATCAGTTGCATGATGGCTGCCGATTCCAGCGGCGGAAACGCCAGCAGCAAAATAAACGCCGTCACAAACTGCGCCCAGACAAACCACGGCAGCCGCATCCACGTCATCCCCGGCGCGCGCAACTGAATGATCGTGGCGATGAAATTGATCGCCCCCAGCAGCGACGACGTGATGAGCAGCACCATGCCCACCAGCCAGAACGCCTGACCGTGCGTCGGAATGGTCGTGGCCAGCGGCGAATACGACGTCCAGCCCGCCTGCGCCGCGCCGCCCGGAATGAAAAAGCTCACCAGCATCACCACGCCGCCCAGAAAATAAGCGTGGTAACTGGCCATGTTCACGCGCGGAAACGCCATGTCCGGCGCGCCAATCATCAGCGGCACCACGTAATTGCCAAAGGCCGCGAAGGCCAGCGGCACCACCCCCAGGAAAATCATGATCGTCCCGTGCATCGCCCCGAACGAGTTGTAAAGTTCCGGCGAGATGATGCCGCCCGCCGCCGGCTGGCCGAGCAATTTTGCCAGCAACGGACCCAGAAACGGCACCGGCTGGCCCGGATGCGCAATCTGCCAGCGCATCAGCAGCATCAGGAAAAAGCCGATCAACAAAAACAACAGCGCCGTGAATCCGTACTGAATCCCGATGATTTTGTGATCGGTCGAAAAAATATAATGGCGCCAGAAGCCCGAGGCGTGAGGCGTGTGCGCGTGTTCACCGTGCGCTTCGGATTCCCGATACGGTGGAAACTGTGCTATGGTCGTGTTCATAACTGTTCCCTCAGAACGTTGGCAACGGCGCATTCAACCTGCTTCAACATCTCGCCATGCTTTACTTTCATCTGACCTTGTCCGCCACCAGCACCGCCAGCAGCAGCGGCAGGTAAAGAATGGATGCCAGAAACAACCGGCGCGCGCTGGCCGGCGTCAGCCGCCGCGAAAATTGAACCGCGCAGGCCAAAAACGCCGCGCCCAAAATCAGCGCCCCGACCAGATAAAACGCTCCGGCCATTTTCCATGCGAACGGTGCCAGGCTCGCCAGCAGCAACGCCAGCGCGTGGCTGACGGTTTGCTGGCCGGTGCGCCAGCCCTTGACGTCCACGTTCGGCAGCATCACAAAGCCGGCGCGGGCGTAGTCTTCGCGATACAGCCAGGCAATGGCGAAGAAATGAGGAATTTGCCAGAAAGCCACGATGGCAAAGAGCGCCCAGCCTTCGCCGCTCAACTGGCCGCGCGCCGCCGTCCAGCCCATCAACGGCGGCAACGCGCCGGGAATGGCACCGACGGCCGTGTTCAGCCAGGTCACCCGCTTGAGCGGCGTGTAAATGAACAAATAACTCACCAGAGTGACTGCGGCCACCACGCTGGTCAGCGGATTGACCGTCAGCGCCAGGTAAATCAATCCACACACCGATGACAATCCTCCGGCCAGCGCCGCCGTCGCCGGCTGGAGACGGCCCGATGGCAATGGCCGATCCTGCGTGCGGAACATTTTGGCGTCATAATCCCGTTCCAGCCATTGATTCAAGGCCGCCGCGCCGCCCGCCACCAGCGCCGTGCCTGCCAGCGTGTGAAAGAACAAAAGCCAGTTCATCGGCCCCTGCCAGCCGAGATAAAAACCCACCGCGGTGGTCAACAACACCAGCGAGGTCAGCCGCGCCTTGGTCAGATCGGCCCATACGGCTGTCCAGGTTTTTCTTGTTGCGGTGGGAATGGAAATGTCTGCCGGAATTTCTTTCATGTCAGTGATTCGTTGCCGCACTCAATGTGCCGGAGAGGGGCGCGGCGGCCGGAGCTGTGCCAAGCGCCTTTCCCGCTTCGGTTGCCCGCCGGAAATTCACCACGCACCACAGCACGCCGGTGGCCAGCGCCAGCGCGCCGCCCATCAAATGCAGCGTGGCCACGTCGGCCGCCTTGTTCGTCCAGATGGTGGCCGCGCCCAGACTGATCTGCCCGACAATGAGCGCCAGCCAGAAAATCGAGAGGCGCCGGTGAACGGGCGCGGGGATTTTGCGCGCCTGCCAGGCGCATCCCGCCACGGCGGCCAGGATCAGAACGGCCACCAGGCGATGCACCATTTGCAGGATGATTTGGAAAGCAGTGATGGGATTTTCCGCCAGCACATCCATGCGTTCGGCGTTGTAACGCGCCACGGCGGCGGGGCGGATGTCGGGCCAGAGTTTGCCGTAAGCCAGCGGAAAATCGGGAATGGACAGGCCCGCATGCTGGCCGCGCATCGTTGCGCCCAGGATGAGCTGGCAGAAAATCAAAATCGTCGCCGTGAGCACCAATGCCTTCAGGCGGCGCGGGGCCTCCGCTCTTTGCGCGGCAATTTTGTGCCAGAAATTGCTGGTGAACAGCGCCAGGGCGCATGTCAAGACAAAAAACGTTTGCGCGATGACGCCGTGAACGATTCCGAGGTCGGCGTCAATGAGCACCACGCGCAACCCGCCCAGCACACCCTGCACCACCACCAGCGCCCAGGCCGCGACGCCCAGCCATTTCATCCAGCGCCGCGGATCTTTAAGCCAGAGCCACACCGCCAGAATGGTGGTCATCAATCCCACCGCCGAGGCCCACAGCCGGTGCGTGTGCTCGTAGAAGATGCCGCCGACCCATTGGGACGGCGGAAAGGCAAACATGTTGTAGCCGTAGGAATTCGGCCAGTCGGGCACGGACATGCCGGCATTGTGACTGGTCACCAACCCGCCTGCGCCCAGCAGCAGAAAGGTGGCCAGCGCCGTCAGAACGGCGAAACGGTGCAGCCACGGATTGGTCGCTGGCGTTAATGGATTCATCTTGGCTCAGACAGACGCCCGCCACCATTCCTTTCTTCTCTGGTGGCTGGTGGCGGTTACAGGCAACTCACGGATTATTTGACATGAAAAGTGAAATTGACGGTCACGTTCTGGTTGCCCACCTTCACGGTCTGCGTTTGCACGCCCAGTTTGCGGTGGTCGGCCACCAGCGTGTATTCGCCGGGCGGCACGTTGTGAATCACGAATTTGCCTTGTTCATCACTAATGGCAAACCACGGGTTGTCGAAGACGCTCACCCAGGCGAACATCCACGGATGCACGTCGCATTTGAAGGTGATGAACATTTCGGGCTTGGCAAAGGTGTAGGTTAAATCCGGTCCGTTGGGCATCTGCACGTCGTTGTGGGCTTCATTGCCCGCGACGGTCGGCGTGCAATGGACGTTGTGGACGCAAGGATCGGAATTTTTCACGACCAGTTTCTGACCGGTCTGGATGGCCACAATTTGGGGGGTGTAAAGGCAACCTTTCTGGTCCAGCACCACGGCTGGCGCGCCGGCGCCGGTGGATTTGCCGGTGATGTCCTGTCCGTCGGCGGTCTTCAGATAGACCGCCACGTCGCCTAAGCCGCCATTGGGCCCCACCACATAAAAATGCGTGGTGGGCATGGGTTTGTCTTTATACATCGCCGCGCAGTCCGGGTTGGCCATGAGCGGCGTGTAAGGCACTTCCGGCGGCGGCGTGCCTTTGAGGGTGATGACGCCGGTGATGTCCGCGGCGCGAACCGCCAGTCCCGCGCTCAAAAATCCAATCGTCAGCCAGGCAAATGTTTTTTTCATAATCACAATCAGACTTTGGTTTGAGCGGCGATGATAGGCCGGCCCCCGCTCAAAGAACTTTGACCCAAGTCAAAAATTTCGGTTTGCGGCCTCTCTTAAAAATGGCGAATCACCGTAACACGGTCAATTGGGCGAGGCAAGTGTTTTGTGAAAAATTTCACAAACACCCGGCTTCGGTTGCCGGCGCGCGCGATTCGGCCCTGCGGCACGGTTTTTAATCCCGCCAGTGTTCCATCAGGCGCGCCATCTCCAGGGCCGTTTGCGCTGCTTCGGTGCCCCGGTTGTGTTTTTTGCCCAGACAGCGGACTTTGGCCTGTTCGGTATTTTCAAAAACAAACACGCCGTGGATGACGGGGATTTGATGGAGCACCTGGATTTGCGCCAGGGCATGGGTTACGCCCCAGCCGATATGCTGTGCATGGCTGGTCTCGCCCTGAAAAATTACGCCCAGGCCAATGATGGCCGAAAGGCTGGAGCCGCCCGTCCTGGCGCGCGCCTCCGCGGCCAGTCGAGCTGCCACGGCGGGAATTTCAAACGCGCCCGGCACCCGCAAAACGCGGATTTGGGCGCCGGCGCGTTTCAATTCGCGGCGGGCAGCGCGCAGCATCGCCTCCACGTATTGGCCATTGTAACGCGAGGCGACGATGGCGAAACAGCCGCCGCCCGCACGCAGGTTTTTGGACCGGACGGATTTCAACATGCGGGGAATTTTACGAATTTCGATTCGCCATTGACGAGTCAAAACTCCCGCGCCGGTCCCGGCGGTGAGATGAAGCCCGTCGGGGGGCGGAGTCCAATGAAAGCTTGAAACGGCGCCGCGCCTCTGGCACACAGCAGACTTTCAATGAAAAAAAGATGCTTCCTGCTTTTGGCGGCGTTGATGGGCGCCGCGGCCAATGTGCCGGCTCAGCCGGGTTTGATCGCCCGGATTCATTTTCTGGGCGGCGAGAGAATCGCCGCCGATCCGAATCATTGGGCGTTCACCAACGAATTTGCCTCGCCGCCGGCGCGCGCGTTGGAGGCGCACCTCCTCGACAAGCTCGCGCGCGTGCCGGGCGTCTGGTTCCGATCCAAAATCGCCGCCGGCTCCGGCGACGGTGCGGCGCAGTTGCGTCCCTTGCTGGATGATTTGCTGAGCTCGGAATGGATTTTTGAAATCCGCGACGCCCCCGCCTCGCCGGAATACGCGCTGGCCATTCGTTTGAACGAAACGCGGGCGCGGCTATGGAGCCAAAATTTGCGGGAAGTGCTTGAAGCCTGGACGAAGCTCTCCGTGCAAAAAACCGCCGATGGCTGGCGGTTGAAAAAACACGAGCCGCCGGATTTGATTCAGTTCCACCGCGCAGCCGAGTGGGTGGTGGTGGATGTCGGGCAGGAGCCGCTGTCGCTGGATCAGACTCTGCCGCCGGCGGCGAAGGTCGCTGCGGAAACGAACTGGCTGGTGGCCGATCTGGATTGGCCGCGGCTGGCTCAGCTTTTTCCGAAACTGAAGGTCTTTGATCTTCCCCGCATCCACCTGGCGGTGGCGGGGCGGGACCAGAATCTGGATTTCATTGGCCAATTGTTTTTGTCCGCTCCGCTGGCGCCGCTTGGATCCTGGCAACTGCCCACGAATGTTCTTCGCCAGCCGCTTATCAGCTTTACCGCCGCCCGCGGCATCGGGTCCTGGCTGGCGCGGCAAAGTTGGCTGGGACCGGCGCGACTGGAACCGCCGCCGGATCAGGCGTTCATCTGGGCGCTGGCGCAAATTCCTTTCCAGACCTACGCCGCCGTACCGGTGCCGGACGCCGACGCCGCGCTGGCGCAACTGGACCGAAATTTGGCCGCCGACACCCGCTGGGAAAGCCGTTTCCTGCATCTGCCGGAAGTGGTGATGACCAACCGGGAAATTGAATTTCGCAACGTGCCGTTCGTTGCCCCGTTCGTGCAGGCGGTGCGCGCGGCCAACGGCCAGTTTTTGTTCGGCGGATTTTTCCCGAACCCGCCCCCTTCCTCGCCGTTGCCCGCGGGCTTGCTCCAGGAATTGAGCCGGCCCGGTCTGGTGTATTACCATTGGGAAGTGACCGGCGTGCGCCTGGGCAAGGCGCCTCATTTGCAACTGCTGCAATTGAGCCAGTTGCTGCTCATGCTTACCCAACACCGCCAGCTCGACGCCCAGTCGCCCGCCTTCCAGTGGCTCAATGACATCGGCCCCACCCTCGGCATCACCGTTACGGAAATCACTCAAACCGGCCCCGCAGAGCTGACCTTCAAGCGCCGCGCCCCGGGCGGGTTGACCGCCGTGGAACTGGTGGCGCTGGTCAACTGGATTGAAGCGCCGAATTTCCCGGGCTGCGACCTGCGCCTGCCGGAACCGCGCCGACCGCGGCCGCATCCACCGTTGTCCGGCGGGCCGGCCAGGCCCGCAGCGGCGTCGCCGGCGGTCCAGGCCAAATAACTTCGGCCGCCCAAAAGGCACGGACCGTCCGGTTAACTTCCCTGCTGTTTTTTGCGGTCTTTTGTGGCAATTTCTCTCCGTGCTCAAGCTGGGTGTGAACATTGACCACGTGGCCACGGTGCGGGAAGCGCGCTACCGCGGACGCGGCTTTGGTGAGCCGGACCCGGTGACCGCTGCGAAAATTTGCGAAGCCGCCGGCGCCCACGGCATCACCGCACATTTGCGCGAGGACCGGCGGCATATTCAGGACCGCGATGTGTGGGCCTTGCGCCAGGCGGTGAAGCGTTTGAACCTCGAAATGGCCAATACGCCCGAAATCGTGGCCATCGCGCTGAAATTGAAGCCGGACATCGTGTGTCTGGTGCCCGAACGCCGGCAGGAAGTGACCACCGAAGGCGGCCTGGACGTGGCGGCTCACGAGCCGGCGCTGACCCAAACGCGCCGGAAAATGAACGACGCCGGAATCGAAGTCAGCCTCTTCATCACGCCGGACGCGGAACAGATTCAAGCCAGCGCGCGCGTCGGCAGCCAGTGCGTTGAATTGCACACCGGCGCTTTCGCCGAGGCCTTTTCAAAATTCGGAACCCGGCATCCGGAGTTCGAGAAGGAATGGCAACGCCTCCGCACCGGCGCCGAACAGGCCCGCGCCCTCGGCCTGCGCGTTAATGCCGGGCACGGATTGAACTACGATAACCTGCCGCTGCTGTTGACGGTGCCGCATCTGGCGGAACTGAACATCGGCCACAGCATCATCAGCCGCGCCGTGTTCGTGGGCCTGGAGACGGCGGTCAAAGAGATGCTGGCGCTGATGAAAAATTATGCGCGTTGAATCGTTCCCTCCCGGAACGGCCAAACCGGCTTGACGATTCTCCCATCCGACCGTTTGATGAAGCCGCGATTGTGATCCTGGGCATTGGCATTGACATCATTGAAGTGGCGCGCATCCGCGCCTCGCTGGAAAAATTCGGCGAGCGGTTCGGGCAACGGATTTTACTGCCGGCGGAGAAGGACTATTGCCTGGCGCACGCCAATCCCACGCCGTTTGTGGCGGCGCGGTTCGCGGCCAAGGAGGCGATTTCCAAGGCCTTCGGCACGGGCATTGGCGCCCAATTGGGCTGGCAGGACATGGAAATCGCGCATCGGGAGTCCGGCGAGCCGTATGTGATTTTGCACGGCAAGGGCAAAGCCCTGTTTGCCGCGCGCCAGGCCGCGCGATTGCTGGTAAGCATCAGCCACACCGATCAATACGCAGCGGTGGTCGCGGTGCTGGAAGGCTGAAGTCCGTCTGCGGCCGGCGATTCCGTTCCCGGCCCCGCGGGTTTCCGCTTTTTTCCGGCTCGAATTTCAGGCATATTCACCGCGTGGCCATCGCGGTGGCGGCGATTCTGATTTTCACCGGCGCAAGCTTCTTCTTCGCGCTGGCGGAGACGGCGCTGTTTTCCCTCGGCAAATGGCAGACCGCGCAATTGGTTGAAAAAAACCCGCGGCGCGGACGGGTCGTGGCGCACCTGCTCGAACACCCGCCGGATCTGCTGGCCACGCTGGCCCTGGGCAACACCTTTGCCAACGCCGCGTTGCTGGCCGTGGTCCTGCGCCTGGTGTTCGCCTCGGAATGGCCGCCGTTGCCGGCATTTCTGACCTTGCTGGCGCTGGCGCTGGTTGCCGGTGAAGTGCTGCCTAAAACGCTGGCCGTGCGCCGGCCCGAACGCTGGGCGTTGCGCGTGGCCTGGCCGCTCTGGCTGTTCAAAATCATTTCCGCCCCGCTCCACCGCGCCGCCCGCACCCTCAACGCCCTCATCCTGAAAAAAATCGCCGCGCCCGGAGACGCCCCCTCCACCCTCACCGACGCCGAATACCGCGAGCTGCTCGACATGGCTCATCAGCAGGGCACCCTCGACGAGGCCGAAAAGGAAATCATTTTACAAATCATCAGCCTGGACCGTCACACCGCGCGTGATGCGATGCAGCCGCGGGCCAACATGGCCTGCATTTCCGACGACGCGACCGTGGAGGAAATGATTGCCGCCGCAAAAAAATTCCGGCACCGTCGCCTGCCGATTTACGATGAAACCCCCGACACCATTGTGGGCATCCTGAACACCCGCGCGCTGCTGCTCGACCCGAAAATGGACCTGGCGGAGGCCATTGAATTTCCGTCTTTCGTGCCGGAGACGATGAATCTGTTGCAACTGTTTCAAAGTTTGCAAAAACAACAACGCGGCATGGCCATCGTCCTGGATGAATTCGGCGGCACCGCCGGCCTGGTGACCATGGAAGACATCCTGGGCCGCATCGTCGGCAAAATCCGCCGGCCGGGCCAGAGCGAGGGGTTTGTCATGGAAAAACTGGCGCCCAACCGCTGGCGCGTGAGCGGCCTGATGCGACTGGACGATTTTCGCCGCGAATTCCCCGCCGTGGGCGAAGTGGAGGAAGTCGAAACGATGGGCGGCCTGTTGACGCATCTGCTCGGCGTCGTGCCGGCGGCAGGCGAATCGGCGCTGTTCCGCGGCTTGAGACTGACGGCGCACGCGGTGGACGACCGACGTGTGCGGGAATTGATCGTGGAGAAAATAAAATAAATGAATGATGAGCCGGGGCGGTGAGGCTTCATTCCGGCCGTTCACCGCTCCCTTCACCAAACCATGACCTCGAAAGCCTTGATCTGGATCGTCTTGGGGCTGTGCCTGGGCGTGTCGTTTCTGCTGTCGGGCATGGAGGCCGGGCTGTTCGCGTTGAACCGTCTGCGCGTGCGGGGAATGGCGCGCGCCGGCAAACCCTCGGCCCGGTTGCTGCAGGGCTTTCTCGACCGGCCGGAAAATTTTCTCTGGACCATTCTCGTGGGCAATACGTTGGCGAATTTTTTCATCCTGGGCTGGATTCTAACGCAATTACACGCGGCGCTGCGCGGTCACGCCGGCTGGGTGGCGGCGGCCTTTGCGGCGGCGGTGTTTCTGTTTTACGCGCTGTTTGATTTGTTGCCGAAGATGCTCTTTCGCGCTCAGCCCAATCGGTGGTGTCTGGGGGCGGCGCGCGTGTTCCGCTGGATTCACCTCGCCTTAAGCCCGCTGGTGTTCGTCGTCGAGAGCATTTCCGCCGCGCTGCTGCGCTGGAGGGGCGGGCGGGTGTTCACCGGACGGCTGTTTGGCAATCGCGAGGAAATGCGCGCCGTCATGCAGGAATCGGCCCAGGCCTTCACCCGCGACGAACGCGCGATGATCAACCGCGTGCTCGATTTGCAAAATCTCACCGTGGGCCGCATCGCCACGCCGATGGCGCAGGTGGTCACGGTGGAGGCGCCGCAGCCGCTGGGCCGGGCGCTTGAACTGGGCCGCGCGCGACGGCGGTGGCGTCTGCCCGTCCGCGAAATGCGCGAAGGCCGGCCGCGCATCGCCGGTCTGCTGGCGCTGGGGCCGCTGTTGTTCCGGGAGGATTTGGATTTGCAAAAGCCGGTGGCCGCGCACATGACGCCGGCGTTGTTTGTGGATGAAAACGTGCGGCTGGAGACGGCACTGCGCCTGATGCAGCGTGCCGGCCATCGCCTGGCCATCGTCCTGGCGCGCGACGGCAGCGAGACCGGCGTGGTGAGCCTGGAGGACATTTTGAAGGTGATCTTCGGCGAAGTGAAATTGTGAACCCGACGCCTCCGCATTTTCCTCGCCGCCCCCCGCGCCGGAAATTTTCGGCGAAGGCGCGCGCGCGGTCCCTTGTCCCATGAACTCGAACACCACTCTGGTCATCGCATTGAAAATCCTGGCGGTGCTGGCGCTGGTGCTGTTGAACGGGTTTTTTGTGGCCGCCGAATTTGCCCTGGTGCGCGTGCGCGAGACCCAACTGGACGTGCTGGTGGCTCAAGGCCGGCGTCGCGCGAAAATGGCCCGGCACATCGTCCGGCATCTCAACGCCTACTTGAGCGCCACGCAACTGGGCGTGACGATGGCCAGTCTGGGGCTGGGTTATCTGGGCGAACCGGTGTTTGCCTCCCTGCTGGCACCGGTGTTGCGCGGTCTGGGTGTGGAATCGGAAACAATCTCCGCCACCGTTTCCATCCTCGTCGGCTTCAGCGTGCTGACGTTTTTGAGCGTGGTGGCCGGTGAGCTGGCGCCCAAATGGCTGACCATTCAACGCACCCTGCCGGTGGCCTTGTGGACGGCGCATCCATTGCATTGGTTTTACCGGGCGTTTTATCCCCTCAACCGCCTGCTGAATCTGGCGGCGCGATGGCTGGTGCGGCGCATCGGCATTGACCCGGATGCGGCGGCTGACCGCGCCCATTCCGAGGAGGAATTGCGCCTGCTGCTGGCTTCGGCGCCGGAGGTGTCGGTGGGCCGCGCCATCGCCCTGAACGCGCTGGATTTGCGCCACCGAATCGCGCGCGAAGTCATGCGCCCGCGCCGGGAAATCGCCGGATTCAACACGCAGGACAGCCTGGCCGACTGTCTGACCCTGGCGGAGCAGACGCGTTATTCGCGTTTTCCGCTTTGCGAGGGCGGCGACCTGGACAAAGTGCGCGGTGTGGTGCACATCAAGGATTTGTATCGCCTGCGCCAAACGGCTCGGACGGCGGCGGATTTGCTGGCGGCGGCGCGGCCGGTGATTTACGTGCCGCCGACGGCGCCCCTGGACAAATTGCTGCGGCGGTTTTTGGAACGGAAGCTGCACCTGGCTCTGGTTGTGGATGAATACGGCGGCACCGAAGGTTTGGTCACGCTGGAAAATGTTTTGGAAACCCTTGTCGGCCAGATTCAGGATGAGTTCGACGAGGAGGCTTCCAGCGCCATCCGCCGCACGGAAAATGTCTGGGAAATTTCCGGCACGCTGCCGCTGCACGAGCTGGAAAAAATCATTGGCTCCGTGCCGCACGGCGAAAATGTGGCCACCGCCAGCGGCTGGGTGACGGAACGACTGGGCGGTTTCCCCAGGACCGGCGATGCGTTGACGGCGGGTGACTTTGAATTGCGTGTGGAAGAAATGGACGGGCCGCGTGTGGCGCGGTTGAAAATCACCCGCCGCCGCGGCGCTGAGGGAACGGCGAGTTGAGGGAGGCGAAGGGACAAAGCGCCGCTTGATTTTGCCGCGCTCCTCAATTTCCTTCCTTTTATCACCGCCCGCCGCGGATTGCCAGCAAGGCTACGACGGCACCGAGGATCGCGTCCAGCGCCGCCGCGGCCCACAGACCGTGGGCTGCGCAACCGGCGCCAAAAAACAAAACCCCGCCCATCCACACGCCCAGTGGATGAAAATCCGGCGAATGAGAAGGGTGCGGCTGCTTGGGGATCAACAGCGGTGTCACAAAGGCCAGAATCAGCGCCGTGACGACCGCCCAACTGAAAAAATTCACCAGCGGCACCCCCTGCCACGCCAGCGGAAAGCGGGTGCTGCTCCACACCCAGAAATGATTGACGCGCGTGGCGAACGGTTCCAGCGCCAGGTCGAACAGCGCCGTCAATCCCGCCGTCAGCCCGATGAGTCGGAATCCATAATCACGGTGTGTGCGCCAGGGTTTGAGGATGAGCCGCGCCACGCCGCGCGAATTCAATACCGCCACCGTCCAGATCAGCGGCAGGACTGCCGGTGCACCGAACGGTTTAGGTTGGGCCAGAAAGGTGACCGGCCCGAAAGGCATTCCCGTCTTTGTATCCAGCCACGCCGTGGCGCCGCCAGCCAGGGCGATGAGAAGTCCGGCAAACAGGACGTTTTGCAGCGGCAGGTGTCGCCCCAACGCCGCCAGGGTGCTGCCGCCTGCCAGCAACCACAGCGTGCTGGGCCACCAGTCGGCATGTTCTCCCCGGAAAAGAGGCCGCTCCCCTTGCCACAACGTCCACAGCCCGGCGGCCAGCAACGCAGCGGTGAATGCCCGGCACGTCCAAAGGACGGCGGGCCGGGCCGAGGACGGCAACGGATTTTGACGGGGTAACACAACAGACTGTTCGAGGCGGCATCGTGCCAGCCGAGGATTCGGCCGGCAAATGAAATTCCTTGTTTCCGGGGCGGGTCTCTGCTTTGATGGCGTCGCCAAAGATTCCGCCATGACGTTAACCGAGGCCATCCAGCAAATCAAAGCGTGCGCCAGGCAGATGGACGAACGCTACGGCCGAACGGTTTTCGACGAATGGGCGGTCGTCTCCCTGCTCGAAAACAGGGCGCGTGTGCTGGCCTACCTCGGCCCGCGGAATGACGATTTTCTGAAAAATTTTGCGCATGACATCGGCGCCTTGCGCGCCGAATTGCACGATCAGAATTACGGCGCGGGCGATTTTGCCTTTCAACGGCACGGCACCGGCACGCGGTTCGAGGCGTTCATGGTGCTCGGCACGGGCTTTTATCTCATCTGCAACAACACGCGCGAGAGCATGGACACCATTGCCCGGGACCCGCGCTGGCTTGGTGCCCAGGTGCCGTTTGCCGAATTGAGCGAACGTGTCCGCCCGGACCCGCTGGTGGTTTCGTGGGACGACACCCGGTTTCACAGGGACTGAAGGCGTGGCGCCGTTCGGGCCGGGCGGTTTAACGGCCTGGACGGTTAATCCAGCAAGCCCTTCCACAAAAAAAATCCGTAGGCCGCCACCAGGATTAAGCCGGCTATTCTGGGCAAGCGTCCCAGCGCGGTGACAAAAAAGATGTGCAGCAGCGTCGCGCCCAGCAGGAGGAACATGCCCACCTGGAAAAACGCCGGCACCGTCAGGGTGTGATACAGCGCGTAAATGCCCACGCAGAGCGGGATCGAGACGTGCGAGTCGCCCACCTGCGAGGCGTACACCGTTTCCGGCTGTCCGCGCCAACTGTAATAAAAAGCCAGCGTCGCGTTGGGCAGCACCATCAGCCAGCCGCTCAACCAGCCCAGGTAACGCGCGCTGAGGAAACCGGTGTGCCGGTGTTGGAGCCAGGCCACCAGCCAGTCCGTGCTCACGTAAATTCCGTAGGCGCCCACGGCCAGCAACACCAAATCCACCGGCCATCGCCAGCCGAGCGAGCGGCCCTGACGCACATTGGCCTTGAGCACATCGAAGATGTGAAAACATTGCCAGAACAAAAACAGCCCCACCAACACCAACCCGTCATTGAAATCAATCCTCCCCTTTCGCCCCAGCGCCCAGACCGCACCGGTGAAAAAGAGCACCGCCATCAGCGTCAACAACAACGAAAGCCGGTTCAATTCGTGCTTGGCCGTGGCCGCGGCGGATTTTTTCCCGGCGCCGGCTTTTGCCCGGCTTGGCAGGACTTTGATGCCCCAGAAAATGGCCGGCAGCCCGAGCACCAGTGTCATGTTGGTGACGTTGTTGACCAGGGAGTTGACCATGACCTGTGCGCCGTCGCCGCCGGTGCGGCCCAGGATGAACGCAAAAATCAAATTGCCCAGCCCCGAACAATACGGCATGACCAGCGTGCCCAACACCGTACCCTCGAAACCGCTTTTGCCCATGGCCTCCAGCCGCCAGATCATCAGAAAGGACGCCGCCAGGAAGAGCGCCGCAAACAGCAGGGGCGCCCACGGACCCTTGGCTTCAATCCAGTGAAGGAACGGATTTGCCACGCGCGAAGTTTAATGAGGAATTTCCGGCGCGCGATTTTTTTTGCGTCCTTTCCACGCGCCCCGGAGTTTCTCGTCAGAATTGCGCCAGGGCCTTTTCCAGTCGCGCCAGGGTTTTTTCCTTCCCGAGCACTTCGAGCAGGTGATAAAGGCTGGGGCCGGCGGGTTTGCCGGTTACCGCCAGGCGGCAGGGATGCACCAACGCGCCGGTCTTCACGCCGAGCGTTTGGGCGGTTTCTTTGAGCGCGGTTTCGAGATGGGCGGCGGTGAAGGTGTCCAGTCTGGCGAAGGCATCGCGAAGTTTTTGCAGGCGCGGTTTGTTTTCGGGAACGAAGTCGCGCCGGGCCGCTTCGGGATCGTATTCGAGATCGTCGCGGAAATAAAATCCGGCGTAGGCGGGCAGCTCGGAGAAGATTTTGATTTTGCCTTTGCAGGTGTCCAGCGCGCGTTTGACGTAGTCCAGCGGGAACCGGTTGGTGTCAATACCCGCCTGGGCAAAGGCGTGAACGGCCAGTTCGTAAAAACGGTCGTCGCTGAGTTCGCGCGCGTATTCGCCCTGGAGCCAGAGCAGTTTCTCGTAATCGAATCGCGCGTTGTGCCGGAGAATTTGGGACAGGTCGAAGCGTTCAATGATTTCGTCCCGGGAGAGTTTTTCGCGGTTGTCCTTTGGCGACCAGCCCAGCAGGCAAAGGTAATTGACCACGGCTTCCGGCAAAAATCCCTCGGTCATGTAATGGGTCAGCGAGGCGCCGCGGTCGCGTTTACTCATTTTGGAGCCGTCGGGATTCAAAATGAGCGGGATGTGGGCATAATGCGGCGGTGGAACGCCGAAGGCCTGAAAAAGCGCGAGGTGCTTGGCGGTGTTGCTCAAATGATCCTCGCCGCGGATGACGTGGGTGATGCCCATTTCCAAATCGTCCACGACGTTGACCAGGTGAAAGACCGGCTGGCCATCGGAGCGCAGGATGACAAAATCCGGGTCGGCCTCCTCGCGGTCGGTCAATTTCCGGACAACGTCGCCCACAACCAGGTCGTGAATGACGAAGGGCGTTCGCGGCATCCTGAACTTCACGGCGCCTTCGTGTTCGTAGGCCAGGCCGCGCGCCAGCAGCGCTTCGATGCGACGCTGGTAATTTTCTTTGCGCTGGGATTGGAAATAGGGGCCGAAGCGGCCTTTGCTCGGCCCGGTGGCCTCGGCAGTCAGCGGGCCTTCGTCCCAATCCAGGCCGAGCCAGCGCAGGCCATTGAGGATGACGGCCACCGCTTCCTGGGAATTGCGCGCCGCGTCGGTGTCTTCAATTCGCAAAATAAACGTGCCGCCGGTGTGCCGGGCGTAGAGCCAGTTGAAGAGCGCCGTGCGCGCCCCGCCAATGTGCAAATGGCCGGTGGGCGAGGGGGCGAAGCGGACACGGGGTTTCATTTGTTGCCAGTGGTTTGATGCGGGTGGGAACCGACCAAATGGAAAAGGCGCTCCGATTGCTCGAAGCGCCTTTGCGGAATTGAACGATTACTTGCCGCCGAGGATGGCGTCCTTGCAGGCCTTGGCAACGCGGAACTTGACGACGCGTTTGGCGGGAATCTGAATGGGTTCGCCGGTTTTGGGATTGCGGCCCACGCGGGCGGCGCGGTTTTTGAGGACCAGCTTGCCAATGCCCGGCAGCGTAAAGGTGTCCTTGGCGTGCTTGTAAGCCAGTTGGGCGAGGTGATCGAGAATTTCCGTCGCTTTTTTCTTGGGGATTTCAGCCTTTTCAGCGATGGCGGCGGCCAGTTGCGATTTGGAGAGTGCTTTTGCCATAACTTCGGTGTCCTTCCTGTTGGTGTTTTGGTTGTGTTGTTGTTTGTTCAAAAGTCATGCGACTCGGCTCGAATAAAGAGACTGGCGGCCTCCGGTGCAAGTAAAAAAACGAAAAAAACGCAGAAACGCCGGGGCCGCGGCGGAGAGGGAGCCGGGGCTTGACTTCGTGGCGCAATTGCCGACCATGACGCCGTGGCGCTGTTCACGATCCAGAACGAGTTTCACTACGAAATTGTCCGCAAAATTTTCGAGGGCGGGATGGGCATAGTGTTCGAGGCCGAGCAGCACGGTGCCCGCAACTTCGTCAAGCGGGTGGCCATCAAGATCATTCGCCCCCATTTCGCCAGTCAGAAGATGTTCATAGACAACTTCATCGGCGAGGCCAAACTGGTGGCCGACCTCATTCATACCAACATCGTCCAGACCTATCACCTGGGCGAAAGCAAAGGGGTTTATTTCATCTGCATGGAGCTGATCAATGGCGTGAACCTGGAACAATTCACGCGCCAGCTCGCCGAAAAGAACCGGCAGTTGCCCAAGGAACTGGCGGTGTTCATTACCAGCCGCGTCTGCCGCGGCCTGGCCTACGCCCACGCCAAGACCGACAGAGAAGGACGCCCCCTGGGCATCGTTCACCGCGACATCAGTTTCAAAAACATCATGATTGCCTTTGAGGGTGACGTAAAGGTCACCGACTTTGGAATCGCCAAGGCCCGCGGCTTCCTGACCGATCAGGAAGGCGAAGTCGTGGCCGGCAAGGCCGATTACATGAGCCCCGAACAGGCCGATTTCCAGGTCACCGACAAACGTTCCGATCTGTTTTCCACCGGCGTGGTCCTGGCGCATTTGCTGCTGGGCCGGAACATCTTCAAAGGCGAAACCCCCGAGGAATCGCGCCGGCGGATTTTGAACATGGAAATCCCCGATTTCCGCAAACTGGATTCCCGCATTGACACGCCCCTCAATGACCTGCTGCATCGCTGCCTGGCGCGTGACCCGGACCAACGTTACGCCACGGCTGACCAGTTGCTCTACGACCTGGAATACTACATCTACCATAGCGGCTACGGCCCCACCAACGAGACGCTCGGCAAATTCACCCGCGAACTCTTTGGTCAGCATGTCCCGCCGGCTGCCGGCGGTTCGCCGGATCGGAAGGA
>DASRCU010000210.1:0-3814 GCA_035652955.1 Verrucomicrobiia bacterium | reverse complement strand
CCAGCAGATCGAGATTGTCCCAAGTACCCTCTGGGATAGAACTCCAAGGTCCACGGTCAAAACAGACGGTGGAAAGCAGACGGCAGAAGGCGCAACCCTGGTCGTGGACTCGGGCTTCCGAACTCTGGATTCGACGAAGGTGGCCTGTCGGGCGGGGGCACTGGCGATGCTGGTGGCGTTTTGGTTTGACGGGGGATTGTTCAAACTGGCCACGGCGGCGGTGTTCTGGATTTTGCTGGAGTTGGGGAGTCCGGGCAGGGGCGTTGACAGATGGCAGGCAAAGGCGATAAAAGAGGGAAGTATGAGCAGCAGGCCGTCTCAAAATTCCAGAGGCGAAACGGGCTTTACGCTGGTGGAGATGCTGACGGTCATTGTGGTGATCGGCATTCTGGCGGCGCTGTTGCTGCCGGTGTTGAGCGGGGCCAAAAAGAGCGCGCAGGGGGTTTATTGCATGAACAATTCCCGGCAACTGGCGCTGGCGATTCAGCTTTACAGCCAGGAGTATCACGAATTTTATCCGCCCAATCCCGATGACGGCAACACGATGGATGGCTACAACTGGTGCGCGGGGGATGTTTCAGGGGGCATTGGCGGCATTCCACCGGGGCCGCAAACGTTCAATCCCGATGCGTTGAGCAATCCGAACAAATCGCTGGTCACGCCGTTTCTGAAGAACACCAAAGTTTTTCAATGTCCGGCCGATCCGCGTTACGGCCTTTACAACGGCAACGATCCCTCTTTGGCCGGCCAACAGGTTCACGCGGCGCGGAGCGTTTCGATGAACCAGGGGGTGGGGACCATTGACGCGGCGTTTGATGCCGACCCGGCGCCGGACAACCACGAAGGTCCACCCGTTCTGTCCGTGAACGGCCCGTGGTTGAACGGGCTGGACAGTCATCGGCGCAATTCGCCGTATGCGACGTTTGGCAAAACGACGGATTTTGCGGCGGTGAGTCCCTCGCAAATTTTTCTGACGCTGGACGAAAGCCCGTGGAGCATCAACGACGCGGCATTTGGGGTGAGCGCGGCCATTGCCGAATGGGTGGACTGGCCGTCCACATTTCACAACAACGGTTGCGGATTGTCGTTTTGCGACGATCACGCCGAAATTCATCGCTGGCAGACCGGTTCCCTCAACCTCAACCAGAAGGCTCCCAAAAAGCAACCCATCGCGGTGGATAATCCCGACTGGCATTGGCTGGCCGACCATGCCACGGTCAAATTGCACTGATGAACATGTTGGGTCTGTCCCAATTCCGGCATTTGCGGCGGAGGGGAATGGTTCTTGTATTTGCCGTGCCGCTGTTCGTGCTGGCGTGGCATGGTGTGGCGGTGTTGCGATTCAGCCGCGCGGACAGAATGGTCAATGAGTTGATCTCCGTCATGGGTTTCGTGGCCAATCCGACACCGGACAGCAGGGGGACGCGATTGGTTGTCGGCCGGCAAACGAAGCGAGGCTGGGAATTGTATCTGGTGAATCTGCAGACGGGCCAGCGAACGCCGTTTTATGAGCAACAGGCCCGGGCGGAGGCTTATGATGACGCGGAATTTCGGGCTTCGACGTGGGTGCTGGGCTGGTCGCCGGACGACCAGTTGTTTGCCTATTGCCGGAACGGACGAAGGGAACTGGTCATTGCCGACGGCAATTCCGGCGGCACTGTGGCGGCGCTCGGCAGCCCGCAAACCATGCTTTCCGGCGCGTGGCTTTCGCCGGAAACCATCGTCTGCGCCGGTCAGGACAATGCGCTCTATGAATTCCGCAAATACCACGACCAATGGCTGCGCCCGCACCTCGTGAAATGCTTCGAGCGAAGTTCCAAACAATGGAAGCGCGACCGGGCGCCGATTCAGGACGTGACGGCGCTTTCCGGCACGGCCGTTCTTTGGCGGCAGGGTGGCAATGTCTGGTGTTGCAATCTGGATTCCGAAACGCCCGAAAAAATCTGGGAATCCACCGCGACCAACCAACTTTTGGAATTGTCCTGGGTGGCCAAAGCCCAAAAACTGCTCGTGCATGGCCGGGACAGATCAGGCGAGTTTCTGGCCAGTTTTTATCCAGCCAAATTTTGGCATCAGGACCGGCTGGAGCCGATTGTCCGGCTCAAACCCGACGAAGCCCTTTACCATTTGATGTCGTTCAACGACGGCAAGGGTTGCGTGTATCTGACTCACAAACCATTTCACTGGGATACGGTCACCCTGGCGGTGCAAACGAACTTCGACACGCCGCCGGTTTTGTTGGACTGGCGCGATCAAGTGGACGGGCTGGCGGCCAATCAGCATCAGGTGTGCCTCACCAGTTGCCGGGGCAACGAGCCGCGCGGCGTGTGGGAATACGACTCGCTGTCCGGCTCGCTTGCCTGCGTGTTTCCGGCGCGGGAACATTCGTTTCAATACGTCCGGAACGCGGTGATTTCCGAAGGTGCCGTGACCAACGCCGCCGGAGAACGGCTGGGTTATTTCATGGCGCTGCCGGTGAATTTATCGCCGGGCCGGAAGTATCCGCTGGTCATTGACGTGCCGGGGATGCCGCGCGCCGGCGCGTTCTATTTTTTCCAATCCACCTTTTGGGATCGGCCGATGGAAGCCATCGCCAATGCGGGAGCCTTTTTCCTGAACGTGGATCGCAGCGGACGCAGTTATGGCCAATGGGCGGACGACATTCTCTCGGTGTATGACGTGATCCGGCACGACCCTCAAATTGATACCAACCGGGTTTATCTGTCGGGCTTGAGCGCCGGCGGCGGCATTGTCAATCGGCTTTTGGACCTGGAGCCTGAATTGTGGCGCGGCGCCATTTTCATGGAATCGGTGCCTGAGGTGAACCCGACGCGGCTGCGGGCGCGGCAATTCCTGATTGATGGCGGCGGCGACGACGGCCAGTTCAACCGGCAGGGACTGGTGCGGCTGCGGCAATGGCAGGATGACGCCGCCCGGATGGGCATCCAGGTGGAATTGACCATTCACCCCCACGTCGGCCACATCTACCGCAACGGCCCGGTGGAAAAAACCAGAACCAAACAACTTCTGTTGCTGCTGACCGGCGACTGACGGCAAAACGATGCAAAACGCCCTCCGCATTTTCAAAGACGGTGCTGGCGCGCTGCTGCTGGGCGCGGCGACCGTGCTGTTCGTGAGCAACTGGGCCGGTGCGCTGCCCGACGCAGTGCCGCCCCGCGAGCCGGTTTTCCTGATCCCCGTTCCCGATTTGTTCTGGATCGCGGGCGGCCTGGCCGCGGCCGCGGCTTTGGGCTGTTTGCTGTTTGACAGGCTTTTTTTTCAGATGCTGGGGCTGGCCTGGCTGACGAGTGGTTTTCTGGCGTATCGTGTGGGATTGTTTTTTTCCGGCGCCCACACACTGGGTGGATATTTGGGAGATGTTTCGCGCGCCTTTGGCATCGCGCCGGCAGCGGCGGGGTTCATGGCGGATGCGTTGCTGGTTTGTTTGCTGTTGAGCAGTGTCTTTTCTGCGGTGTGGCTCTGGCAACACGAGGAACCGATTCCCGCCAAAACCGATTTGAAAACGGTTTGTCCGGCCTGTGGCGGGCACATTGCTTTTGCCGCCGTTCGGGTCGGACAACAAATCGCGTGCCCGCATTGTGGAAAAGCCGTTACGCTGCGCCGTCCCGAAATGCTGAAGATGACCTGCGTGCTCTGCGGCGGACACCTTGAATTTCCTGTCCATGCCGTCGGCCGGAAAATCCCCTGCCCGCACTGCCGGAAAACCATCACGCTGCTGAATCCAGCGCCCCCCGGTCAAACGCCCGCCGCTGGTGGCGGGTTCACGCTCGTGGAATTGCTCGTGGTCATTGCC
>DASRCU010000209.1:0-31061 GCA_035652955.1 Verrucomicrobiia bacterium | reverse complement strand
TTCATGGGCGTGCGAATTTCATGACTCATCGCCGAAAGGAAATCCGATTTGGCGCGGGCGCTGGCTTCGGCGGCCTGGCAGGCTTCCATGAGTTCCTGCTGCCGACGCAACAACTGGTCAAATTTTCGCTTGGCCTCCCACGAGGCGCGCAGCCGCGCCCGGAACAGGCGCGGCTCCGGCGGTTTATCCGTGCAATCCAGCGCGCCCAGTTCGTAGGCGCGTAATTTGACTTCCGTGTGGCCGGCGGGCGCCAGCACATGGACCAGCGGCGCCGGGTCGGGCGGACTTTCCCGCAACCGTTTCAAAAAGTCGAAGCCCGCCGCCGGCGACGCCTCCAGGTCCACCAACGCGAAGTCCGCCGGCTGCACCGAGAGCATTTGCAGGGCTTGGGCGGCGTCGGATGCAAAGCGCAGCGGTGCCTCCGGTTCAAAGGCTCCGGTCAGCAGGGCGGCCAGCGACACTTCGTCGCCTATCACCAGAATCTGTGGCGCCGGCCGGCTCATCGAAATGCTTCTGTGCTTGTTCGTTTCAGACTTGCCAGCATTTTTAACACCAACCCGGCGGTTTGGCCAACTTCATTTTCACCAGGCCGACAAGCAACTGCGCCGGGTGCGGCGCCGGAACAGGGCGCCCGGCTCAACGATTCATCCCGGCAGCGGAATTGAATTCATAATGCAGAACCGAGAGGCAATAAATCGCCGCCGTCTCCACCCGCAGGGTCAAGGGCCCCAGCGAAACCGGCTGCGCGCCGGCGTCTTGAATCCGCCGCAGTTCCTCCGGCGTAAAGTCGCCTTCCGGTCCAATCCAGGCGGCGGCCGTTTTAGGCAACCGTCCGTGGACCTTTTCAAATTCCCGAAACACCTCACGCGGATGCCGCCGTTCCGTCTGGAGCGCGCCAACCAGCGACAATTCAAACGGCGCGCCGGTTTTGGGCCAGGAACCGCGGCTGTCGGAGCGGGGCGTGACAGCGGCCGTTCCCGGCGCCGCCGCGCGCAAAAATTCCTGAATGGCGACCGGCGCTTCGATTTCCGGCAGCCACGCGGCGCCGCATTGTTTGATGGCCTCCACGGCCACCTGCCGCCAATGCGCCTGTTTGCGCGCCCGGTCCGGCTCCTCCAGCCGCGTTACCACCCGCTCGGTCAACAGCGGCACCACGCGATGCGCGCCCAGTTCAACGGCTTTGGAGATGAGGCTTTCGATGATTTTGCCTTTTGGGAGGCCGACCAGGAGCGTGAGGGCGCAGGGAGGAGGCGCCGCGGTCAGTTTCCGTTCCACATGCAGCGGCAGCGCGCGGTGCAAAGGGTCTCCGGCGCGGCAGATGAACCGGTTTCCCGCGCCGTCAAGCACCATGACTTCATCTCCGCGCCGGAGGCGGAGCACGCCCAGCGCATGATGCGCTTCGCGACCTTCAAGCCGCAGAACGTCTCCCCGGCAATGTTCCGGCGGCAGATAAAAGCGATGCGTTTGCATGAACCACTGGCCGTTGACAATTTACGCACCGGTTTGTAGCAGGGGGCAAATCGTCAATTTCAACGGAAAAACTTTTTGGCCTTTTCAAAAAAGCTCTGCGCCAGGGGCGTTTCGCGACCGTCGCACAGGGCGGCAAATTCCTGGAGCTTGGCCCGCTGCTCGGCGGTCAGGCGCGTGGGGACTTCCACTTGGATGCGTACGTGTAAATCGCCCGGGCCGTAGCCTTGCAAATTTTTGATGCCTTTACCGCGGAGACGCAGGACGGTGCCGGGCTGAGTGCCGGGGGGAATTTTCACCGTGGCGGAGCCTTCGAGTGTGGGCACCTGAATTTCGGCGCCGAGCGCCGCCTGGACAAAGCTGACCGGTACCTCGCACAACAAATCGTCGCCGTCGCGCTGGAAAATCTCGTGCGGTTTCAAATGGAGCACCACATACAGATCACCCGGCGGCCCGCCGCGTGTGCCCGCTTCGCCGTTGCCGGCCGAGCGCAGGCGCGTGCCGGTGTCCACGCCCGGCGGGATGCGCAGTTTGATTTTGGAGGTGCGCTCGCGTTTGCCCTCGCCGCGGCACGCCTTACAGGGTTTTTCCGGAATGCGCCCGGCGCCGCGGCATTGGGGACAGGTCTGGGCGATGCTGAAAATTCCGCGGGTGGTGAGTACCTGGCCGCGGCCGCCGCAGGTCGTGCAGGTTCGGATTCGTGAGCCGCGCTCCACCCCGGAGCCTTCACAGGCGTCGCAGAGATCGAGCTTGGTGAGGGAAATTTCTTTCTCGCAGCCCAGCGCGGCTTCTTCCAGCGTCAGTTCCAGATCGTAACGCAAGTCCGTGCCGCGTTGCGGAGCGGAAGGGTCGTGCCCGCCGCCAAAGATGTTTTCGAAAATGCTGCCGCCGCCGAAGACCTCGCGAAAAATGTCGAACGGATCGTGGAATCCGCCGCCGAATCCCCCAAAGCCGCGGCCGGCGCCGGCGCGTTGACGGGGATCGAACGCCGCATGACCGTACTGGTCGTAAGCGGCACGTTTTTGGGGGTCGCTCAACACCTCGTAGGCCTCGCCCAGTTCCTTGAATTTTTCCTCGGCCGTCTTGTCGCCCGGATTTTTATCCGGGTGATACTTCACGGCCAGCTTGCGATAAGCCTTGCGGATTTCTTCCGCGTCCGCGTTGCGGCTTACCCCCAGAACTTCGTAGTAATCGCGTTTGGCCATCTGGATCAAATGGTTTGGGCCGGGCCGGGCCGCCGCCTCGTCAGGCGGCCGGTTGCTCGGCCCTGCCAGGGATTATTTTGCCGCGGGTTTCCTGGCCACCACCACCGCCGCCGGGCGCAACAGGCGATCCCGCAATTTGTAACCTTTGCGCAGTTGTTGAACGACGTGGCCTTCCGGCACATCGGCGGTTTCCTGTTGCGAGACGGCCTCATGAAACATCGGGTCAAAGGATTTGCCGGCGGCGTCAATTTCCTCCAGACCGGCCTCGGCCAGGACGTTTTTCAGTTGCTGCTGGATCATCGCCACGCCGGTGCGGAAAGAATCGGCATTATGGTTTTGTGCCGCCGCCAGGGCCATTTCAAAATGATCCAGCACCGGCAACAATTTGAGCAGCAGCGCGGCGTTGGCTAATTGCACCGCTTCGTGACGCTCGCGGGCGGCGCGTTTCTTGAAATTCTCGAAATCGGCCGTGGTGCGCAACAACCGCTCCCAATGTTCGTCCGCCTTGGCGGCGCGAACTTTGAGGTCCTCAATCTGTTCGGGCGTCAACGGCACCGCGGCGACCGGCTCGGCCAGCATTTCGCCGCCGCCAGGCGGTGTCGCCGGAACAGCCGGCGAACCCGCTGCGGGCGCGGCGGCCGGGGCGGTTTCCGGCGCCGGCGGCGTGGTCGCTTCTGCCGTGGGCGCGGCGGCCGAATGATGCGGATGATGCTGTTTCATGCGACGCTCGTTTTCAGAATTTCAAAATGTTTCAGTTCAGACTGCAAAATTAGCGGATTACCATCCGGTCAGCAACCCGGATGTCGCGGCAGCTTTTGGCCGCGCCTCCCGGCATCGTTCCCTGCGGGCAGCGTCACTGTTTGGTCGGGCGGCGCGGCAGCGCAGGAATGTTGCGTCGGATTGGGTTTGCACGGTGACGCCTGGTGGCCGGGCAAATGAAGGTTTGTTTTTGGCAAGAATGGAATTGAAATTTTCCGGGCGCTGCCGCATCGTTGCGGCCTGATTGGCAGTTAACCATTAGAAAGCACACCACATGAGCAAAGGCAGATTGGGCATTTTAGTCGGTGGCGGCCCGGCGCCGGGCATCAACGGCGTTATCGCGGCGGCCACCATTGAAGGCATCAACAATGGTTTTGAAGTCATTGGCTTTCGCGATGGCTTCAAGTACCTGGCGCAAGGCGACGCGCAGCAGTGCAAGCCCCTGGTCATTCGCGACGTGTCGGGCATTCATCTGCGCGGCGGCTCTATTCTGGGCACCTCGCGCGCCAATCCAACCAAATCCGAAAGCAGCATGGCCAACGTCTTCAAGGTGTTTGAACAGCTTGGCATCACCTCGCTGGTGACGATTGGCGGTGACGACACGGCGTTTTCCGCCAGCCAGGTCGCCAAACGCAGCAACGGCCGGATCAAGGTGGCTCACGTGCCCAAAACGATTGACAACGACTTGCCCCTGCCCGGTTCAACGCCCACCTTCGGCTTTGAAACCGCGCGACACTACGGCGTCCAAATCGTCCGCAACCTGGCTGAAGACGCCCGCACCACTTCGCGCTGGTATCTGATCATCAGCATGGGCCGCGCTGCCGGCCACCTGGCGCTGGGCATCGGCAAGGCCGCCGCCGCCACGCTGGTTATCATTCCCGAAGAATTTCGCCAGCGACCCGTGACGGTGGACGAAGTCTGCGACATCATCATCGGCTCCATCATCAAACGCAGCGCCGAAGGCTCCCAATACGGCGTCGTGGTGCTGGCCGAAGGTTTGATTGAAGCCATGGGCGAGCAGGGCCTGGTCAAGGCCGTGCCCGAAGGCGAATTGAGCCGTTACGGCAAAGTGCTGCGCGATGACCACGGCCACCTGCGCCTGGGCGAAATCGAATTTGGCCGGCTGATGAAAGACCTCTTGAGCGCGCGCCTGGAAAAATTCGGCCTCAAGACCACGTTCATTGACAAAGACCTCGGCTACGAATTGCGCTGCGCCGACCCCATTCCGTTCGATGCCGAATACACCCGCGACCTCGGCTACGGCGCCGTCAAATTCCTCCTTTCTCCCGCAGCCGAAAAATACGGCGCCATCATTAGCTTTGTGGACGGCAAAATGACGCCTCTGCCGTTCGAAAAAATGCTCGACCCCCAAACCGGTCGCATGCAAAACCGCAAGGTGAACGTGGACGGCGAAGCATTCGAATGCGCCTGCGCCTACATGATCCGATTGGAGCGCGAGGACTTCGAGGATGCCAAAAAACTGGCCAAACTTGCCGCCACCGCCAAAATGACCCCCGAACAATTCAAAGCGCACTTCGGCTACCTCGTCGGGTTAAAGACAAAGACCTGAACCGTTGACTCGTCGGCAAAATTCCCCGGCCCACGAAAAATCCGTTGGCGGAACAGCGCGCTGGCGCTTTGGTGTCAGCCGGCCATTGGATTGGAACCGCAATGCCTGGAGCCGTAAAAAGCTGGCTGTGCCGGACCGCTGCCCCTCACGGCTTCCATTACCCCCAATTGTCCGTTTTAAGGGCGGTGTCGCGTTTTGGGACAGGCTGGAGGGGCATTTTTTTGGCGAATCTTTTGGCGCGCAGGCGTGTTGTACTTAAAAATGCCTGCAGCCGCTTGCATTGGCATTTGGCATCGCGGTTGCTAGGATTTTCCCTGACGCGGTTGCAACAGGCAATAAGTGGACGAAAGTTGTCATTATATAGCCCGCCTGTTGCGTCGTCCACGCCGCAAACAAAAAGACAAAACATGAAAACGACCAAACCAACCCGCAAGGCGGGCTTTACGCTGGTGGAAATCATGATCGTCGTGGCCATCATCGGCCTGTTGGCGGCGATTGCGATTCCCAACTTCATCAAGGCCCGCGCTACCTCACAGGCCAATGCCTGCATTAACAACCTCCGCCAAGTGGATGGCGCCATCAATGAATGGGCGCTGGAAACTGGGCAGACTAGCGGCACTGCGATAGGTAACATCAGTGTCATCTCGCCTTATGTGAAGCTCAATTCCAATGGCGGCGTACCGCAGTGCCCGTTGGGTGCCACTTATAGCCTGTTCAATATCGGCGATCCGGTTCAAGTGTCGTGCCCAAACTCCAGCTTGACACAGGCGCCTCACAAGCTGCCATAATCTGAGGCTTGCTCTCACCGAGGCTCTCGGCGCGCAAGTCCCGGAGCCTCTTTTTTGTTTCCTCCCGGAAGCGGTCACGCCGGGGCAAGACGGGCGGGATGCCCGGCAAGACAATGCCAGAGGCTTTGCCGCTCCGCGTATTGCGACGGGGGAAACTACGAGCATGAAAACATCTCCTCAAAAACGGCAGGCGGGATTCACGCTGGTGGAAATCATGATCGTCGTGGCCATCATTGGCCTGTTAGCGGCGATTGCCATTCCCAGCTTCATTCGCGCCCGCGCCACCTCGCAGGCTAATGCCTGCATCAACAACCTCCGGCAGGTTGATTGGGCGATCAACCAATGGGCCGTGGAGACGGGCCAGGCGGCCGGCACGGCCGTCGGCAACATCAACGTCCTGAGCAGTTACATCAAGCTCAATTCCAACAATGAGGTGCCCCAATGCCCGTTGGGCAACACCTACATCCTGCATCACGTGGGCGATGATCCGCAGGTGGAGTGTCCCAACTCCGATCTGACGCCGCCTCACGTGTTGCCGTAATGGCCGCCAGTCGGCTGTGCACCGGCCCGAAGGCTTGGCTTTCGGGCCGTTTTTGTTTGGGCAATGGATGAAACGTCATGTCCAGGCAAGACAGGAGGGATTGCTCTTGACAGAGGGGTGGATTGGCCGGACGCGCGCGCGGCGCGTCCCTGCCGGGTTTGGCGGGGCGGCATTGACTGGGCGGCGTTTTTGAACCAGCATGGGACGGATTTGTCAAAATTGGGGCGGCGCATGAGTGTCATTTTGAAAACGGAAAAGCTCCGGGTTGAATTTGCCAGCCGCGAATTCCGCAAGCCGGCAAAAGTGGCCCTGCACGGGCTGGATCTGGCCGTGAACGCCGGCGAGGTTTTCGGTTTTCTGGGTCCCAACGGCGCGGGCAAGACTACGACCATCAATGTGCTGTTGGGCTTTGTGCAGGCCACGAGCGGGCGGGCGGAAATTTTTGGCATTGACGTGCGCCAGCCCATCGCGCGCCAGCGCATCGGTTACCTGCCGGAAATGACCTATTACTACAAATTTCTCACGGCGGAGGAACTGCTGCGGTTTTATGCGCGCATCTTTGGCCTGGCGGGCGCCGAGGCGGAACGGCGGATTGATACGGTGCTCAAACTGGTGGAACTGGAACCGGCCCGCAAACGGCTGATCAAAACCTACTCCAAAGGCATGCAACAGCGCGTCGGCCTGGCGCAGGCGCTCATCAACAACCCGGATTTATTGATTCTGGACGAGCCGACCAGCGGTCTGGACCCGCTGGGCCGCATGAAAGTGCGCGGCATCATCCAGCGCCTCAAAAACGAGGGCAAGACCGTTTTCTTTTCCTCGCACGAGCTGGGCGAAGTGGAGACGGTTTGCGACCGCGTGGTCATCATCGCCGACGGCGAATTGAAGGCCGAAGGCCGCGTGACCGATCTGGCGCGGCAGTATCAAACCTCCAGCCTGGAACAGGTGTTTCTAAAGGTGGTCGGCGCGGCACCGGAGGAAAGCCGGGCGCCGGCGGGAGCGCTCATCGCATGAGAAACACGTTTGCCATTGCCGGCGTGGTGCTGCTGGAAATGTATCGGCGGCGGGATTTTTACGTGCTGTTCATCGTCACCGTGCTCATCACGGCGCTGATGGGGTCGGTGACGTTTTTCAACGACGCGCGGATCGTGCGTTATCTCAAGGATGTGTGCCTGTTTTTGATCTGGGCCTCATCGCTGTTCATCGCGCTGGGGGCGGCGGCGCGGCAGATTCCGGCGGAGCGGGAGTCGCGCACAATTTTTCCGCTGATGGCCAAACCGGTCACGCGCGGCCAGATTCTGCTGGGCAAATGGCTCGGCTGCTGGCTGGCCTGCGGGGCGGCCCTGCTGGTGTTTTACATCTTCTTCGGCTGCGTGGACATGACGCGCGAGCATCAGTTGCCGCTAATCAATTACGCGCAACTGGCCACGCTGCACTGGGCGATGCTGGCCATCGTGGTGGCCATGACGTTGCTCGGTTCGCTGGTCTTCACCGCCGTGTCGTCCAACCTCACCATCACCGCCATTGTGGTGGTGGCCATTTTCATTTTGGGACGGCACCTGCACAAAATCGCCCTGGGCATGAACGAATTGAATGGCACGCTGCTGACCGGACTGTATTACGTCATTCCGCATCTGGAACTGTTTGACGTGCGCTCGCTGGTGGTGCACGACTGGCCGCCGATTGCCTGGGGCATCTGGGCCATCGCCGTCGGCTACGCAGCGGCCTACACGGCGTTGTTGCTGCTGGCCTCGTGGCTCGTCTTCCGCAAAAAAGTGTTGTGAGGATGAAAACGGCGCGACCGTATGTTTTGTTGCTGGGGTTGTTGCTGGTGCTGTGCGCCGGCCTGGCGGCGCGGTTGGATTGCTGGTTCATCACTTGGCCCGGCAACCGCGCCCAGACGCTCGATCCGCTGGAAGTGATGATCGGCACCGGCCAGAAATTGCTGGCGCCGATGTTTTTTCGCGAGGCGGACGTGTATTTTCACAGCGGCTATTACCCTTCGATCTTCGACCACAGCACAGCGTTTCGCACCGAGCACATTGCCGCCGACAGCGGCGCGGCGCCGGATCGGAACCAGGGCGACGAGGAAAATTTTCTGGGGCCGCCACTGGATTTTTTTGACGCCTTCAGCCGGCATTTTTATCCGTCCGTCCACACGCATCTGGACAGTGGCGGGGCCGAATCGGCGTTTGAACCGGAACTGGGCGGGCGCAGCGACGGCCAGGTGCGGGAAATTCTGCCCTGGCTGCGCATCTCGGCGGCGCTGGACCCCGACCGCGCGGAAACCTACGTCGTCACTGCTTTTTGGCTGGGCGAGCGCATGAAACATCCGCACGAAGCAGAGGCTTTTTTGCGCGAAGGCCTGCGTCATCTCCCCGGCAATCCTCAATTGCTCTTTGAACTGGGCCGCATTTATTTCGAGCAAGACCATGACCTGACCCGGGCCCGTTTCATCTGGCAGGCCGCTCTGAACAGTTGGCAAAGGGAGACCGGCGACAAACCTTTGGCCGAAAAGCTCAATCGCGCCAATGAAAATTTCGAGACGCGCTTCATGTATGAACAGCTCCACACGTATCTGGCGCTGCTGGAGCAGAAGGCCGGCAACACCAACGCCGCCATCGCCCATTGGAAACAGGCTCAACTGGCCTCGCCGGAACCGGAAGCCATTCAAAAACATATTGACGCACTGGAGCAAAAATCCGGAAGCGGAAATCCATCGGCTGATGCGTCGCGTTAGCGCCGCTGAAATCGCTCTTCCCGGCTCCTCCGTTGCTTGACTCCCCGCGCGCGGGTTTTATCATGGCTGCCGTTTTATGCCCAAAATCGAAAACATTCTGGCGCGCGAAATTCTCGATTCGCGCGGCAACCCGACGGTGGAAGTGGATGTGACGCTTGGCGGTGGCGCGACCGGCCGCGCAGCAGTGCCCTCCGGCGCCAGCACCGGCGAAAACGAAGCCCTCGAACTCCGCGATGGTGACAAAAAACGGTTCCTTGGCAAAGGCGTGCGGAAGGCGGTCAAAAACGTCAACGAAATCATCGCCCCCAAACTGATCGGCCTGGACCCCTTCGATCAATTGACAGTGGACGCCGCCATGCTCCAGCTCGACGGCACCGAGACGAAGTCCAGGCTCGGCGCCAACGCCATCCTGGCCGTTTCCCTGGCCAACGCCAAGGCCGCCGCCGCCGCGCTCGGTTTGCCGTTATTCAAATACCTCGGCGGGCCAAACGCCAAAGTGCTGCCCGTGCCGATGGCCAACGTTATCAATGGCGGGGCGCATTCGGATGCGCCGATTGATTTCCAGGAGTTCATGATCATGCCGCTGGGGCTGCCCACGTTCAGCGAAGCCTTGCGCGCCATCACCGAAACCTTCCACGCCCTGAAGTCGGTTTTGAAGAAAAAAGGCTGCAGCACCGCCGTGGGCGACGAAGGCGGGTTCGCGCCCAAACTCGGCAGCGTCGAGGAGGCGATTGAAACCATTCTGCAGGCCATCAAGGAGGCCGGATACAAAGCCGGCAAGGACATTTACCTGACGCTCGATCCGGCGTCGTCGGAATTCTACTCCGGCAACGGCAAATACACTTTCAAGAAAAGCACCGGCGAGACGGTCAGCGGCGACGACCTGGTGGATTTCTACGCCCGCCTGGTCAACAAATACCCGATTGTCAGCATCGAAGACGGCTGTGCCGAGAACGATTGGGCGACCTGGACCAAACTGACTCAAAAACTCGGCGACAGGATTCAACTGGTCGGCGACGACGTTTTTGTGACCAACCCGAAGTTCCTGCGCAAAGGGTTTGAGGTCGGCGCTGCCAACTCGATTTTGATCAAGGTCAACCAAATCGGCTCGCTCACCGAAACGCTGGACTGCATGGAGCTGGCCAAAACGCACGCCTACACCTGCGTCATCTCGCACCGCTCCGGCGAAACGGAGGATTCGACCATTGCGGACATCGCCGTGGCCACGAATTGCGGGCAGATCAAGACCGGCTCGTTGAGCCGCAGCGACCGGCTGGCAAAATACAACCAGCTTCTCCGCATCGAACAGCTTCTCGGCAAAAACGCCGTCTATGCCGGCACCAGCGCCCTGCCGAAAAAACAATGAGGACACGCCGCCGGCGCAGGGCCGGTCCCTTCTGCCCGGCGGGTTTGAAAATCGGCAGGAGCAGCCGGGGGGCGATTTTCTTTTTGCGAATTCCGGCGGGCGGAGTGTTCCAGCCGGAGAATACGTTCCGGCGGCGCTGGATGGCATTCGGTTGCTGGCCGAGAAAAGAAGTTGCTATTGGGGCGCCAACCGGCGAGACTGGGTTGTCGAGAGAACCAAATTAAAATTATGAAACGAATCTTCACCTTCGCCGGAGCGGCCGCGACTGCGGTCCTCATGAACACCGCTCTGTGCGGTCAAGCCGTGGCGCAAACGGAAGCCACCGCCGGATTTCAGCTCTCGCTGACGCCGGACATCGCCCTTCATCCCAGAACCACCTCCATCCACGGCGTGTCGCTGGACATTTGGGGCGAGAACCCGCAGCACAGTTTCAACCTCGGCTTCGTCAACGGCAGCACCGGCGACAGCCAGGGGTTCAGTTGGGCCTTCTTCTACAATTACGCCGACTCCTACACGGGTGTGGAATGGGCCCTGGTCAATCACACCAAGACCAGCTTTATCGGGTGGCAGGATGGCTGGGTGAACTACGACGAAGGCTACTTCAAAGGTTTGGAGTCCGGCCTGGTGAATGTGGCGCAGGACGCTCACGGCCTGCAATTCGGCGTGGTCAACTACGCCGAAAAACTCAACGGCGTGCAAATCGGCCTGGTGAACGTCATCCATGAAAACCCCTGGTTTGATGACTTCCCGGACAAGCTGGCCAAGGGCTTTCCGATTGTAAACTGGTCGTTTTGAAACTCGATGAATTCGAGCCACCGGAGGCCGGGCGACCGGCTTCCGGTTTTTCATTTTCCCGGCAACGCCCGCAGGCCGCCGGGCTGTGAGCAGCGACGGCCTTCACCGGCCGTGGCAATTTTGTATGGATTTCCCGCCGGATTCTGCAATGTTGAGGGCTGCATGAAACCGCTTCTGAAATTGCTGCTGGAAGGCGGCAGCTTGAACACGGCGCAAATGGCGCAGGTGCTCCATCTGTCCGAAGCCGAAGTGAACCGGCAACTCGATGAATTGCGGCAGCAGCGCGTGCTGCTGGGCTGGCGCCCGGTGCTGAATCTGGCCGCCGAGGACGCCGCCATGGTGCGGGCGGTCATCGAAGTGCGCATCACCCCTGAGCGCGGCGGCGGGTTCAACCGCCTGGCCGAACGCATCAGCCGTTTCGACGAGGTGGAGTCGTGTTATCTCATGTCCGGCGGTTACGATTTGCTGGTGTTCGTCAACGGCGCCAGCCTGCAAAAAGTGGCGGCGTTCGTCTCCGAAAAACTCGCCACACTGGAAGGCGTGTTGTCCACCGCCACACATTTTCTGCTCCGCGCTTACAAGGAACAAGGTTTCCTGATGGAAGCCAAACCGGAGGAAAACGAGCGGCTTAAGGTCGCCCCTTGAACCCCGGCGCCCATCGTATCTGAAATTTGAGATTCCGTCTCATGGACACTTCCCGTTTCATTGCCCGGCACGTTGTCAACCTGCCCAGGTCAGGCATCCGCGATTTTTTTGAAATCGTCGCCAGGATGAAGGACGTGATTTCGCTTGGCATTGGCGAGCCAGACTTCGACACGCCCTGGCACATCCGCGAAGCTGCCATCTACGCGCTGGAAAGAGGCCGCACGCATTACACCTCGAATCTGGGCCTGATTGAACTGCGCCGCGCCATCAGCAAATATCTCGAAAAACATTTCTCGCTGGCCTACCGGCCTGACGACGAAATTCTGGTCACCGTCGGCGTCAGTGAAGCGTTGGACCTTGCTTTTCGCGCTTTGATCAATCCCGGCGACCGGGTGATGTTTCACCAGCCGTGTTACGTCAGCTATCATCCGAGCATCACCCTGGCGCACGGCGTGGCGGTGCCGGTGCCCACGTTTGCCAGGGACCATTTCGCGCTCACCGCCGAGGCGCTGCAGGCCGCCTGGCAACCCGGCGCCAAAATTCTGGTGCTTAACCTGCCCTGTAATCCCACCGGCGGCACGTGCAGCCGCCAACAGATCGAGGCCATCGCGCAATTTGTCCGGGAAAAAGACCTGCTGGTGCTCAGCGACGAAATTTATTCCGAACTGACCTTTGACGGCGAACACGTCAGCATCGCCGCCGTTCCGGGCATGAAGGAGCGAACGATTTTTCTGCATGGCTTTTCCAAAGCCTTTGCCATGACCGGCTGGCGCATCGGCTACGCCTGCGGCCCGGCGACGCTCATCGAGGCCATGATGAAGGTGCATCAATACTCCATGATGTGCGCCTCCATCATCAGTCAGGAAGGCGCCCTGGAAGCCCTCACCCGCGGCGAGGACGCCATGAAAAAAATGCGCGATCAATACCATCGCCGCCGCGATTTCATTGTCCGCCGCTTCAACGAAATCGGCTTGAAATGCCACTGCCCGCGCGGGTCGTTCTATGCCTTCCCGGACATTTCGGCGACCGGTCTGAACGAAAAAGAGTTTGCGCTGGGACTGCTGCAGACCGAAAAAGTGGCGATGGTTCCCGGCACGGCCTTTGGCGCCAACGGCGCGGGATTTTGCCGCGCCTGTTTCGCCACCGGTTACGAACAACTCGTCGAGGCCGGCCAGCGCATCGAACGCTATGTCCAATCCCTGGCGGCCCGGCGGTAGGTTCCGGTGTCCGACGGCCCTCACCGGCGGCAGCCGCCCGCCGAATCGTCGTGGCGCGTCCGCGGGAATTGTGGCTTAATCTCCGGCGTGAACATCGCAGGCATCATCCCGGCGCGTTACGCCTCGACCCGCTTTCCCGGCAAACCGCTGGCGCTTATTGCCGGCAAACCGCTCCTCCAGCGCGTTGTCGAGCAATGCCGGAAAGCCCGGGCGCTTTCCGAAATCCTCGTGGCCACGGATGACGAACGCATCGCCGGTGTGGCCCGAAAGTTCTGCCGCGTGGAAATGACCTCGCCGCATCATCCCAGCGGAACGGACCGCGTCGCCGAAGCGGCGGCCAGAATTTCCCATGACGCGGTGGTGAACATTCAGGGCGACGAACCGTTGATTGAGCCGGCGGTCATTGATGCGGTGGCCGCCGCGCTGGCGGATTGCCCCATGACCACCGCCGCCACACGCCTCCGAAATGCCGCAGAATTGGATAATCCAAACATCGTCAAGGTGGTCGTCAACGCCGCCGGCCGCGCCCTGTATTTCTCGCGGCGCACGATTCCGTATCTGCGCGAAGCCGCCGGCCGCTCGCCGACCGAGCAGTTGGCGGCCTTTCCCTTTTTGAAGCATCTGGGCATTTATGGCTACCGGCGTGAAACGCTGCTGCGGCTGGTGCAATTCCCGGTCTCGCCCCTCGAAAACGCGGAGAAATTGGAACAACTGCGCGCCCTGGAAAACGGCATTCCCATCGCCGTGGTGACCGTGAATTACGAGAGCGTGGGAGTGGATGTTCCGGAAGACGTGGCGCGGGTGACGGCATTGTTGAATCGCTGAAGTCGTTTTCGGATTAATATCCCTGTTTGCAAAGCCACCAGACGGCGAAGATGACGGCGAGGCTCCCCAGCGACATCCACAGCGCGCTGACAACGAAAAAGCTCACCGCTCCCATTGCCACGCCGCCGAGAAAGGGGATGAGCGCCCGTTGTCGCCAACCGTAAATCAAATAACCGCTGGCCACACCGCCCCAAAGACAATTGGCCAGCAGAAAACTCTGGCTGAAATAACCCGGATTCAGATGCATACCGCCTTGAATATGCTCCGCTCGCCCTCTTCAAGCAACCCGCGACCCCGGCCGTCCGGGCACCGGCGTTCACAGCACAAACATGCGGGAGCAACGTTCCAGCCGACCCGGCTACTATGACCGGCGCGAATCGCCTTTTGAAACGTTCTCTTGCGCCATGCAAAAACCGCGCCTGTCTTTCCGGCAAATCTGGAACCTGAGCTTCGGCTTTCTGGGCATCCAATTCGGCTGGGGACTGCAAATGGCCAACATGTCGCCGATCTACAAATACCTCGGCGCCTCGGACAACCAAATCCCTCTGCTCTGGCTTGCCGCGCCGCTGACCGGTTTCCTTGTCCAACCCGTCATCGGCGCCCTGAGCGACCGCACCTGGGGGCGGCTCGGGCGGCGCCGCCCCTATTTTCTGGCGGGCGCGATTTTCAGTTCGCTGGCGCTGGTGGCCATGCCGAATTGTTCGGCATTGTGGATGGCCGCCGGACTGCTGTGGATTCTTGACGCGAGCATCAACGTCAGCATGGAGCCGTTTCGCGCCTTTGTGGCGGACAAACTGCCGGAGGAACAACGCGGCGCGGGCTTTGCCATGCAGAGCGTTTTCATTGGCGCCGGCGCGGTGCTGGCCGGAATACTGCCGTGGCTTTTGAAAAATGAATTCGGCGTCGGCAGCGACACCGGCGCAGACCGCGCCATTCCGCTGAATGTGAAAATTTCGTTTTACGCCGGCGCGGCAGTGTTTCTCGGCGCAGTGCTGTGGACGGTTCTGTCCACCGACGAATATCCTCCGGAAAATCTCGAAACTTTCCGTCGCCAAAAATCGGCGACCGCCGGCCTGGGACGTTTCCTCGGCGAAATCTTTTCCGCGCTGCGCGACATGCCCGGCACCATGCGGCGGCTGGCCCTGGTGCAGTTTTTCACCTGGCTGGGGCTCTTCTGCATGTGGCTGCATTTTTCGAACGCCGTGCCGGTCATTTTCGGCGCCAGCGATCCCCATTCCGAATTGTTCCACCGCGGCGCCGAATGGGCGGGCGTTTGTTATTCGCTCAAGGACGCGGTGACGTTCGCGGCGGCCTTCGTGTTGATGGCCGCGGCGAACCGATTCGATCGGCGCCGAATTCATGGAATCTGCCTGGCGCTTGGCGGGCTCGGCCTGCTCGGCATCGGCTTTGTTCATGGAGAAGAGCAAAAAAACTGGCTGCTGTTGGCGCTGGGGCTGGGCGGTGTGGCGTGGGCTTCAATCCTCTCCATGCCTTACGCGATTCTGGCCGGCGCGTTGCCGCCGGAGCGAATGGGCCTCTACATGGGCCTCTTCAACTTCTTTATCGTGCTGCCGGAAATCCTGGCTTCGCTCACCTTCGGGCCGTTGGTGCAACGCGTTTTGCACGGCAACCTGGTCCACGCGGTAATGGCCGGCGGCGCGTTTTTGCTGTTGGCTGCCGTGCTGACGCAATGGGTCAACGCGCCGTCAATGGCGAAGATGAAATGAATGGGATTTTTTGGGGACGGTAGTGACGGAGTGCAACGGCGACGCCGCTTTCGCCGGCAGGTGACTGACCATTTTCTCTGAAACCCACCCGCCAAAGGCGGCATGGCGTTTGGCTTCCGGCTGCACTCCAGACTTATTTTGCCAGGCTGCGGTGATAAATTCGCCACGCGAAACCCTTCAATCGAAATTCCGGCAGGGCATCTGAATCAGGATACGGCATCCCCGGAACGGGCACCGGCTGGAATTCCGCGCCGTTTTTGACATCCACGCGGCCGGCGACAGGCCGATTGGAAAAATTGATCACCACCAGAAATTCATCCCGGCCGCCCGAGCGGAGAAAACTGACGACGTCCTTCGACGCCGAATTGGTAAGCCAGGTCACCCGGTCGTTGCAAAAGCAATCCGCGTGGGTTTTGCGCAGGGCAATCAGGCCGCGGTAAATCTGGCGCAGTGGCGGGCGGCCCTTGGGATGCCAGAAAATGGTGAGTTTGTCGAACAGCGCCGGGTCGCCGGACTCCGTCGCGTCGCCCGCTTCCATGCCGTTGTAAAGCAGCGGCACGCCGTCAAGGGTGAACATGAGCGCCGAAGCCGCCAGGGCACCCTGGATGCCAAAGCGCGCCACGGCACGGGGTTCATCGTGGTCGTCGGAGATTTGCATGTGCAGCGCGCCCTGCGGAAATTCCCGCCGCATTTTTTCCCAGGTAACTTCCAGATCGCTGGCCGGCGCGCTGTCCATCAGCACGCGATTGAGCGATGCCATCAACGGCCAGTCGTAGTCTATGTTGAAGGCGGTGGCGAGCAATTCGGGCTGGCTCGCCTCGGCCAGCAGGGCGAGGTCGGGCTTGATTTTTTCCAGGGCCGCGCGCGCCTGAATCCAGAAATCGGTGGGCACCATGTAGGCCACGTCGCAGCGGAAACCGTCCACGTCGCTGGTGCGCACCCAGTATTCCATCATGTGGATCATGTAATCGCGCAGTTGCGGGTTGGCGTAATTCAACCCGGCCACGTCGGTCCATTCGGGCACCGGCGGCAGAAGCTTTCCGTTGGCGTCGTGTTTGTAAAACGCGCGATTGGTCATCATCACGCTGTCCCACGCCGTATGGTCGGCGACCAAATCCATGAGAACTTTCATGCCGCGGCGATGCGCTCCTGCCACCAGCCTTTTGAAATCATCGAGCGTCCCGTAATGCGAATCCACCGCGTAATAATCACGGACGGAATACGGGCTGCCGAACTCGCCTTTGCGAAATTTCTCGCCGATGGGATGGATGGGCATGAGCCAAAGAATGGTTACGCCCAAATGTTGCAGTTCGTCCAGCCGCGCGGTGACAGCGTTGAGATTGCCGGCCCGCGAAAAATCGCGCGGAAAAATCTCGTAGATAACACCCTCCCGCAGCCAGGTCGGAGCCGGCAGGGCCGGACGGCCGGAAAAATTTTCGTCTGCGAAGGCCGCGCTGCCGGAAGACAGACAGCCGGCAACAATCAGGAAAAAAATCAGCAGTTTGGCCGGACGCCAAAGGTCACGCCCGCCCCGCCGCAAAACGGGCGGACGTGGACGATGGGGCGGCGGCACCGTCTGCCGGGCAACGCCGGCTGGGGGAAGGTTGGAGTGCATCATGAAAAATTGAAGATGGCCGTTTCCTCGCCTCGGCGTCATCGCTTGCCCGTGCGGATGCGGAGCGACTCCTGCCGCGGTCAACGATGGAATCAATTTTGCGGCGTATGCGCCGCCAGCCAGAGCATGTCTCTATCGCTAAGGCTGCACGGGACGCGTTGGACGACGGTGTAACTGACGCGGAGATGAGTGGTCATGACGGTATCCACCCATTTGTGAATTTCGGCATGGCCGTCGGCAAAGACCAGACCGCAGGCGCCGCCGTGCTGGTTGCCGGGCAGTTCGGTAAACGAGCTGGTCGCGTAAGAGGAGGTGTACATGAGCGCGTCGTCCACGCTGTCGGGATGTTCATCGCTGATGACCCACACGTCGCTCGGACCCGGCGTGTGAAAACTGCTGGTGGTTTTGGCCACGTACCACTGGGTCCAGCCGAAGGGATTGGACGGTTCCTGGTATTTGTCGCCGTCGCCAATGGCGCCGTTCATGGCCACACTGCGCATGCGATGATCCCAGCCCAGGGCGCCTTGGGCCGGGCTGACGTAGTTTGCCGCCGGGCAGGCAAACACTTTGGCGGAACGCCCCAGATAACGTCCCAGCAGGGAGTATTTGTCGTTAATGAGGTAGTCAATGTTGGTGTTGTTCTGGCCGGTGCCCCAGTCAATGGTGCCGGCAATCCAGGACGGATTGGCCGTACCGACCGGATAAAAAGTGGTGTTGTGAACATGCGGATCACTGTTGATGGCCAGCCGCTCCTGGTTGTCGCCGGCATACATCAACCACGCCAGACCCAACTGCTTTTTGTCACTCATGCAGGCGGCGGCCAGCGCCCGCGTCTTGGCGGCATTCAACGCCGGCAACAACATGGCCGCCAGAATGGCAATGATGGCGATCACTACCAGCAGTTCAATCAAAGTGAAACCGCCGGATGACAGAAGAGCGCCAGGACAAGAGGAGATGGAGCCGGCGACGGGGCGGCGCGCCGGCGAGAGTCTGACAGCGTCACCTCGAACCGCTTGAACGAGTGTTCGGTACATGAATTTCTCAATTTTATCCGTGAACCGCTTTTTTCCTTTACGGCTTAATCAATCGGAAAAACGCCTGGTTGGCCACCGGCCAATTGGTGAGGCTCACGAAGCCATTAGTCGAGACGTAACCCGTCGTCCAATTCGTGCCGTCCGTTTCCGGCAAATCCTGCCAAGGCCCGCTCACACGGGTGGCGGTTTGCAAATGCGCGCCGGGCCGGCCCAGCCATGTCACGGGAACGACGCCGTTGGACGGCGCGCCCAGTTGCAAATTGCCGCCGGCGGGGTTCGAGGCCGAAAAGAGCGGTTCGGCGTATTGATCGCCAAAGGTGTCGGTGGCCAGCGGATAGGGATTCAACGCGGTCGAGCGCACCACGCGATGGTGATTTTGGGCGTAACCGGCTTCGTCATCCAGCGGCCCGCCATTCACCCCGCCGGGGTCCATGCCGTATTTGTAATCAAAGGCAATCGGCGTGCCGGCGGGCAGAATGATGGTGTTGGTGTAAATGAGCGTCAACCCCTGCTCGATCATCTGATAACCGGGCGGGGCCGGGGCAGGGTTGATGCCGCCGGCCCACGCATACCAGTTGGCAAACTGGCCGTTGATATAGACATTGTCCGCGCCGGGATCGAAATGATGTCCATCGGTTCCCACCGCATTGGTCATATTCACGCTGAAGAACACCGGCGTCGGCGCGCTGAGCACATCGGAGGGATAAACATCGCTGAACGCCACCACCGGCAGCCGCAACGTCCCGTTCGTGGCCAGCAGCGTTAAGGTTCGATTATTGGAGGTTTCCCAACCGCTGTTGGGCGCGGCCGGATCGTTTTGAGTGAATTTGTATTGGGCCGCGGCGGCGCCGGGCAGCCCCACAAACGTGTTGGTGCCGTACCAAATGTTGGTGTTGCTGCCGCCATTGTAAGGCGGCTCATTAACCAAAGCCAAACCGGCGCCGGAGCCGGGTGACGGCCAGCCATTAAAATCGCCGGACACATACACCGAATAACCCGGATGGAAATTGCCCGCTTGAATTTGATAGGTCATGTCCACCGCGAAAATTACCGTGTTGGTTACCGGCGACGGTGCCAGGTTGCCAATAAAGTAACGGCCGCGCGGCAGGTCTAAAACCACCGGCACGGTTTGTGGCGAATTGGTGGTGGTGTAAGTGCCGTTGGGATCATTCGCGCCAAAATCCGAGCCGAAATAAATGTTGGTCCAGCTTCCCGGCGGCGATTGAAATTTAAAGCCGAAAGTGCCCGCGGTGGCCACCACGATGCTGTTGGAATAAACGCCATTGCCCAGCGGCAGGAGCAAATTATTGGTGCCGTTCCAGCCGTTGAAATCTCCGGCAATTCCCCAGCTCAAATTGCCGGGGTCGTCGTAGCCGATGCGGTTGGCCAGCGGCAGCCAGCCGTCAGTGGCGTTGCCGGGATAAAAATGAATGGTGGCTGAACCGTTCGCGTCATACCGGATCACCACATTGTTGGCCGGCCAGGAATTGTTCCAGGTACCGTCGGTCACCTTAATCTGTCCATACCCTCCCGGCGTCTGGTTGGTGATGGTAAAATCATACTGCACCGGGCCGCCGGCCATTGGATCGGCGCCCGCATTCCAGTTGTTGAAGTCACCGGCCAGATAGTAGGATTGGGCCGGGGAAGTGAACACCGCGATGGCGGTCAACGCCGCGACGAGCGACAGGGGCATCAAAGATTTCATAACGTTCATGGTGTCTCAGTGGTTGACCGGCAGGCCGGAAAGTCCCAACGGCGCCGGTCGCGGATTTCACCCGCAGCCTAATCTGGCGTTACAGAATATTCCACCGCATCTTTGTGCGGGCGCACAATTCGGGCACAACCCTGCCTGGTCTTTGAAGCCACAGCCCGATCGTTCGGCCAATCTGCTGATCGGTGGAAACGGCGCTGCCAGGCGCGTAAGACGGCGTTGCTTTGCCTGCGGAGCAAGGCGGCTTTTCAAACAGAGCGATACACCATTTTGGCCGGGCGGACTTTGCATTTTGGTAAAACCGCGCGGCTTGTTTTGGCCGGGCGGCGGGGCGGCACCGAAGCTTTTGCCACGGCCGAGGGCTGCCGCCGTTGAGAAGGCCGTATGCAAACGGCACGGGCGACATCCCAACCATTTCCGGTCTCATCCGCGCAGATACTTCACCACCGCTTCAGTGCGGGAGTGGACGTGGAGTTTTTCATAAACCGTCCGCACATAACTGCGCACGGTGTCAATGCTGATGCCCATGCGGTCGGCAATTTCCTTGTAGGCGTAACCATTGGCCAGTTGATTGAGAAATTCCCGTTCTCCGGGCGTGAGCTTTGACAACTCCGAGACGTCCGAGCCCGGTCGCGCAAAGAACTGCACCACCCGCCGCGCCAGTTGCGGCGTCATCGGCGCGCCGCCGGCGTGAACGTCGCGGATGGCTTCGAGTAATTTTGCCGAGGCGGTGCGTTTGAGCAAATACCCGCTGGCACCGGCCTTGAGCGAGTTGAACAGCGAGTCGCTGTCCTCATAAACCGTCAACATCAAAAATTGCACGGCCGGCAGTGCGGTCTTTAATTGCCGGACACATTCCACGCCTTTCACGCCCGGCAGATTGATGTCCATCAGCACCACATCCGGCGGATGGCGCGGAATTTCTTTCAGAGCGGTCTCGGCGTTGGCGTAATCACCGGTCAGTTTCAGATCGGGTGCGCGGCGGATGAGCGCCGCCAAGCCGGCGCGAATGCCTTCGTCGTCGTCCACAATGGCCACTTTGATCGGCATCTCTGGAGCAAGGGCGACAACCACAACCGGCAAATACCCCGGTTGCGGCGGTCACGCCACCGCACGAATATGCGGTTCCGGCCTTTGAAACTCAATGCGGACCTTGAAAACAACCCCTGCTGGGTTGGCCGCAACTTTTCGGTTGCCGCCAAACCCCGGGAAAGGAGGCGCTCGACGGGTTCTGTCAAGTGTAATGATTGCGAGTCGGCGAAACGGCTCCCGACTCGCGCCCGCCGAAGGATTTTCCTTTTCCTCGAATTCACTCCTCCGGCGCGCGGGGCAAACGGACCTTCAAGGTGAGGATTGTTCCCCGGCCCGGGGCGCTGTGCAAATCCAGGATCCCGCCGATGGCCGCGGCCCGGCGGCGCAGGTTGCCCAGGCCGTTGCGCCGGCCCTCGGCTTGCGACGCCGGATCGAATCCCCGGCCGTCATCCCGCACCTGGATTTCCAGCGTGGAATCGGAGACTTTGGCCTGCACCTGGACTTCGCGGGCGGCGGCGTGTCTGAGCGCGTTGGTCAAGGCTTCTTTGACGATGAGGAAAATGTTGTGACGCAGGTCCGGTGGCAACGTCAGCGCGGGCAAATCAGGGGGCAAATCCAGCCGGCATCGCGTGGAATGGCCGTCGAACAGCTCGTTCGCAAAATGGGCGATGTAATCGGCCAGGCTTTGCAGGGTGTCGCTGCCGGGGCGCACGGCCCAGACGATTTCCTCCAGCGCGCGCACGGTCTGGTCGGCGGCTTGCGACAACTTATCGGCATGGGCGGCGACCTGTTCGGGGTGGTCCTTGTCGGCCTTGATGAGGTTGCTCAACAACGACAGCCGCGTGAGGGTCGAACCGAGTTCGTCGTGCAAATCCTGGGCGATGCGGGCGCGTTCACGTTCCAGGGCGTGTTCCTGTTCGGCGCGTCGGAGCCGCTGCTGGAATTTCCGTTTTTCCACCAGGCGCACGCCGGCGCCTACGCCGGTGAACACGCCGAGCGCCGCCAGCGACCGAAACCACCACGTCTGCCAGAACCGTTCAATGATGAAGTCGTTGAACGAGGTGGCAATGGCCATATCGCTGAACACCCAGCCCGGCCCTTTGCCCTCGTGCCGCAGGTGAATTTGATTGAACGAACAGCGCGCGCTGAACCGCGTGGTCAGGCTGGCCGGCTGGTTTTCATCCGTGGCGCCGGGATGCAGATTGGGGTTGACCCATACCGTCACCAGATCGTCGCCGCCGGGCACGAATTGGATTTTGAAAACGATGGTGCGTTCGATGCCGCGTCGCGGCAGTTCGTAGGGCACCGGTTGATACCATTCCGGATTGGCGGAATGCAAATCCATGTCCCCAGGCACGGTGTTGTTCGTGCCGGTTTCGTCGGTGTTGAACGCACTGTAAGCCCATGCCTGCAGCGAATTGCCTACGCCCAGACGCGGCGTGTGGCCCTCGAACAATTGAAAGGCCGCCAGATAAGGTTCGCGACTGGCGTCGGAGAGCGGGTTGACGCGGAATTTGAAATACAGCGTCTCCCGGGCGGTTTCGTCCCGCTGGACCGCTCCATGCAGAATATCGGTGCCTTCGCCATTGTCGCACACGGTAATGGGACCGGCTTCCTGCCACAGGACCGTTCCCCGGGCCGGCATCGTCAGCGCCGCCAGCCCCAGCAACAAAGCGCAGAAGCGGAGCGGAGTCAAACGCCGGGTCATGACCTCAGTATGCCGCCGTCCGCTGCCAGGCACAAGCCGCGGCAAGGAGGTGGCGAACACCCGCCCGCGCCGCGGTTTTGATTTCAAACAAGCTATGGCGCTGACGGCCGGTCTTTGTTAATTTCGGGCCGATGAACCACCTCGGAGACTTGCTTGAGAACCGCCGCTACTGGCGCGTCGTCTGCAGCCAGTCTGCCCACCGCCGCCTCTTCAGCCGGGAAAGCCCATGAACGGAAACGCGTCCGCCGCCCGCGTCGCTTACAATCGTTTTCTCCTGCTGGTGGCGGGGCTGGGCGGGCTGCTGTATGGCGTGGACGTGGGCATTATTTCCGGCGCGCTGCCGTATTTGCAGGCCACGTTCACGCTTCCGGACGGCAGTCTGTTGAATGCGCAACAAATTTCGTTCGTTGTCGCGGCGGTGGCGCTGGGCACAATGATTTCCACGCTCTTTGCCGGCGCGCTGGCCGACGGGCTGGGCCGCAAAACAATGCTGATTGTCAGCGGCGCGCTGTTTGTGGTGAGCGTGCCGATGATCGCGCTGGCGCACGGGTACGGGGCGCTGGTGTGCGGGCGCATTTTGCAGGGCGTCAGCGGGGGTTTGATTGGTGTGGTGGCGCCGCTCTATCTGGCCGAATGTCTGGCGGCAGGACAACGCGGCAAGGGCACGGGCGTCTTTCAATGGCTGCTGACGCTGGGCATCTGCGCCGCCTCGCTCATCGGCTTGTATTTCAGCCGGCGCGTGGACGCGGTGGCCAGGCTGGGCGACGCGCAAAAATTGTTCGCGGCGCAGGCCTCCGCCTGGCGCGGCATCTTCTGGGTGTCCCTGCCGCCGGGAATCTTGTTCGTTCTCGGCAGCCTGTTTGTGGCCGAATCACCGCGCTGGCTGTTTCGCCGCGGTCAAAAGGACGCCGCCCGCGCCGCGCTCCTGCGCTCGCGTTCGGAGGAACAGGCGGCAAGGGAAATGCGGGAAATGGAGCAAATCGCCGCGGAAAAAAACAATCTTTCCACTCCCGGCCGGAAAAGCCGCGACTCGTTGTGGCAACGCAAATATGTCATTCCCTTTTTGCTGGCGCTCATCATTCTCTCGTGCAACCAGGCCACCGGCATCAACTCCGTCATCGGCTACAACACGACGATCTTGATTCAGGCCGGTCTGGCCGACCAACCGGCGCATTGGGGGTCCACGCTGTTCACCCTGGTCAATTTCCTGGCCACCCTCATTGCCGTGGTGCTGGTGGACCGCAAGGGCCGCAAATTTCTGCTGACGCTCGGCACCGGCGGCGTCATCGTTTCCATGGTTTGCGTCGGCCTGCTGTTTCACAAAACCGAAAAACTGCGCCTGAACGTGAGGGACGCCGTGCAGGCGCTGGTTACCACGAACCAAACGTTGACGCTGCCACTCAACGGCTCGACGGCGTCCAATTTGCTGGCCGCAGCGGCCCTTCCCCCCTTTCCAGGGGCCACGGCCGCCACGCTGGTAGTCATTTACTCCTACGGCGATTTCAGTGCGGCCACGCCGGCAGTCCGCTCCGATGCGGCGGCCACGCCGATTGAGCTCAAGCGCGACGATTGCGTGCCGGGAAACAGGGTGGCGGCCTTTTTCAAAAATCCGTTCGCCAATTGGGACGCGGCCCGGAGCGCACCGTTGAAAATTGACGCCGCCTTTCTGACGCCCGTGCCGGACGCCCGCAACGGCTGGCTGACGGCGCTGCTGCTTTATCTGTATATGGCCTTTTTTGCCATCGGCCCCGGCGTCTGCGTCTGGCTGGCGTTATCCGAACTGATGCCCACGCGCATTCGCTCCAACGGCATGAGCATCACGCTGGTGATCAACCAGGCCGTTTACACCGGCATCGCCGCGGTCTTTCTGCCCACCGTCGGCAAATACGGCTATGCCGCCATGTTCTTCTTCTTCGCTGCCTGCACGGTCATCTATTTCCTCACCGCCGCCTTCTTCCTGCCGGAGACCAAAGGGAAAACGCTGGAGGAAATCGAAGAATACTTTGAAGGCAAATCAAAATGACGCGCGCTCCTGGCGATGCCACCATTCATGCCCATGAGAAACATCGGCGGCCACAGGTCAATTGACGGGTCAGACCGTGGATCGTTTGTCGGACGCGGGTTTTTAACTTTGCTGGCCGTCTTGCTGTGCGGCGGTTTGGTGCGTGCGGCTTCTGCCGCGGTCGGCAAACGGCTTGAAAACCGCTCCCTCGCCTGGGTCTGGAAGGTGGAGAACGGCCATCTGCAGCCGGTCTCCCTTACGGACAAATTTTCCGGCGAGACCCGGCCGCTCTCCGGCGAATGTTTTCAACTGGTTCTGGGCGACGGCACGGTCCTGAAATCATCCGATTTCAAACTCGACGGGCCGCCGGAGGTTGAAAAGCTGAAACCTGACGCGGCTTCGCCGGTGGCAGCGAAGCATTTTCCCGGCAAGGAGCTGGTTGCCGAATTTTCCGCGCCGGCCAAACATCTCGCCGCCGAGTGGCGGGTGATTTTGCGCGATGGCTCGACCTGTCTGCGGCAGGAGTTGGCCTTGCACGCCGCCGGCCAGGACGTGCTGGTCAAGGAGATTGTTTTGTTCGATGAAAAAATCCCTGGCGCCAGAACCGATGGCACGGTGGATGGCTCACCGGTCGTCGCCGGTAATTTCTTTTTCGGCTACGAACAGCCGATGGCCCAAAACACCGTGGATTCCAACAGCGTGGTGCGGTGCGGCTTTCTGCGAAACGCCGTTTTGAAATCCGGCGAAACGCTCAGACAAAGCTGCGTCCTCGGCGTGGTTCACCGGGGGCAATTGCGCCGTGATTTTCTGGCTTACCTCGAACGCGAGCGGGCGCATCCCTGCCGGCCGTTTTTGCATTACAACTCGTGGTATGACATTTCGTGGGCGGATCGGAAATACACCGCCGCGCAAGGCCTCAATGCGATAGATTCGTTGGGCCGTGAACTGGTGCAAAAACGGGGCGTGCGGCTGGATTCTTTTCTCTTCGACGACGGCTGGGACGACAACCGCACGCTCTGGCAGTTCAACCGCGGTTTTCCCGATGGCTTCACGCCGTTGCAACGCGAAGCGGCGAAATTTCACGCCGGCATCGGCGTCTGGCTCTCCCCCTTCGGCGGTTACGGAGAGGCGAAGGCGCAACGGCTCCAATACGCCAGCCGGTTGGGATACGAAACCAACGCCAGCGGCTTCTCGCTCGCCGGCCCAAAATACTTTCAACGCTTCCGCCAAATCTGTCTGGAGATGATTCGGCAATACGGCGTCAACGAATTCAAATTCGACGGCCTGGCTGCCGGCGCGAAGGCCAGCGAGGCCGGCCTCACCCGCGACGGCGACGCGATGTTGCGGATGATTGACGAACTGCGCGCAGTCCGGCCCGACCTTTACATCAACCAGACCGTGGGCACCTGGCCGTCGCCGTTCTGGCTGCTTTATGTGGACTCGACCTGGCGCGGCGAGAGCGACCACAGTTTTTACGGCAAAGGCTCCGAGCGCCAGCGGTGGATCACCTACCGTGACATGATCACCTATCGCAACGTCGTCCGACGCGCCCCGCTGTATCCGCTCAATTCGCTGATGGTGCATGGCATCATTTACGCGAAGTATGCCAGGGGCCTGACCAACAGCACGGACCAGGATTTTGCCGACGAAGTTCGCGAATATTTCGGCTCCGGCACGCAATTGCAGGAGCTGTATATCACGCCCAGTTTGCTGGACAAACAGAACTGGGATGATTTGGCCGAAGCTGCCAAATGGGCGCGCGCCAACGCCGACGTGCTGGTGGATACACACTGGGTCGGCGGCGACCCGGGCCGCGGCGAAATTTACGGCTGGGCCGCCTGGTCGCCGCGCAAAGCGATTCTGACCCTGCGAAATCCCGACGACCAAACGGCGGTGTTCACGGCGGACGTGGCGAAATTGTTCGAGCTGCCGGTGGGAGCCAGAGGCATTTTCCACATGCACAGTCCATGGAAACAGGATCGCAACCGGCCGCCGGTGGAACTGCGGGCCGGCCAGCCCCACGCGTTCACCCTGCAGCCGTTTGAAGTGCAAGTCTGGGAATCGCCATGAACCCCGATCTCCGCGCCATCACCGGCCAGTTCCAGATTCCCGGCATTTTCCTGAGCGCTGCGCCCTACGGCAGCGGCCACATCAACGACACCTACGCCGCCGTCTTCGACGGGGGCGGCACGCGCGCCCGCTACATCGTTCAGCGGATCAATCACCATGTCTTCCGAAATCCGCCCGCGCTCATGGAAAACATCCGGCGCGTCACTGCCCACCTCGCTCAAAAATCGGCCGGCCAAGCGGATGCCGACCGCCGCGTGCTGACGCTGGTTCCAACGCGGGACGGGAACGACTTTCATCGCGACGCGACCGGAAATTTCTGGCGGGTTTACCATTTCATCGAAAACGCGCGAACGTTCGACGTTGTGGAAACGCCCCGTCAGGCATTTGAAGCGGCAAAGGCCTTCGGCCATTTTCAGCAAATGCTCGCCGATCTGCCCGCTCCGCGCCTGCACGAGACCATCGCCGACTTCCATCACACGCCCAGGCGATTCGCCGCGCTGGAGCGGGCGATCGCCGAGGACATTGTGAACCGGGCGAAACTGGCCCGACCGGAAATTGAATTTGCCTTGCGGCGCCGGACGCTCTGCGACGTCCTGCTCGGCGCGCAACTGCCCGAACGCATCACGCACAACGACACCAAGTTCAACAACGTCATGCTCGACCACGCCACCGGCAGGGGGATTTGCGTGATTGATCTGGACACGGTGATGCCCGGCCTGGCGCTCTATGATTTCGGCGATCTGGTGCGCACGACGACCAGTCCGGCCAGGGAAGACGAGCGCGACCTGACGAAGGTCGCCGTCCAATGGCCGATGTTCGAAGCCCTCGCCCGCGGTTACCTCGAAGCCACCGCCGGTTTCCTGACGGCGGATGAGAAGCGGCGGCTGGCCGTGGCCGGCACACTCATCACCTTTGAAACCGGCCTGCGCTTCCTCACGGATTTCCTCCGCGGTGACACGTATTTCAAGGTGCACCGCGAAAACCATAATCTTGATCGTTGCCGGACACAGTTCAAACTGGTTGAATCCCTCGAACAACAGCAAGAACGCATGAACCAACTGGTGGAAAAACTCGGATGAAAATTCTGGTTACCGGCGGCGCCGGTTTCATCGGGAGCCATCTCGTCGAACATTTTCAGGGCAAAGCCGAGGTGCGCGTGCTCGACAATCTGCGCTCCGGCTTCAAACAAAATCTCATCGGCTTTGAATGCGAGTTCATTCGAGCTTCCATTCTCGACCGCGCCGCAGTGCGCCGCGCGATGCGGGGTGTGGATTTTGTTTTTCACCTGGCAGCCATGGTCAGTGTATCCGAATCCCTCCGCCGGCCGCTGGCGTGCAACGAAATCAACACGCAGGGCACGCTCGTCGTGCTCGAAGAAGCAGCCCGCGCGAAGGTGAAGAAACTGGTCTTCAGCAGTTCCGCTGCCATTTACGGCGACAATCCCGCCGTGCCGAAGGTCGAAACCATGCTGCCGGAACCAAAAAGCCCCTACGCCATCACCAAACTCGACGGCGAATTTTATTGCCAACTGTTTTCGGACGAAGGCCGCCTGCCGACGGTCTGCCTGCGCTACTTCAACGTCTTGGGTCCCCGCCAGAACCCCAAAAGTCAATACGCCGCCGCCGTGCCGAGCTTCATTGCTCGCGCGCTGCGCAACGAGCCGATCACGATCTTCGGCGACGGCGAACAGACGCGGGACTTTGTTTTTGTGAGGGACGTCGCCGCGGCGAACGATTTTTTTGCCAGGCAATCCCCGGCCACCGGCGTGTTCAACGTCGGCGGCGGCCAGCGCATCACCATCAACGAACTGGCCGAAACCATCTGTCGTCTGACCGGCTCACGCTCCAAAATTCAACACGCCGCGCCGCGTCCGGGCGATGTGCGGCATTCGCTGGCTTCTCTGGAAAAACTGCGCGCCGCCGGTTTTCAGCCCGCCGTGGCCTTCGCCGAGGGACTTCAGGCCACCATTGAATTTTTCCAAAAACACATTGACAAATCTCCTTGAAACAGCGGCCGGGGGCGGGAGGCCGTGCGGAAGGCAAAAAGCGTCCGCCCCGGCCGGCATGGCTACGGTCCGCCCGTGTGGCAATCGGAGCAGGTCAGACCTTCGTAATCGCCGCCGGGGTGTTTGAATTCCTGGCCGCCGGGGGTCAGTTCGTTCAATTCCGCGCCGCGGCCCTGCGCCAGAATGGTGTGACACGAATTGCAATCGTTGCCCTGAATGGTGCGGCGTCCGTCTGCGGTCGTGTGGTTGCCGTCGTGGCAGCGGAAACATCCCGGCCAGATCATATGCCCGATGTTGTCGGTGTGCGATCTCCAATCGGTCTTCATCTCCGGGAAGAAATTGTCCTCGTAAATCTTCTGCACCACGGGAATCACCTGACGGATGCGCGGGTCATCCGGATAACGGGCCGTCAAAAGCGTGGCAATGCCGTCCCGCGCCTGTTCGTCGTTCGCGTATTTCCGGGTCAGGGCATAAACGGCGTTGGTCTTGATCCACGGAATTGTCGGATCAATCCGGGCCAGCGCCATGGCCTGGTTGACCGCCGTGTCCGGAGAGAGGAACCGATGCGAGGGGCGGTTGTGACAATCAATGCAATCCATGGTGCGGATTTGGTAATGGGAAATGTCGTTGGTAAATCCCGGCACTTTGAATATGGTCACCACGCCTTCCGGATCAATCATGCGCACCCAGGGAATGTGCTGTCGTTCCTTGTCCGTGGCAATGTACTGCACCGTGTTGCCCGCCAGGATGTGCCAGTGAATGCCGCCTCCCGGTATATTGGTCATTGTTCCATTTCCGACTTTGAGAAGGAGGCGGACCGAGAACGGCGTATTGGACCGGTCTTCCTCGAAATAGGTGAACGTGCGATCAATGTTCCCGTTGAAGGCCGGCGGCCAATGGCATTGCTCGCAGGTCTCCCGCGCCGGACGCAAATTTTTAATCGGCGTGGGAATCGGGCGCGGATACTTGTCAGCCAGGGTGGCATACACCTGGTACAGGCCGGAAATCTTGGATTTCACGAACCACGATGCGCCGGGGCCGACATGGCATTGCACGCAGGCCACGCGCGCGTGCGGCCCCAGATCGTGCGTGGTCAGCTCCGGTTTCATCACCTGGTGGCAAACCTCGCCGCAAAAGGCCACCGATTCAGTGACATGATAGGCGTTGTAGGTGCCGACCGCCGAAAGCATGATGAACAGCAGACTGCCAACCACAAAGGTCGCCAGAATGCGCCGGTCCCGCGCCCGTCCCAGGTCAATCTGCAAGCGCGGCACCGCCGCTCCGGCGCGGCGACGTTTCCGGTGCTCCAGCCAGGCGCCCAAAAGCGTCACGAAAATCCCCCCAATCAGAAACGCCGGCACCACACAATATGTCAACAGCCCGATATAGGGATTGGACGAGGCGGCCACCGTGTCGAGCATGAACAGCAGGAAAAACGAAAACAGCGCGCCGATGGCGACAACCAACCCCGCCAGGCTCGTCCAGTTACGAAAGAGTGACGGCGGACGGGACGGCGAAGAGGAGGATTCGTGATTCATGCGCTTTTTACACACCGAGCTTTGTCAACACCACAAGCACCAGCGCCCCACCCGCCGGCACAACCTGCCGGTTGCCACGGGCGACGACACCGTTGGAAATGCTTCGTGCGGCTCGACGCCGTTTACTTTTTGAACTGGCGCACGTAGGCGACCAGCGCCTTGATTTCCTCGTCCGATAGATTCGTGAACGGCTTCATCAAGGTCTTGCCTTCGTCACTCTTCAATCCGTCCTTGATCGCCTTGAAGGCGTCTTCATCTTTGAAGGAGGCCTGAACCTTGGCGTCGGTGAAGTCCCTGATGTGCAGGATATGGCCAATTTTGGTATCGCCCTTGCCGTCGGCGCCGTGGCACTTGGCGCAAAGCGAATCCCAGTTCGCCTTGGCGTCCGCAGCGGAAACGGTCCATACGGCGCCGCAGCCGAGGATGGCAGCAACTATTATGAACTTTTTCATGTTGACTCGTTTGTTCGTTGTTCATTCCGGCGCGTCAGGCGCCTTTCGGAGTCAATGTCCAGCAACGATCGAAAATTAACCAACCCTCTTTTGGCCAAAAATGGGCAATTTTTGTATTAAAAAATATATTCTTTTTATGTTGGAAAATCAGCTATTTTAACAATAATGAAACTGCGTCAAAGCCCCGGGTTGGCCTCACCCGCCGCGCCGCCGCCTGCCTCCGCCCGGGGACTTTTTCTGGAAACGGTC